>NZ_JBHMDN010000011.1:77350-184125 GCF_042431195.1 Cohnella cellulosilytica
AGATGAATGGATATTAAACGACATTCCGATTTCGTCCTCTTAGTAAAAGTAAACTCGACCAGCTGTTACATTCGCATGTGGCATGGATTTTATAAGGCTGTTGAAATATCAAGCGCATGATATAGTGCTTCAACTAATGATTCAGTAGTAATAACTTCACCAAGATTATTATTTTATCCTCGTTCACAACAAATCCTGTTTTTCCCTAATAGTTGGAACTATACTATATCCGTTCTTAATGCCTGACCCGAACCGACTTGTGGGCATGTCTTTGATTAAAACGCTATATCCCAATGAGGGGAGTTATATCGATTCCAAAACCTATCATTATTGATTTGAATAACGCAAAGAAAAATAGCAATACAATAGCGATGAAACAATATTTAATTATATGAACACCAGCCTCAGCAATTGTTCGTCTCAGTACAATAACATAGAAACTCGCATTACCTGCGATTAACGAGAATGCCAGTGCAATTACTTTGACTGGAATCAAATACATATAATTAGGGATTCCTGTATTTATTAAAGAGATTGCATAACCAAACAGATAGAAAATCAAATAATATAATGCCTTCTGCTTAAACAAATCGAACCTCCTAACGGTTTTATATCTATAACCATTACTCGAATCAATTGTTATTTTAATGATCTTTGCGTCGCTAGTTGTCTGGCAGACAACTACATCCTCCGAATCCAAAAGACCATCAGGGTGATTTGGCGATTTTTCTTAATCAGTACTCGCTCATTCCTACTGTCGGCACATACCACTTTGACAGGTCGTAGACGACTCTTGGTGTAGAGGGCTACACCTACCAATTTGGCGGTGTGCTCGAATGGCCTCGTGGTAGTTGTAATGGTGGTCAAATAAAATGGAGAAGCATGTAAAGGCAACAATAACCTGGGTCCCTTTTGAATCAAGCAGGAGAAAATCATACCCTTCTGGCAAATACTCAACAGCAGCGCATTTAGAGATTTACCCGCCGGGGAGGCTTGGAGTGTACGACAATAGCTCATAGATGAGGCTCGACATGCGAATTTTTTGGCCTCGAGGTCCAGTTAACCGTCTCGCGCCCGCTGCCTGTTCCATTTTCATCTTTGCACCCATATATCGCCATATTTACATTATACGAAATTCGTTGCGGCAAAAACGTTACAAACAAGCAAAAGCGCCTGCGGCGATCTTCGGACGATGAACGCGTTATTGTCGGAGACCATTCAGATAGGATTAGCGAATTTTATACTTCCTGAAACGTCCAAAAGACCGTTAGGGAGCTTCTCCCTAACGGTCTTTTGTTCTCTCGCTATTGGTTAATTAAATCCGATTTCTGCAGCAGTCGCTGCATCATCGTCGCCACTTCCGCCCGCGTGACGCTAGCTTTCGGTGCGAGTCGACCGTTCGCTCTGCCCGAGACAAGACCTGCGCTTACACTGTCCGCCGCGCCCCTGACTGCCCAATCGGCAACTTGGCCGGCATCCTTGAATAGCTGCAGCTCCTCCACGTTCAAACCGGATGCTCCCGTTTGCAGCCCCGTCAACGCGATAGCTTGGGACAGCATCCGCATCGCCTGCTCCCGTGTAATCGACTCGTTCGGACGGAAGGAGCCGTCCTCATAGCCGTTCAGCAAGCCGTACGCATAGGCCGTACCGATTGCTCCGCTGTACCAATCCGTCGTCTTCACATCGGAGAAGTTCCCTGCGGCGCTGTTCGGCCTCAAACCCAGTCCCCGAATCAGAATCGCCGCAAACTCGGCGCGGGTAATGCTGCGATCCGGACCGAACAGGTTGTCGCCGATTCCGTTCACGACCATCCTCGAGCCCATATCGTTGATCGCTTCCTTGGCCCAGTGCTGCGCGGCGTCCTCGAACTCAAGCGGGTGCCAGATGACGGAGTAGGTGCTGTTCGTCAAGCTGTTGATGATCGCATAATAGGCGTCGTCGATCCTGGTCACCCGGGTCGGCACATGACGCACTGTACCGTCCGGATCGATCACGACCCCAGTCGTAATTCGATTAGGATCAACGCCGTCCGGAATGGCCAGCGTCCGCCGAACGTAAGCGTTAAACGACGCTACTTCCTCCGTTATGCCGTCGTAGACCGCTTTGACGCTGAAATCCAGCGGAGGCGCGACGATCGTCAGTCCCTTCGTGGCAGCGGAGCTCTCGGCCATCTGTACCGTCGCTGCCGAAGGAGCGGCAATCTCGATGCGAAGCTTGATATCTTGCAGCTCCGGATTCGCTCCGAAACGCTTCGCAAGCTCGTCCATATTGATCTGCAGAGCCGGAAGCGTGTAGGAGGCTTGCTTCGTACGGATCTCGATGATTGCCTGGCGCGCTTCCATGTCTTTCACCATGCGTCCGTTTAACTCTCCCACCACCGTCTCGCTGTCCGATTGGATCGGAATGGCGATAACGGCGCGGTCGCCCTCCGCTTCCAGACGCTGCTTCAGCCTGTCCTCGTCCACGGAAATTGTCGTCACGCGCCGCCCTTCCCGCTCCTCGGTCACGGCCGTTCCCGCATTTTCCGGCTTGCCGTTCACCAGCACCTCGACGCTTTCAGGCTTTGCCGGCGCAGTTGGAGAAGGCACGCTCGAATCAGGCGTCGAGCCGCCGTTATTATTGCTCGGAGGCGCGGTGGGCGTCACCGCATTGGACATCATTGAGGCTTCGCTCTTATCCGCTCCGTTAATCGCCTTCACTGTGAACGTGTAGCTTGTTCCGTTCGTCAGGCCTGTAATCGTGATTGGACTGCTTGAGCCGGCAGCCTTTATATTCCCCGGCATCGCGGTCGCTTCATAGCCGGTAATCGGGCTGCCGCCTGTTTCCGTTGGAGCTGTAAACGACACCGTTGCCCTGCCGTTGCCCGCAGTCGCCGATACCCCGGTGGGCGCTCCGGGCGCGATTGCCGGGATCGCTTGAATTTCTCCGGACTCTTCGAGAAGCTGGCCATCGGCAGCTTTGGCTTGAACCTTGAAATAGTAGGGCAGACCGTTAGTCAACCCGGTCATCGTGTAAGTGGCCGACGTTACAGTCGTTTCCGGCAGCGTCCCGTATTGTCCGGGTGCGGCAGCTTTATACACGTCGTATCCGGCTGCCCCGGCTACGGGATTCCACTCGAGCCGTATTTGACCGTTGCCCCCGGTCGCTTGCACGACGAACCCCGCCGGCTGCGCGCTGACCGTCAACGTCGCGACATTCGAAGTCACCGAACCGCCGTCGCCCGTCACGACTGCCCGGAAGCGCTGACCGTTCTGCTGCTCCGTCAGGTTAACGAGCGTCAGAGACGAGTTTGTGGACATCGGCATATTGATGAACGTACCGTTGCCAAGAGCGTCCAACTGCCACTGATACGTCAGATTCGCCCCCGTCGCCTGGACGGAGAAGGTGGCGCTTCCTCCGGGAGCACCCGTCGCGTCAACCGGATGACTTGTGATTGCCAGGATCAGCGAGTTCAGCTTGCCCGTCGCCAGCGAAGGCAGCAGCGATGCGGTCGCGGCGATGCGCACCCGCAAGTCCGCGCCGGACGCGCCGGCATCGATTGTCTCCGTGCCGTCGGCAATCCCGCCTGTCACCGCATGCCAAGTCGTGCCTCCGTCCGGACTGTACTCCATCGCCGTCGTCGCGCCCGTCAGCTTCACTGCGGACAAGCCCCCGCTCAGGTCCGCCCCAACGCTCGGGGCAGGAGCCTGTGCGGGAATGCTGCCGACCTTGCGCATATTGGACGGATTAGTCTTTTCCCTCACATACACATCCTGGCCCGGCCCAAAGGTAACAGACGTGCTATCCGCAGCCCCCGTCAGCCACGTCCCGTCTGTTCCGTCCGTGGAATCCAGACTGTACTCCATCTGCGCGCTCGTTCCCGTCAGCAAACCGGAAACCACATCGATGTCGACCGTGCTCAGATCAACAGGCGAAGCAGCCCGCGAAGATTGGATAATCGCTCCGTACCTGCCCACGGCTACAAAACCGCTGTCGCCATAGACAACTCTCAGCAGCTCCTTGTCGATGCCTGCTGGACGAATCGTCCAGTTGATGCCGTCAGGAGAAGTTGCAACCTGTCCCCTGTACCCGACGACCTGATTTCCTACGACATCGTACTCCGATCCAACGGCCAAGAACGTGTTGTCCGCATAGGTAACGCCGCCCCTGAAATAGACCGAAGCGGACTGAGGATGCAATTGCCAGGTTAAACCGTCCGTCGAAGTGGCGATCTTCCCTTGGCCGCCGACAGCGACGAAGACGCCGTTCGCATAAGCGACGTCGTAGTAATCCTTCATCGACTCGAGCTTCGTCCAGGTGCTTCCTCCATCTTTGGAAACGCCCATGGCAAGAGTACCGACCACGATAAACGTATCGTTGCCAAAGGCTGCGCCGCGATTGTAGTTCGCCACCCCCAACGAATGCTGCGTCCAGTTTGCCCCTTTGTCGTCAGAGACCAGTATGAGGTCGTTGCCGCCGAGTTCGCCTCCCGCTGCGACAAAGGCGCCGTCTCCGTATGTCACATCCAGAACGCTCGCATTGTTGATATTGGCGATATTCGGCAGCTGCATAGTTTGAACCTCGAAAGTCTCCCCGTCCGAAGAGATGACCTGGGTCCCCCTGTAACCGACCGCCATAAAAATGCCGTCGCCGAAAACGACCCCGGTAAGGGTCTGCCCTACGTCCGAAGAGCGAAAGGTCCACTCCTTCCCATCCGAGGAAGTGAGAATAACGCCGTTCTCCCCTACAGTCACGTAGGCTCCGTCATGATACGCCACATCGTTAAGAACATAGCCCGTCCCCTTGTTTCTTTGTATCCAATTTACAGCGTCCGCAGAGGTCACGATCGTGCCCCAGTCCCCCACCGCTGCATATATCCCATTGCCGTAAGCGGCAGCCTGCAAGCTAATCTGACCTTTATAAGGAATATTCAAAACGAGGTCGATCCAGTCTTCTCCGTCCTGAGACTCGACAAGAGTCGCAGCTCCTCCCGATATTAAAAGCTTGCCGTTAACGGAATCCACCCCGTAATAATGACGGACAACGGGAGGCGTCTTGCTTGACCAGCTTACCCCGTCGGCCGAGGCCAGTATCGTGCCGCTTAAACCGACCGCTGTAAAGCCGTAATCTCCGTAGACGACATCCGTAATGCTGAGGTTGGAAGCCACTCCGGAATTCTGAATCGTCCAATCGCTTCCATTGCTCGAGGTTAGTACCGTTCCTTGATATCCGACCGCGACAAATCCGACGTTCGGATTATAGGTCACCCCCATAAGATGGCTTGTCGTCGGCAAGCTCTGAACCTTCGTCCAAGCTTTTCCGTCCGGGGAAATGACGATAGCGCCGCTATCTCCAACGGCAACAAACAGACTGCCTCCGTACGCAACGTCGCGCAAGTAGCCGTTAACGTCGGAGGTACGGGTTGTCCAAACGCTGCCATCCTCCGAGGTCAGAATCGCGCCTTCCTCTCCTACAGCTACCAGGAGATCATCCGAATGTACAAGGGCAGTAAGGAGTTTCGAGACGCCCGAGCTTTGGCTTTGCCACTCGATTCCATCGCTCGAGGTGACAATCGTCCCCTCGCTTCCTGCCGCTATGAAGATTCCATTCGCAAAAATAACGTCCCTCAAGGCATTCGAACTCGGCAGCGGACTCCTGACGCTCCATGTATACGGGGAGTCTGCCGAACCTGCCGATGCGGGTACTGGCGCAATCAGTTCCATAAATAGCAACAACAAGGCCAGTACTCCGGCTGACAAACGTTTAATTGAGCGTGTAATGGGAACATTCTCCTTCCGAAAAAAACTCGTTAAGATTTTTGAATCCATTCGACAAATTTCATCTTGAGTATACAAAAAGCCACTAAACAAATAGTAAACAAATCAAACAACGGATACGGAGCAGACGCAATCGACACAGAAAATAGAGGCTATCTCTTCGTCATCTAAAAAGACGACTTAAGAGACAGCCTCTTCGAATTTAATGCTTACCTCAGCTCCCCGCCCCCCGATACCTTTTCACGCCATAATTCCAGAACGCGACGCCGAGCGTCAAGAAAACGATCCCGACGACCGGAGTCAGCCAAGGCATCCACCATTCCTCCAACCGGCCGAGGAAGAAAGACGCCGGGTACACGCCGACGAACGCGAACGGAAGCAGCCATGTCAGCAGAAACTTGATCGTTTTATTGTAGATTTCCACCGGGTAACGCCCGTAGTTCTGAATATTGTAGATGAGCGGACCGATGCCGGTCGGCGCGTCCGAGTAGAACGAGATCGCCGCCATTGCCGTATAGATGCCCATATAGATGAAGCAGGAGCCGAGCACCATGACGATCAGCACCAGCGGATCGTACCCATGGAACGGCAATCCGAGCGTCGCCCAGGACGAGATCAGAATCGCGAGGCCGACCAGCGAGCCGAAGATCGCAGGAGGGTCCATATTTTCCAGCATGACCTGCGTCAGAGAGTGCGCCGGACGGGTCAGCACCCGGTCCATCTCCCCTTTGACGATATATCGCTCGCTGAAATTCCAGGCGCTGAAGAACGTCGAGAAGATGCCCGAGGCCAGCATGAAATATCCGTAGACGAACACGATCTCCGCCTCGCTCCAGCCGCCGAGAGACGGCGTATGCATGAACACGATGAAGATGAAGACGAGGTTCAACCCGTTGTACAGCAGATCCGACAGCACCTCGATCCAGAAATCGGCGCGGTAGCTCAGCTTCGTCTTCAAATAGTTGGCTAGATAATCCCGATACAAGCCCAACGTAAACGCGAATCGGCTCATTTTCTCCTCAACCCCCTTGCACGAACAGGCGGCGCCGCGCCGCGCGCCACACGAGCATAATCGGCACGATCAGCACGACCGTCCAAGCGACCTGCACGAGCAGCGCGTTCCACACGTCCGCCCCTTGAATACGACCCGTAAACACCGAGCCCGGCAAATACGTAATCGCCTGAAACGGCAGCCAATTCATCACCGAAATCGCCCATCCCGGGAAAAAAGCGATCGGAACGACGACACCGGACAGCAAGTCGACCATAATTCTTTTCATCGACATGATGCCCTGATTGTTCTCGAAGAAGAACGCCCCCAGCCCCGTCAGCAGGTTAAGCTGCGTATTAATCAGAAAGCTGAACCAGATCATCACGAAGAAAACGATCCACTGCACCGGATCGGTCGGCAGTTCCAGCGGAAAAATAAACGAAACGACGATCATCCCCGGAATCATGAACAGCAGCAGACGGAACAGCCCTTCGCCGAAGCCCTGCATCATTTTCACGAACAAATAAGAGTACGGTCGGATAATCTGGATCGCCACGCTGCCGTCGACGATCTCGTTCGAGATTTCCCGGTCCAGGTTGTTAAAATAAAACGCCCGCGCCATCCACGACACGGCCACGTACGTAGACATCTGAATGACGGTAAACCCCTGCAGCGTCTCCGCCTCGCCGAAAATCGCCTTCCACAGAAAATAATACGCCCCGATATTGATCGCATAGATTACAATGCCGCTGTAGTAATTGACCCGGTACGCGAGCATCATCAGGAAGCGGATGCGGACGAAATCCAAGTACATGCTCATCATCGCGCCGCTCCCGCCCCCGTCTTCTCGGTCTCGCTCTTTGTCTCGCGGTCCCCGACGGTTGTCTCCCCTTCGCTCAGGGCGGACAGATCGCGTGGCGCCTCGGCGCTGCCCGACTGGTAAATCTCGCGCACGATCTCGTCGGTGTTCGTCTCGAAAATCTTGATGTCGCTAATATCAAGCCGGCCCACGACGCGGGACAGCACCTCGGATACGTTCATCTCGCGGGGAATCCATACTTTGGCGGTCAAGTCGTTGTCCAGCGACCAGCGAACCTCCAGCTCTCCGGTCAGCGCGGACACCTTCGCCAGCGTCACCGGGTCGGTGAACTGGAACTGCACCTCGCGGCCTTTGCCCCAGCGGGCCTTCAACTCCTCCAGTCCGCCGTCGTAGATGATCCGGCCGTCGTCCAGCATAATGACGCGCGAACAGAGCGCCTCGATGTCCTGCAGATCGTGCGTCGTCAGCAGAATCGTCGTTCCTTGCTCGCGGTTGAGCCGTTTCAGAAACTCGCGGATTTCCGTCTTCACGACAATGTCCAGACCGATCGTCGGCTCGTCCAGAAACAGAATCGAAGGATTGTGCAGCAGCGCCGCCACCAACTCGCAGCGCATCCGCTGCCCGAGGCTCAGCTTGCGGACCGGCCGGTTGAGCAGTTCCTGCAATTGCAGCGTCTCCACCAGCTCGTCCAATCTTTTGCGGAAATCCGCCTCGTCCACCCGGTACACTTTTCTCAGCAGGCGAAAAGATTCGATCACCCCGATATCCCACCACAGCTGGCTTCTCTGTCCGAACACGACGCCGATGCCCTGCACGAACTTCTCGCGGTCCTTGTGCGGAACGAAGCCGTTCACGAGCAGCTTGCCGGAGGTCGGCACGAGAATGCCCGTGAGCATTTTGATTGTCGTCGACTTGCCCGCACCGTTCTCTCCGATGTAACCGCAAATTTCCCCCTGAGGAATTTGAAAGCTGATGTCCTTGACCGCCGTCACCTCGGTATGCTCGCGCTTGAACAAGTCATGGAGCGCTCCCTTGAGTCCTTCGCGGTTTTTCTGGACCTTGAACTGCTTGCGCAGCTGATGTACGTCTATGGCTAACATGATGAACCTCCTGTGATCAAGTCGCGTTCATTCGATTTTTCACATGAACTTGCTTATTCCGTCGTCGAAACTTTATAATTTTAGCATACTGTCAACTGAGAGGACTATCGGAATGAGTAAAAAGTGGAAGATCACACTGTTTTCCATACTGGGATTGGCTTTTATTTGTTTGTGTGCAGTCGGCTGGTGGGCATGGGCAAGCGTTAATGAAATTGACAAGGCACAGAAGCCCAAGGAAGAATCGCGGTTCGGCCAATTCGAGGAAAAAGAGGAGTACAAGCCGCCGGAATGGGAAGGCTCGGAACGAGTCAACGTACTGCTCATGGGCGGCGACGCCAGAGGCTTACAAGAAGGCGAAGTCCCGAGGTCCGACACGATGCTGGTCGCTTCGTTCGACCCTGTATCGAAGAAAATTCATTTGTTCTCCGTGCTGCGCGACACCCGCGTGGAGATTCCGGGATTCAAGGACAACCGCGCCAATACGGCTCTCTCGCTGGGCGGTCCCGACCTGGCGATGAAGACGATCGGCAATCTGATGGGGCTGGACGTCCAGTATTACGTATACGCCGATTTCCAGGGCTTTATCAAGCTGGTGGACGCGCTCGGCGGCGTCGACTTCTATGTGGAAAAGGATATGAAATGGACGGACAACGCGGACGGCAACCGGTACGATATCGATCTCAAGCAGGGACAGCAGCATCTCGACGGCGATAAAGCGCTGCAGTACGTGCGCTTCCGGCACGACAAGCTGTCCGACTTCACCCGGACCGAGCGGCAGCGCGAGTTCCTGAAAGCCGTCGCCGCCAGGCTGAAGAACGGCTGGAATCTGATCAAGCTGCCCGAAATTCTCAGCGAGGTCGTTCCCTACGTGGAGACGAACATGTCGACCGGCGACATGCTGAAGCTGGGAACGCTGGGCTACAGCTCGCACCAGGCCGGCTCCGCGCAAATTCCTCCGATGGACCTCGTCTTCGACGAGAACGTCGGCGGTTCGGCGATGCTCGGAGTCAAGGACCGCGACAAGCTGAAGGAATACGTGCAGGAAGTGCTGAGCCAGGACGATACGGCTGCGGAAACGCCGGATCCGAGCGCTTCTTCCAGTTCGGCGGCGGCACAGTAGCTTCTTCGGCGGCTCGGGGGAACGTCGACTGGCGAGGTCCGGTCGGCCGAGCCGAGCTCATTCATGAGCATGGCACCAAGCGGAACATAGCCCCAAGATCCCTTGCGGGCATTCGCATGCGGAGGGTTGGAGAACAATGAATCAACGCGTACGTTCGGCGCAACTGTACGAAGAGGCGCAGCGTCATATCGTGGGAGGGGTCAACAGCCCTTCCCGTTCTTTCAAGGCTGTCGGAGGCGGCGCCCCCGTGTTCATGGAACGCGCGGAGGGCGCTTATTTCTGGGACGTCGACGGCAACCGGTACATTGATTACTTGGCAGCGTTCGGCCCGATTATTACGGGACATGCGCATCCCAAGGTGACCGAAGCGATCGTCCGCGCGGCGCATAACGGCACGCTCTACGGCACGGCGACGGAGCACGAGATCCGGCTTGCGGAGGTTTTGAAGGCCGCGATTCCGTCGATGGACAAAGTGCGCTTCGTCAACTCCGGTACGGAGGCGGTCATGACGACGATTCGCGTTGCCCGGGCGTTCACCGGCCGCAACAAAATCATCAAGTTCGCCGGCTGCTACCACGGCCACGCCGATCTGGTGCTCGTCGCCGCCGGCTCCGGACCGTCGACGCTCGGCATTCCCGACAGCGCGGGCATTCCGCCGAGCATCGCGAGCGAGGTCATCACCGTGCCGTTTAACGAGCTGGACGGGCTGCGCGCGGCGCTGGAGCATTGGGGCGACCAGGTGGCCGCGGTGATGGTCGAGCCGATCGTCGGCAACTTCGGCATGGTGATGCCGAAGCCGGGCTTCCTGGAGGGCCTGTGCAAGCTGGCCCGGGACGCGGGGGCGCTCGTCATCTACGACGAGGTCATCAGCGCGTTCCGGTTCCACTACGGCTCGGCCCAGACGTTCCCGGCGTTCGCCGATCAAGAGGCGATCCGGCCGGACTTGACCGCCCTTGGCAAAATCATCGGCGGAGGCCTGCCGATCGGCGCCTACGGCGGACGCGCCGATCTGATGGAGATGATCGCCCCGCTGGGCCCCGCCTATCAGGCGGGCACGATGGCCGGCAACCCGGCGTCGGTGCTGGCCGGATTGGCCTGCCTGGAGGCGCTGCGCGAGCCGGGCGTCTACGCGCGCATGGAAGCGCAGGCGGCGCGGCTGTGCGACGGCCTGCAGGCCTCGGCGGATCGGCACGGCGTGCCGCTGACGATCAACCGGATCGTCGGGGCGTTCTCGACGCATTTCTGCTCCGGCCCGGTCACGAACTACGAGGAGGCGCAGCGCTCCGACGGCGAGCAATTCGGCCGCTTCTTCCGCCTCATGCTGGAACGCGGCGTCTACCTCGCCCCGTCCAAGTACGAGGCCTGGTTCCTGACGACCGCCCACACCGACGCCGACATCGACGCCACTTTGACCGCGGCGGAGGAAGCCTTCTCCGAGATGGGACGGGAAGGTTAGGGAGTGTTCGTTTCTAAACCATTCAAAAAAATCGCAATAGCCGGAACTCTGTTCCTTTGGCTCTTGCGATTTTTTTATTTTAAATTTGAAAATCGAACTTTTTATTCGAAAAATGATTTTAATTTTGATGTTAGTGCTATAATTATAACATTGAGATGAAGGGTGGCAAAAACCGATGCAGCCGATCATTCGAATGAATCGAGTCGAAATTATAAACATCAAAAATGTCAAATACGGCGAATTTACAGGGAATCAGATCTATGATCATGTTGCTAATCATTTACCTAAGCGGGAATCTGACAAGGATGCAGGCTCCGCAGCCTTCAAAGACAAGTTTGACAGCCAATTCAATCAGTATGTCAACGACGAAAGTCAGAATGCCGATATTCTGGGCTTCTACGGGCAGAACGGATCAGGGAAAACCGCTGTATTCGAAAGCTTTCGAATTCTAGGAGGTTTGCTGGGCAAGGAGCCTCTTCCGAGCAGATCGGAAAATTTAATTTTTGACGGGCAAGACTCGTGTACATTAATATTCGAATTTGCAGCGGTAGCTGACTACAAGCCTTTCCTAATCAAATACGAAGTGAAATTAATGTATGGCGATGAGTCCATGAAAGTGGTTCAAGAGAATTTGTTCTATAAAGAAAATATCCTCAAAGTACGGTATAAAAACATCTTTAGCTATCGGGAGAAGGAGCTATATCGAAACACAAAAGCTATTTTCAACAGTAAGAATCAGAACGGGTTAATTAGCAAAGGCATTGCCATCCACTCCCAGAGATCGGTTCTCTTCCATAAGGAAATTCAAAATCAATATGAAAAAATACTGAATACGGAAGAACAGATGATCCTGCACCTCCTAACCGAAACACTCGCGGAAAATCTTATCGTGATTCCGAATATTCAGCACGGCGAGTTCAGTTCCAAATATTTCATGCCTTCTTCCAAACGAATCGCCGAATACAACTTTAACGTACTTCGACCGTTTGTTATCCCCTTGGATATTCTCGACGAACTGAAGAAAGCCGTTAGCTTAAAAAATGAAGTATTCAGTTGTTTGATTCCAGGGGCTGAAGTCGTTGTAAAGGAATTGCACAGCGAAACTTTAGATGACGGCAAATTCGGTAAGCGAATCGAATTGCTGATTAAGAAGGAAGGCCGGCTGCTGCCATTGCGAGCAGAATCGGCCGGTACGCTTAAAATATTCGCAATTACCAGCGCTCTGATTGCTTTTAACATAAACAGAAGCACTTGCGTCGTCATTGACGAGTTGGATTCCGGGGTATTTGAATTCCTTCTGGGAGAAATCCTTAATATTTTCAGTGAGACGGGCAAAGGACAACTCATCTTTACGTCTCATAATCTTCGGGCGCTTGAGGTCCTTCCCGTTCAGAACATCTGGTTCACAACGACAAATCCCGTGAAACGCTACATTCAGATGAAATATACTAGCACGACGAACAACATTCGAAGAAAATACTATGAAGCTATACAACTAGGCGGAATGGCTGAATCCGTGTATACGGAAACCAATAAAACGACAATCAAGAAGGCTTTCCGGAAAGCGGGGCGATTGTTTGAGTAAGAAGAAAACAAAAGCCCTTCTCTTGATCGTCGAGGGAACGACCGATGAAGCATTATTTTCGGCATTACTGCAAGATCATTTAGAGCCAAAGGGCATCAAAATATTTCCCTATCGATCGGATATCTTTGTTCCCCAGCGTGGAGACGACCCACGTAAAGAGATTAGGGAGAAAATTCGGGAGTTCGTTGTCCATGAATTGGAGAAACAACAGATTAGCGTCGCCAATGTTCTGGGAATTATTCATATTGGCGATATGGATGGGACCTTTATTCCAGACGATCATATTCTAGTAAGCGGTGAGGCCTCACAAATCGAAAAAACTCGATATTCCGACAGCCATATTCTAGTAGTGAATGAAGATCAAAGAGAGAATATCAAACTCAGAAATCGCTTAAAGTCCGATAATCATCGGAAAATGATCCGTATTAATAGAATCACTATAAATAGGAAAGAAATTCCGTACGAACATTATTTCATGTCCTGCGATACGGATCATCTCGTCTTCAACCTGCGCAATTTGACTCAGGAAGAGAAGGAAAGTCTGATGGATCATTTTACCGATAACAACAATTCGCAAACGATTCGCGAGCTGTTGGAACTGCACATGGATTCTTGTCCTGAAGGAATTGATCCTTTCAAATATACTTGGGAGCAGATTCAACAGGGAATCCATTCGTTAAGCAGAAAGACAAACTCTCTTCTAATGTTTCGGTTCATTGATCATTTGCTCTCGACAAGCAGCGATCCCATCCGAGCGGATTAGAAGGATTGCACGACTCCCGTCATTGCGCAGCATGGGTAAAACGCACTTCGATCAAGAAAATAGAGGCTATCCCCTGCTCATCATCTATCTGGATGATTCAGGGAATAGCCTCTTTCGCTGCTGCATGCGCTGATTTCACTCCGCTCGCAGCTCCCGGCGCGCAGGTGTTCGCTGCATCGCGAGGATCGTTCATATGCCCGCCTCCCGGCCAATGCGATGCCGCGCTCCGGACATTTCCCCCCACGAGCCCGTCTCCGGTGCAGTCGAGAAACAGCTTGCTCTCGAAGCGGATGCGCCGCTCCGATCCCATCATCCACCCCGTAACCGAGCGGATTGACCGTTCCTCCTCTAGGCCTTCGACTTCCACTTCGTGTACGTCGGTATTCAGGAACAACCGGATACTCGGCTACGCCCATACCGCTTCGAGCATGACCAGATCCCAGTAATACGGGTTGCCGTCGGGATTGCGCAACCGGTTTTCCACGAAAAGCTCCCCCATAATGCCCGTCTCGCGGGCATAACGGTTAGTCCCGTGTGCCGTGGCGCCGCATACCCAGACCCGCATCTCGCTGCTGGAGTTTCCGCCCAACACCGGACGGTTCTGCACCAGTGCCACCGTACGGCCCGGCCTCGCCGCCGCACTGGCCGCATTAACGCCCGCCAATCCCCCGCCGATAACGGTAGGATTCCGACCGCCTCGCCTCCACCTACCTTCGCTTGCGCAAATGGACTTCGGCTTACTGCGATACCTTTCGCCTTCCTCATTCGTAGTTTCGGTGTACGGCAATGTATACCGCTTATGAAAGGGGAAAAGAAATATGATTTCCAGCAAAAAAACAGCCGCCGCTCTCCTCGCCTTGACGCTTGCGCTGGCGGGATGCGGCAGTTCGCCGGATTCTAACGGAGGGGCGGCAAGCGCGGATTCCGGAAACGGACCGCAATCGGCCTCGAACGGTCAAGCCCAGAACGGCCCGGGAGACTGGCAAGGAGGTCCGATGATGGAATCCGGCCTGTTCGGCAAGGTTAAGAGCGTGAACGGGAACACCATCACCCTGTACAAATCCTCCTTCCAACCCGGCGCTCGGGGGGGCGGTCAAGGCCGGGATGGGAATCCGCCCGGCGGAAGCCGCGATCGGGGACAGTCGAGGGAAGTACCGAATCAAGACGGCGAGCCTCCCTTCACCGAGCCGCCTGCCAGCGGCGACGGTTCTGCGGGTCCGCAAGGGGAAAACCGACAGCGTCCGGACATGGGCGATATGTTCTCCGAGGAAACCGTCGACATTAACGTTACGGCGGATACCAAGATCGTAAAGATCTCGTTCGCGAATGAAGAGCGTGTGGAAACCGCGCTGACGATAACGGACCTGCAAGCTGACGACATCGTCAGCGTCGATCTGGAGGAAGGCTCGCAAAATGCCATAACGATTACACTAAACGATGGCGGCTTCGGCGGCATGGGGATGGGCATGGACGGAGGACGCAGAGGACAGCCCCAGGACGCGCAGCAATAGCAAAAAAAACGGCTGCAATGTCCCCAGCGGGGCATATGCAGCCGTCAGCCTGTTGATGAACAAAGCTTTGCAGATGTTCGAATTGTCGATCAGCCTCTCCGCTACGATCGTTTTATACGCTGCCAACTCCACTAATCTGGACATCTGATCCTCCTTGTATAATCGTATCGGTAAGATCATTTCGCTCTTTTTCCAGCTGATCCGGACAGCCGAGAAAGGACGAAGAGAATTTCCAGTTGGTGCACCGGTGGAGGTGGTAGCCGAACCCGCACCACAGCCCGAAGGGTGAGGAACGGAAGCCGGACGAGCATTTTATCCCCAGTGCGCTGCCGCCGTTGTTCGATCAACGACCGGACCTTCTTAGGAACACCAGCACCGACGGAAACGAGCTCCGGCTCCTTCATTCCGCTTTACCTGTTTTACCCGCTTGGCCCGTTCACTCGAATGAGGGAGCCGGAGTAAAATACCGCTTATTACTCGTAGCCGTTTGTCGTCTGCACTTCTTTGCCATGCGTTCTTACACTTGTATACAATGGGATCAACAAGCACTTCTCAGGGTATTTTTTTCTCTCCTTGCTGGCCGTAAGGTACTGCTGTGAAAGCCTGCTACCCGTGATCCATAACTTATGCTGGATGCGCTTTTGTTTGCGTCCGGGGAGTAGCCCCCCTCAATTGTCTAACGCTTGCGGGTGAGTGCCAATGACGAGGCTGAATCGGTGGTTTCCGCGGACGTAAGCTTGAGATCCCATCACGTACAATTCATGAATGGGGCCGGGACTTCCCTTGCTTCCTTCGCTGTGCCTAACGATCGCGCAGGGGTTTTCCTTAAATAAAGGACGGTATCCTCACTCCCCGCGAAGGTTTAAGAATTATACCGTCCCTTTATTTTTTCTGATTGTTGTTTTCTTTTTCTTCATCATTAAGGATCGGAATCTTTCCTCTTACTGTTGCAACGAATTTACTAAGAAATCCTAACTTCAATCCCATCTTGTTACCATTCTCTATGATGCTCACTAACTCAATAAGGATGAACGTAGAAGATATGCCATCAGTCACGACACCATTTGATTCCAAGACAGAAATTTCGACCAATAAGATTGCGCCCAACAAGAGCAGAGTATAGATTTTCTTAAATAACCCCTTATAACCTTTGACTGATTCCATTCCCTCTCCGCTAACAATAGCAGCCATACAACCACTGATAAAATCGATTGCCATCATCCCTATTAAGATAGTAAAAAACATACCGAACAGCCCCATTGAAATGGAGACGATACTTCCCAAAAATCCAACAATCGCTTTTACAATGAAATCTGATCTATCCAAAACTAACACGCTCCTAATCGTTGGAAATAAAAAAGAGAGCGAATGTGTATTTCCGCTCTCTTTTAGGTTTATCTTTCTTTTTAATCATTTTGGAATGTTTATACTAATTTATTAACAACACCATTTTTTCTTGCTATAAACCCAATCTTCGAAAGGTATCATGTGCGATTACCCGCCGTAGTTACGGTTCCTGTTCCGCTGTTTTGAAGCTTGGTCCCCGTAGTCGATTCATATAGGTCGTTATTCGTTACAAGGTTATTCGTGGCTCCGGATGCAACTGCGATACCAACGTCAGGCTTGGAAGGTGCGAAGCTGTATGTCCTGCTATTACGCAGGGTGTTACCTTGAACGTTGTTGTAGCTTCCAGCAATATTTATTCCTGCATCGAAGTAGTTTCTGCAATGGTTGTTTGTAACGGTATTATGGCTGCCCAAAATGTGGATGCTGCAACATCCACTGCCGAAAGCGCCGTGGTCATAACAGTCTATGATGTTGTTTGCAGTTACTAAGTTATGGCCGGCGCTGGCCTCTATCCGAATACCCGACCCTTTAATTAAATTGTAAGGAGTAACGTACTCTACTACGTTGTCCGTTATAACGCAGCCGTTCGTTGTACCGGACAATACGATCCCATAACCGCCAACAAAATCCAGTATCTCCATATTCCATGCACCGATACCATTCAAAGTGCAGGCATCGACAATGCAAGTTGTGCAGTTGTTGAATCTAATGCCATTCCCCCGTATTTGTCCAACGTACACATTACTAATAGTTACCGATTTTGAAGCGGTTATGTCTATAGCATATCCACCCGTCGCCGGATTCGTTGTTAAGCACATGTCCTTTATATACAGGTTGTTCGCTGCGCTTCCTGTTATCTGCCCTTTAACGTTTGTTCCGTGCCCCATACCCCTTAAGTTAACTCTCTGCCATAGCGTTATAGCAGCGCTACAAACATACTCCCCTTCAAGCAAAATTACCGTACCGCCAGTAGAAGCTACACTGTTAATTGCGGCATTGATTTCCACTTGGTCTGCTGTACCGCCACAGACGTAATCGGCTGATGCCTTGCTGGACGCGCTGCTGTTGTGGGCAGCTACAACGATGGACGAGCTGCGCGAGGATTTGGCCTGTGCCGCAATAGCCTGAAATGTCCGTAAAGGTGTCATGAACTTGTTGTTTACTGTCCCAATTTCTGCTTCCGTTTGAGATGCTGTAGTGTAATTGTCAACACTTCCAAGACCAACATCATTTTTCGTTAGGTTTACATATCCTGTTTTTCCTGCTACAGATTTCACAAGCACCTGGGACTCTATAGCTTGTTTTGTCCGCAAAGGCGTCATGTATTTGTCATTTGTTATCCCTGCTTCTGCTTCTGCTCTACTTGCTGGATTTGTTCTATCTGTATTGTAGAATCCTGATGTTAAAATAGTACTTGCAAAAGGTGCTATAGCTACAAACAAATCATTCCCATAGCAGATATATTCATAACTTGAGTTCGTAGGCAATATTTTTTGATTCCAATCAACTCCATTTGATGAAATGGCAATTTTATTATCTTGAGTACATCCGACAAACAGACCGTTTCCATAGGTTATAGATTTAAAACCTATTCCAATTGTGCTTACTGTCCAATTGACCCCATCAGGAGAAATCATTACTTTATTATTTGAAGCACTAGCTGTCACAGCTACAAATAATCCATTTCCATAACTAACATGACTCCAGCCGCCGCTAGTGCCTGATTTGAGAGTCCAGTAAGTTCCGTCTGTTGAGGTCATTAATCCTGCGCTACTACTAGTTGCAATAAACATACCATTTCCATAACACATCGAAGTTTTATAGTAACTACTTGAAAGCATAGTTCGTTCTATCCAAGTAACTCCATTAAGAGAGGTCAAAGCATAATATCCACCTCCCGCTTTCTCTGCGGTTATCACAAATGTTCCATTTCCGTAGTAAATAGAATCCGTTAAATAATTCCCTACAACATTCGGAGTACTCCAAATAATTCCATCCAATGAAGTCATGGACACACCCATAGACACGCCTTCGAAATCGATCATTCCTACAGCTACGAATTGCCCGTTTCCATAGCAGACAGAATACCACGTTCCTCCATAACCCAATGTCGATTGTGTCCAATTTCTACCGTCAGAAGATATTATAAATTCGCTTGTATCACTAAGAGCGACGAATTTACCATCCCCATAACATATTGATTTCCACTGGTATAAATAGGGATTAGGTCTTGTTGTCCATTCAATTCCAGCAATAGCTCCATGCATATTTTTTGTAATGGCCTGCGCTGTCCTCTCAGGAGTCATATAGCGATCTGTTGTGACTCCTGCTTCCGCTTCTGCTTGCGAAGCAATTGCATAGTTTTCAACATTCGATAGGCCAACATCCGATTTAGACAGAATTACATCTCCGCTACGGCCAGCTACAGTATCTACTTTGCCATTCCAAATAGCTTTCTCTGCATCTGCCACAAATTTATTTTCAGAATCTTGAACAATCATAGACGCAGGATGGTTTTCAGGATGAACATAGTTATTCGCACTTTCATCAATTCCATCCAATTTGGTTTTATCATTAACAGAGATAAATCCAGCCTCTGATTGTGATGCAAGGGCATGTGCATCTCCACCAGAACCGACATGTTCTGAAGGTACAGCGTCTGTAATGCCGTAACCAGATAGCGTTGTTGGCTTTCCACTCAGATTCTCCCAAGAAACATCCTCAATAACGGGTAACTGTTCAGATAGCACTTTCCCATCATTGCCAAGCCCGGCATAGCCCCCGGGTTGATTTTTGTTCGCAATATTTTCAGGCGTAAATCCTAAAGCGTCCTGTTTACCGCTCCACTCCGCCTTGAGCACGGGAGAAATCGAAACATCGGCATTCGTTGTAGGATTGATAACTACAAGATCGTTGCTTGTAGATAGTACCTCCGACAAACTGCCTGCACCATCTACACCACGACGAGCAAACAAATCCCAGTACAAGGTGTTGGTTGGCGCATGACCTGTGGATTCGAGAATATTAATATAGGAGGAACCATTAAATTCAACAATGTCCCTCGGAACATAGGTAGTGGCCGCTTGATAAGTCCCCAGCCATTTTACATCGTCACCTTTGTCGCCCTTATCTCCATTGTCTCCCTGGTCGCCTTTCTCGCCTTGAATACCTTGTTCTCCTGGGTCACCTTTATCGCCCTTTTCGCCTTTCTCCCCCTGAATACCTTGCTCTCCCTGTTCTCCTTGAAGGCCGGTATCCCCTTTGTCGCCTTGATCGCCCTTATCCCCTTTTTCCCCTGTTAGCCCTTGGATACCTTGTTCGCCTTGTTCGCCTTGTTCGCCCTGATCTCCCTTCTCGCCTCGGTCTCCTTTTAGCCCTTGTTCTCCTGTATCCCCTTTCTCGCCTTGAATGCCTTGTTCACCGGTATCTCCCTTTTCACCCTTTTCGCCTTGGATTCCTTGATCGCCTTTTCGGGCAATTAAGCTCCAATAAGCAGGTTCAAGATCAGGCTGCTTATTGGCGGAATTCTGAATAGAAATATACGTAGATCCATTAAAGTGAATTTGGTTATTAGTTTCATAGGATGCTGCAGGGTTATATTCCCCCATGAACGACCATGAATCTTTGTGAGACTCGCGAGCTAATTCGTTTGCCTGTCTGATACTCTCAGCCTGCTGGATAGAATTATTAACTTCATTGGCCTCTTGAATCGCCTCGTTAGCGGCTTGAATCGCAATCTGCGCGTCATCCAGGGCTTGCTCGATTTCTTCCAGATGACCAACTGCCGTTTCCCCTTTCTCAATAACGTCCTCCAGGATTTCAACGACATCGTCGCCGCTTCTTTTTGTCCAAATCCGTTTGCTGCTTACAAAATGATTTCCGCGTCCGACATACGCAATTGTGACCGTGTTTCCCTCTTGCTCAGGCGCAAAAGTAACGATTCCCTCGTTATAGTCCACAATAAAACCTGTTGACGGTAACCCGGTTTCCGGCATTTCCTTACATTCAAAATAACCCGTAATCGTCACTCCGTTAAGACGAACTGGAATTTCAGCAAGGACAATATGGTTATTGCTTACTTTTCCGGCCTCGGTAATCGGAATATAAGGATCTTCGGACGTACCAGCTCTGTATTTGGTAATGGTGCTCAAATCATAATCGAATGATGACATTGTAAACCCTCCTTAGGATAATAAAAAAAGAACTCTGCCGAGTCCTCTTCAAAGTTTTTATTGTAACGTGCTTTGCCGTTATTTTATGAGAATCTATTTACGATTACTGCTGCGCCTCCAGGGATACAAGCTCCTTTTTCAGTTCCTCTAATTTCTTCTCGTTTTCCTCTATACTCTTGGTTAGCGTTAGATACATCATTGATGTTTCGTATATAGTCAAATCCCCGCCAAGTTCAATATAAATTTCTTTATCATTAATCAGTTTTCTCTTCTCGCTCGCAATTACATTCTCGGTCTCTTGTATTTGCTCCTTAACGATTCTTATTCTACCCTCTGTCACTGCTTTTGTATCTGCGGCTTTTTGCGCTTCTTCGGCTTCCCGATTAAAGCGCTCTTGTTCAATTCTCGCTTTCTCGCTCATTTCATATTCACTTTGGGTATCTGATTGTTGTTCCAATTTTATGCCCCCCTTTGGATCAAAATTAACTTTATATCCCACACTATTCCCAAATTCTCTGACTGGAAGAAAACTTGTTCCATTTACTACAATTGCGGGAGTACTTAGCTTTTTTCCATTAACCGATACTTCATATTGCCCCTTAACCTTCTCGCCAATTAGTTTCTTTACGGCAGATTCAGCAAACACCGAGCCACAGGTAGCAAAAATGATACCACACAATAGGCCTATTATAAATTTCTTCACATTGTCACTCTCCCACTTTAGATTCTAAAATCAATATAACATAATCAGGTTTGGACATGTCTATGGGATGGAATATTTATCCCTCTCCACTCTACCGATCCTCCGCCTGAAATGAGTAATCTTGTGCCAACTGCAATTCCACCATTTAACAGCACATCTCCTGCGCTTTGTGTAGATGAGCCTGAGTTAGCTTTATTAGATAATGCTAATGATAATCCACTGATATCGTTCATACTCAGTGTAATTCCAGAAACTGAAGCAGAAGAAAAATCTATAAATCCAGAAAAAGTTAGATAACTTGTCAAAGATCTAAAGCTTATAGCCTGCTGCCCTACTATCCCAAAATGAGCACTATTCGAAAATATGTGCCCTTTAGGTGACCATGCATTTACTCCAAACTCTATTCCACTTAACCCATATGTTGAAGTAAATGGCGAAATAGAAATAACGCGATTACCGCTCGAATCGTAAGTTGAAAAATCACTACTATTCATAACGATTCTGGCTCCACTGCTAGATGTTTGAATCGTATTCCCTGTCAGTGTAGTTCCCGTAATGTTCCCACCACTAATATTCGGAGCCTGAATAAACGATCCAGCAACAAGCGCATTCGCCGTAATATTCCCGGAAGCCGTAAGATTGCCGGAGCTATCAACAATAAATCTATTATTGATATTCATAGTGCCGCCAGTTAGATTAAATCTACTTGCGGTAACCGTACCATTCAAATCCACCCGAAAAGGAGCATTAGCGAAAGCCGATGCCCCGATCCATAGTCCCGTATTGCCATCGGCTTTGACTACGGTACCGCCGCTGCCTATGCTAAGAACACCGCCGAACAAGGCATCGCCGTTGCTGTCTAAGGATATCTGATCCGACCACACCGGAGCGCCCGTTGTTCCGGTGTTTTTCTGCACCTTCAGCCCGTCGTTCGGATTGATCAGCACTTTGGATTTGATCGTAGAATTGATCAGGGTAAGGCTCATATCCGTAACCGTCATCCCATTGGCATTGATGTTAACCGAGCCGCTGCTGTTGCTGATGCTCAAATCTGTTCCGACCAGAATCTGCCCGACCAGTCTCTCGGCAAATACGCCGTTCGCGTTAATCGCCGTCGACCAAGTGTCGCCTCCGTTGCGACTGATCGCCAATAGTCCCTTCTGCAAAATCAGAATGTCGTCCGGCGTGTTCGGGTCGCTGACAATGACGCCTTTACGATCGATCGTTACCGTATTGTCCACGGAAGCTTGAATGCTTCTAGCTGTCGCATCCCATACGCCGTTCAAAATCCGCTGAGCTTCGGACGCCTCCTCGGACGCTTGGTTCCACACTCCGCTGTTGCTGATCACGTTCTGCGAAGCCGTTCGCGAATTATATAGCTCTCTGAGAAAACGCTCCTCGTCGCTTAACAGCTCCCTAACATTGCTAATCACAACGCCGATGTCGCCGGATTCAAAATCGTAGTTGAGCTCAATGATTTTGGCCTGTACATTCAGCCCGATGCCGGCATTTCGGATCGTCAGCACGTCTCCGAGTCGGAGCTTGTCCCATTTGTCCTGTTCCTCAACGACCTCCAACAGATTAACCATGCTGATTTCCACGACAAGCTTCGGCTGCTTGACCTTATCGAACTCTTTCTTCAGCACCTCGTAGAGCTGCTCTGGATGGGTAATATTCGTGTTCTCGTAAGTACCCTCGATAATATACGGATTCAATTCCTCAAGCTGCCCGACTGTAAAATTGGAACTTAAAGACAATACCTGTTGCAGCGCAGCAATCTGAGCGTTCACGTTGTCCATTCCGGTCTCGACGCTTGCAATTTCGTTGTTTTTGGCCGCAATCTGCGAATTCTTGGTATTCTTCTGAGTAACCAGAGAACTTGTACTCTGCTTGTTATAGTTAGCTACAGCAATCTGATCCTCGATAATCGTCAACTCGTTCTTCAGATCATACAGTTCATTGGTTCGATCTGTTAGGGCAGTCTGCAAAGCTTGCAGCGAACTAAGATACCCCTGGTAGATGCCCTGCTTCGATTCCAGCAGTTCCCGATAATCCAGCAGAGCATGACATAAACCATCGCTCATATAATCGCTATGCGCCAGCACATTTCTCTGCTCATCCCTGGAAAAAGGGTACATGAAGTAAGAGACGTCCAGCAAATAGTTGCTTCCTGTCGCGTTTACGCTTTGGATACCGATTCCGTCGGCGCCGAACCCTTTGAACAACGTGAAAAACTCGTCTGTGCTTTCGCTCTTGGTGGCACTCTTGAGCAGGCTGCCGTATGCGACCTCCAACCCTTTGTTCATCCCGTATTCATCAAATTGAACGAGATTAATCGTTCGCTGCTCCGAATCGAAAGTAACCAGTGCGCCAAACGCAGCCGCAACATCGAACACGACGTCAAGCGCATTCGAGTCCGACACCGACAGGGAGCGGTACATGATATCGAAGTCCGCATCAACTACCCCAAGCTCCCACAGGCTCGATTCCAGCATCGTAGACAAAATTTGCGTCGCGTTCTTGCTGGTCGCTTCGTATTTTCGCACATTTTTGTCGGCAAGCTCGTACGCCAGTCCGAAGCATTGAATATCCTTTCGATCCGTGTCCTCCATCACGTCGGAGGGAGATTTGATCATAAACCATTCCGCTTCGGTTCCGTAAACGTATTTGATCAGATAGCGATTTTTCGTCTTTCTGATATTCGGATTGTCCAATTGTTTGTTCATTCGAGCAATGCGATACGGCAGCGAGAAATTCAACGTCGGAACGTTGCCCAGCTTTGTGTTCAGCTTAATATTGTAGGCTTCGGGAAGCTCGCCGACTATCGTTCTGTTCGGGGTCGCCACATACAGTCGCGGTCGCTCCGGCTCTGTGTACTCGTTCGCATTCAGGATCATCGCTAATCGCCTCCTTTACTGCAATCTTTTAAACTGATAGATGAACTTTAATCTGCAACGCCCTTGTACTAGCAGCTTGTTGTCGAAAATTGGAAGACTTAAGTAATCGCCTCTTAAGTTGTCGTACCGATACGTGAGCGGAAGGTCGGTCTTAATGAGACGATTCTCGCAATCGATGTCCACTGTCTCCCCATCGGCCAATTGCACCAGAGTCATTTCTGCATTGCCATTAGACTGATTCCAAATCTTAATATCGCCGCTACCGACTTTATAGATGGAGATGATTGGTTTGCATTCCGCATCTCCGATATTTTCAAGCTCGACAGTTGTTCCGCCGGCAAGGTTATTAGACAGATCGAATACCCGCTCATAGACAGGCGTATAAGCATAGGCGTCGCAGCATTCAAAATTTAGCCGAACATAACCCTGTTTCAAGGAATTGTGAATCAGCTCGGGGCTGTCTACACACAGACAGTAATAGATTTTGTCAGGCTCATCCGCAAACACCATTGGCGCATAATATTTCGGAGACAGCAGCCATCTCGCCACTTCCCGGAGCTTGTCCTCGTTCTCCCAGCCATTTTTCCAGGCGAACGTTACCGTAAATTTGAGTTCTTCAAGCTCAATTTCCTGAAAATATCCCCGGTCCCTTCCCCTGACCCGCTGCTTGCGGATCGATCTCCCGGCAGCAAAAGGCTCGCTCAGCATACCGGATTCCATATTGACGTTAACGATACCGAAATCGTCCGATCTCTGCCCGTTAAAGGTAAAATAAATGCTAGATCGCATAGTCACAGTCGATTCACCCCCTTATATCCGATTGCCTCGCTGAGATTGTGTCTTTATATGCTTGAACAGCGCCTTGGCTCCGGCTTCCCCGCCCTCCAAGCGCTCGATTCGAATATCGTATTCATAATGATTGGTGATCGGGCCGGAAGTACCCGCTTCCGACAACGCAAAGCTCGGACCGGCATTCATTCGCTGTGCTACGCTGGCTACCATCTGCTGAACGAACGCTCCCGGTTTTTTAATAACCGCTTCTCCCTTGCGAAGCACAGACAGCACCTCATCGGATTTCAGCATGCCCTGCCACCATTTCACAGTGGTCGTTCCTTCGACCCCGACCTCTCCTCCTTCGTGGAAAAACTTAAGATCCTTAAGCTGGCTGTAGCTTCCGTCGGGAAACTTCCATTCTTCTCTGAGCTTATTGTTTAGAGTGTTTAGACTCTGCCAGACAGGATCGGAATTTTTAAGTTTCTCCGCCTTCTCCTTATTCTCCAAATACTTATCCCAATCCAGATCCCTGGCGGTTTTTGTCGCTTCAGCTCTGCTGCTACTATTCGGCGATGTTGGAGGAGGAGTCGGTACGTTCAAATTAGGAATGCCCATAATCGTATTCGCAAGATTTTGAAATCTCTGTGTATCCTCCAGCTTTTCGACGAGATTACGATCGATGCTTGCCCCGATGGCATCCATATAAACCTGAACATTGTTCGAGAAATTAAGCATGGCATCTTGCATTTTGGCTGTGTTGTTTTCAAGCATCGCTTGCTTTAAGGCGGAATAATGCTGGTCCGCTGCAAGATCCTGCTGCCATTTTGTATCCGCAGCTTCTTTGGCCGTTTTTATCTCGTCTTCCTTATTGCGTAGGAGATCGTCGTAATCCTGCTCCCGCAAGCTTCTGCTCCGATCCAACTCCAGCTTGCGGATCTCTTCAAGCTTATCGGCCAATTCCTGTTCCAACTGCTCTCTCTTGTACTGTCCCTCAATGGAATTGTCTAAGGAAAGAACGGCGATCTGCTTCCGAAGTTCCGCCTCTTCCTTTTGCAGCTTGGATCGGTTGTCGTTAAAATCCACTTTCTCGTCTTCACGCTTAAACAACTTTTTACGTTCCTCAATGAACCTTCTGTAATCCTCCAGTTGGTCGTCGAGAAGCTTCTGCGCTTCTTTTCCCTGTTTGGCATAAAAGTCTTCCAAAGCTGACATAGCGTCTTTTGCCGAAGATTTGACCGAATTTTCCCAAGCGGAAACCGCCTGAGCCTGCTCCAAGGTGTAATTCTTGACATACTCCCGAAGCACTTCAAGCTTGGCTTGCGCCCGATGTCTCTCTTCGTCGGTCAACTCGGTCGAGAGTTTGCGTTCCAACTCGACAATATCCTGGTTGTATCTGTCGATGCCCTTCGTCAACGTGTCATAAATCTGCTGATCGAGCTCGGCAGCCTTTTTCTTTTCTTCCTCCGAATCGATGCTGCCCAAGAGAGACTTCTCGTATTTAAGTTCCTCTAATGTCTTGTCGTACCCGAAAGCCAGAGCTTCCGCCAGGGACTTTCCGTACTGCTCGGATTCCTGTATTAAGCTCTCGTCCGCCTGTTTCTTCGATTGCTTTAGATTTTCGAGGAGAACTCGATAAGCTTCCTTCTCTTGCTTGCTGCTGTCCTTGTTTTGAATGACCGCATTGGCCTCTGCAATCTTATCGTCAATCTCGCGGCTCTCTTGCGCCAACGCATTTACAATCTCAGCGGAATACTGCGCGAGCAGTTTCTTCTCTTCTTCCGTATTGATCTCGCCTAGCAGTGCAATTTTATGGTTCGCTTTGTCCTGCTTGCGAGTGGATGCCGCCGTAATCTTGTCCAGACCGATCTGGAGGGCATCGGCTAAATCGTTAGTTGCCGCTCTCAATTGCGAAGCAGTGTCTGCGATCTCACCCGCAAGCTCCAAATAACGCTCTACGAATTGTTCCAATTCCTCTGCGCTATAGCCTAATCGGGCAGCAGCCTTTCCTTTGGAAAGAGCGAGCAGTCGCTTCTCGACATCGGCGACAACCTCTCCGGCGCTGTCTACAAGCCCGGTCTTGGTCAGCTTCGTTCTTAGTCCGCCCCGCTCCTTTTCCTGTTCTTTCCCAAGAGTATTCAGCGACTTCGCAAGATCCGAATACAAGGAGATTCGATTGGCCAGACGCTTATCGTACAAGCCTCCTTGAGCAATCGCCAGTTGGATCTCATCGTTATTCTTCTCGAGCAGGCGATTGTAATTTTCAACCTCCAACTGCGCTTTGGAGAAGTTAAGATTGGGTTCGTATTTCTCTTTTGAAGTGGACGAACCTTTTGAGGTTCCTGTGGTTCCGTTGATGTTGATCGGTTGTTTAAGCAGTGCAAGAGAAGCTTCCTTCTCTGCGATCAGACGATCCAATTCCTCCTTCTCTTTCTGCTCCTCTGGAGACAGAACCCGATCCTTGTCCACATTGAATTTGATTCCGAGTACAGCACTGAATCCCTTGATGATCGCCGAAAAGTACTGCTCATGCATTTTGCGCTTATTTTCCAATTCGTCCCGCTTTGCTTTGGTCGACTCGATGGACGCTTCCAGTTCCTCGATCCGCTGTTGACGTTGGTCTTCCATTACCTGCTTAATCAGTTCCCCTTTTTGGAACGTAAAATCGTTCGTTTCCGCCAGATATTGAGACAGCTTCGGATATTGAGCAATCAAATCCGTCACTGTATCTGAAGACAGCTTTTCGCCTCGACTCAGCTTCTGATAGGAATCCTCCAGCGAGGTCAGTTCCTTAATCGAATTTTTAACAAACTGTTCGACTTCGTCCGAAGACATCGAAGCTTTCTTGGCCGTTGTGTCGAACATGGCAAGAAACGATTCTCTGAAAGAATCCGTTACTGGGGTAAAGTGATTAAAATCATCCATCATCCGCAAGGCTGAGGCTCTTACTTTTTCCATACCTTCTATATCCTTGGCCTTTTTTGCTTCATTAAAGTCCGCCAGAAGCCAATCCAGCCCCATACCTCTCAGACGGCCAAAAGCCGACTTCATGTCGGCAACCTGCGAATCGATATCTTTGCCGTTGCGGGCAATCGAATCGAGCATCCCTTCCATAAATGCTCGTTGCGTATCGGATACGCGACCTCCGTCGGTTTCTATTGCGGACATATAGGTATCTAATTCGGTTCTTAAAACATCAGTCGTCTCGGATAAAGCGGTCTTAAGATTTCCTCTCTTAGTTTCAATACCTTGGGCTAGTTCAGCTATATCGTCTAGCATACCTTGAGAGGCAATGGAGAAGCGTATAGAGTCAAAACCTTTGGTATTTTCAGCCAATTCCTGATATTTATCCGCACCCATTTGAAGCTTCTTGATTTTCGCCTCATCCTTGAGAATCGATCCCTCGGTATTCTGAATCGTATCCGTACGCTCATTATCTTTGGCTTTTAGCTTCAACTTGTCCAGTTCATGCTGAGCGGCGATTTCCTCGTTCAAAGCATCGATTCGCATTTGAATGAGCGCGCCAGTAGTCCCAAACGTGTCTCCTTCCGCGCTAATTGCGCTTGCTGATACGCCATAAGATTCGACGAGTTGCGTCTGAAGCGAGAGCAATTTTTGTTTTTGTTCGATCGTAGCATATCCAGCCTCTTGCGCAGCCTGCAAGGTTTCATACTCTCCCGCCAGTTGCCGCAGCTCGTCTCTTTGCTGTTTCAACGAGTTGATATGATCCAGGTTAATCCGTTCCGCTTCTTTTGTTTTTTCATTCGTTCCTGAGAAGGCCTTGTATAGTTCGCTCAAACCCCAGATCACGCCGCTTATGAGCGCTACTGGCCATAATGCCTTCCCCAACATGACGAAAGAGTATGAAAGAGCTAATGTACCTGCTCTGAGTACGCCCTGAATTGCAGCTAAACGCATAAACTCGCTACCAATAAAAATTAGTTCTTTCTTAAGAGGGCCAAGAATATCCTTGTTAAAAGTAGCTATTGTTACTATTGCCGCCATAAAAGTAATTCCATCGCTCAAAGCCCCCGACAGCCCGCCAGAAGCAGCTTCACTAGAAACCGCCTTCTCCGAACGCGCGCCGGCTTCGGATGCAAGCGATTGAATTCGCAGCAGCTGCTCACCCAAGGCATTCCATTCTGCGTAAGCTGTAGCAGCAGCCGTTCTTGCAGCCTCTCCCAATTGCTGCATGCCTGAGGCAGCCAGTTCCGCTTGTACGAAAATATCCTTCATCGCCTCTTTTGCGTCGCTAAGGCTCGCCAAAATACCGACCATTTTTTTATCCAGATCTATTTTTAACGTCAACGACTTAAACGCGGGATGCTTTTCCAACTGCTTCATAGCCTTATTTATATCCCGTACAGCCGCTTCCTGATTCAACGACACAGACAACGTCGCCCTCAAATCATTCCCATTTGCCAACTTAGACTCTCCTCTCTCCGCCAGGCTAAGGTTGACTTATTCATCTTGATAAATCCCCTCGAACAGTCGGCATACCGCTTCATATTCCAGCGCAGCTTTGCCCGACCAAGCTTCCGGACATTCGTCGATGCATTCCTGCAATACGAGCAGCATTTCCCGATTCGTTTCGTTCTCTTCCACAACGAACTCCTCCAGCAACAGCTCCTGCAGATCGCTGCGAAAGGCTTCAGGATCAATGATATCCGCCTGGCCGCTGCCGTTCTCATCGGGCTCAACGATAACAATATCCCCGTGCTCGTCCAATCTCGCATGCTCCTTGATCAGATCCATTCTGAATTTCTCGAATTTCGCCTGATGCTCCCCCAACATTTCAATCCATCGAACTCTCATGCGCGATTTCTTGCCGGCCAGGGCGAGATGCTCCAGCAGCCATTTCGAATAAAACTCGATTTCTCCGTATTTAATCTTCATTGTCCGCTCTCCTTGCCCTTTTCGTTAGGCCAGGCTTCAAGCTGAGTCTGCATATTTCGATTCACCTCTTGAATGGCCGCATTCAGCTTGTCCAACTCCTGCTCGGGAAACTCATTCATAATTTGCTCCAGAACGCCCAAGTCAAGCAGTTTCTCGCCCACGCCGATCATCTGTCCCAAATCCCCGGGAATGACACTGCCGAGTGTCGTGAAGTGCTTGAGCAGCAGCATGTAATATACGAATACCATCGCTCCGCTCCCCAGCTTCTGGCCGCCTTCCTTCATCGCGTTCAAAATATCCATATAGTCCAGCACCAGCTTCTGGATCGATGTTTTTCTGAATCGTTGGTAGATCTCCGTATAGTCCCCCGTGCTCAGATCTACCCGCTTAAGCGAGCCGAACTCCTTATTATGCTTCCGGTTAATGCCGGCCACAGTCAGTTTTGTTTGTTTTGCTGCCATATCCGTATCCTCTCTCCTTCGTTATTGGATGTTATCTTAAAGCCCACAATGCCGGATCATGAGCTTTAAGATAAATATAAAGGAGGAGCCAAGCTCCCCCTTTATATTCAAATTGCCTATTAAACCATTTCATCCTGATCGTAGATCAGCATGCTCCACAGATCGCTGGACACAGGGTCCTTCAGCGCCTCAAGGTTCAAATCCAGTACCGCAGGATCGCCCTCAACGGCGAGATTCAGGTTAAACGCATCCTCGAACTTGGCGTTCGGAATCGTAATTTGCGCAGCGAAATCCTTCTTCGTGAACTCGTCGCGCACGAGGCAATCGAGAACGACCTTGAATGTGCCGCCGAAAGCATCGGACGTCACCTTCAGCATCTTGGCGGAAGCATCGGAGGTGGCGCCGTAGTAGACCGACAGCACTTTACCGTCCGTGAAGTCGCCGGCATAGAAGGTGAGATTTTTGCCGGAAATCGCATATTCGCCCGTAGCCGGAGTGCCGCTGGCCTGAACAACCTCGTCGCCCAATGTGCCGTCCGGGTTTAGCTCGAACACGCCGATTGGTGCGCCGACAGGGGTTTTATCCAAAACGGCCGCATCGGACGCGACTTTGACATTCTCGATAACGTGAACCGGGGCAGCGCCCTCGGACAGCACGTTGCCGGTCAGCATGGCCAAAGCCTTATTGTCGAAAATCGCATCTTGAAGCTTGATCTTGGATTCCCGGTTGCCCGAAAAGCCTACCAGTTTCGGATTGCCGAAGCCGCCTCGCGAGTATACCGTTTCGCCGGTCGTTTCGAGTCCGGACGTTTTCAGCGTGCGAAGCGTCGTTACCGGTTTGCCGGTCACAAGATTATAAAAAGTTGCGATGCCTGCATCGCGAATTGCCCAACGGTTAGGTGTTGCCATCGTTCATCATTCTCCTCAAGGTTTGTATTTTTTGCTCCAATGGATATTGGATAAGTTGATTTTCTGGCCATCCACATGGCCGGAGTAAATGCCTTGCAAAGTAAATAAGTAGTAATCCACCTGTTCGAGCCTGTTCAGCGCATCGTAAAACTGGAAAATCGTCAGATCGAAGACGTTAAAAATGTTCACGCCGCTCGACTTCCAGGCGACTCCCGAGATTTTGCTGGCCAGGTCGAAGATTTGCTCTTTGCGGCTTAAGATTTCCTGTTTGCCCTTTTGCAGCTTCTCGATCAGCGCTTTGGCTTTGGCGTTCCCCGGGCTGAACTGCTCGCGCTGGAACTGGATATTATGGGAATACATGATCAGACTTTGAAAATAGTCAAAGCTGCCGTCATCCAGCCGCATTTCGGGATCGTCCTGAAAATAAATAAGAGCCCCGTCAGGACTTTCCTGCAGTGTCGGCTCCATCCCGAGGAACAGTTTCAGCCCCTGCTTCGCCTTTCTCCAGAACTCCTCGTTCAACATACAATTGAGCGCAAAAAGCTCGAAGTTGGTCACCCGGCTAGCCGTCAGTTCCTCTAATGAGGCTTTATTGACCAACAGCACCGAAATCAACGCATCGTATTTCCGGCTCCCGATATCCGCGATCGCGCGCAACGTCGGAACGCTGAACGACAATTGGTTGCCCAGATCTACAGACAACCCTACGAGCAGCTTTAACTCAATGTCATGATCCATTCTCATTCACCGCAATCCGTTAGCCGAAGTCGACAGGACGATACTTCAGGACAACCCCGTAGTGGTTTGCATTCAGACTGATTTCGTTCATCCCGGCAAATTGCAGACGGCCGATTCCGATGCTTCGTCCCCCGCTCAGCATCCCGTCGATTTCCGCGGCGATGTCGTCTGTTCTCAGCAGCTCATAGTCCGTACGCAGCAATTCCTTGTGCGCCAGCACCTCGATGACGAGAAATCCGGCTCTCATTACGGAACTGCCGACTCCGTTAAAATCGTTCAGCGAAACCGTAATCCACGTTCGAGCCCCGTTCTCGATCCCCGATTCATCCGGCTTGTAGGGATACAAGTAAATACAATCATGCAGCAACTGCTCGGGGTTCGTCACATCCGGCTGATCGAGATAATCGCCGTCCGAATAAAACAAAGCCTTGCAGATGTTCGAATTGTCGATCAGCCTCTCCGCTACGATCGTTTTATACGCTGCCAACTCCGCTAATCTGGACATCTAATCCTCCTTTCCTCAGTCGCCCATCTGAACATGATTCGTTAAGCGAATCGTCAGCCCGATGCTCTCCGGGTAACTTGATTGGTTGTTTCAACTACAGGTGGCAATCGTACGACAAGCCCCCAACCCCCACTATTGTGCGAGCCAAATCGGAAAAACAGCATTATCGTTTATTCACAAAACCGGAGCTTATCCCTTATACTCAGTTTTGTTGATAATGATTATCACTGTCATATTGAAAGGGGATTATCATGCTTTTACAGAAAAAAAGAGCCGTCAAACGACCTCTATCCATCCTCCTTGGATGTTTGCTGGCTGTATCGTTGACGCTGGCCGGCTGCGGCGCGTCCGACCAGCAATTCTCAGGCAAGCTCGTCCGCTTCGTCTTCGTCTTCGTCACAGGCTTCTTCTCCCGACAGCTCGCCTTCCGCCGAATCCCCTGCCCCATCGGAGCAGCCCGGACCGCGTACGCTCCAGGACGCGATGGGCAACGAAGTGCAGATTCCGGCCGAGCCGCAGCGGATTATCGCTCCGTTCCTGGAAGATCCGTTGACCGCGCTCGGCGTCCTGCCGGTCGCCCAATGGTCGGCGGGCGGGGACCCGCAGGCCTACTTGAAGGACAAGCTTCAGGACGTCCCGCCATTGCATATGGACACCGGATTGCAGATGGAAGAAGTACTCGGATTCAACCCCGATCTTATCATTTTGTCGAATTCGTCCTACCTCAAGACGGCGAGCTACGAGGAGTTCTCCCGGATCGCTCCGACCTTCGTGCTCTCCGCCGATACGCAAGACTGGCGCGACGTCGTTCTGGGGCTGGGAGAATTGTTGGGCAAACAGACCGAAGCGGAGCAGGCGCTGCAGGATCACGACCGCAAGCTCGCCGAAGCCAAGCAGCAGATCCAGGCCGCCGTAGGCGACAAGACGGCCGTGCTGCTTCAAGGGAACGACGAGAAGGAGTACAAGCTGTTCGGAACCCATTTTTACGGCGGAGCCGTTCTGTACGGGGAACTGGGCTTTAAGCCGCCCGAGCTGTTGAAAGGCGATTACGATACGTATTCCGTGGAGACGCTGCCGGAGCTGCAGGAGGTCGATTACATCTTTGTGTTGTCGGGTCCGGGCAGAGCAAAGCCTCCGGAGGAGAATTCGCTGTGGCAAAACCTGCCGGCCGTCAAGGAAGGACGCGTATTCCCGATCGATTCCGGACATTGGTTTAATCAGAACGTCATCGCCGACGAGAAAATCGCCGAGGACGTGCTGCGTTATGTCGTCCAATAATCGGAACAACCCGGGCGACTCGTTGTTATTCGGGGCGGCATCCGGAACGACGTTTAAGCTGCTCTCGATCGAGCGGGTTTGCGAAAGCCCGCCGGAGATTCGCGGAGAGAGAACGTTCCTCGTCCCGGACAGCCTGGTGCTCGTCATCGCCGAAGCCAGCGAGGGAAGGCTCGTGCTGGACGGCCGATACTATCCGCTCAAGGCCGGCTCGGTATTCCTGGGCCGTCCCGGACAGCTGCTGGAGCTCGGCCTGCATGAAGAACGCGGTCTCGGCGTATACGTGCTTCGGCTTCAAGCTGCGGATCTGTCCATTTTCCCGGCGCAGGGCGATATTTGCCTTGCGCCGTCTGCCGTTGCGATCGGTCTGTGCGAGAAAATGGCCGGCTGCCTGAAAGACGGAAGCATGGCCGAACGGCTGCGGGGCGAGGCCGCCTTTTACGAGCTGCTGTCCCTGATCGCCCGGCAGCGGGAGCACGAAACCGCAGTCGCTCTGGAATGCGCGAGAAGGGAGCTGGAGAATCACTTTACCGAGGAAATTACAGTCAAGCGATTGGCAGATACGGCCGGACTGAGCCGTTACCATTTCATGCGGCTGTTCAAGGAAAAATTCGGCAAGGGCGTCATCGATTATTTGACCGACCTGCGGCTTGCGCAAGCCAAGAAGTGGATGGAAGCCGAGCCCGGCTTGTCCCTGCGGCAAATTTCACATCGGGTTGGCTACAAGAACGAGTCCTATTTCAGCAGCATTTTCAAAAAGAAGACCGGATTCTCGGCCGCCGTCTACATCCAAAACCGGCAGATGAAAGTCGCGGCTTACAGTTGGGTGAACATCGGCCAGCTGTTGGCGCTTCAAGTCATCCCGTTCGCGGCGCCGACCGATCACTATTGGACCGACGAATATCGGCAGAAGTTTGCCTTCGAGGTCAAAATCGTGCTCAGCCACCAATACGACTATAATCGTGAAGCGCTGAGGCAGGCGCGTCCCGACCGCATCGTCGCGATCGAAGGACTGATCGAGGAAGAGGAACGCGCGCGTCTGCGGGACATCGCTCCCTCTCTTTTCCTGCCGATGGAACTGTCCTGGCGCGAGCATCTGCGGCTGACGGCCGAGTTTCTGGATATGCCCGCCGCTGCCGAACGCTGGCTGGAGCACTATGAGAGAAGGCTGGAGGAATTCGGAAGAAAATCTTCTTTCTCCGGCGATCGGGTGCTGGCTTTCGGAGTCTGCCGTCACAAGCTGCTCGTGTGGGGGCGAAGGGCGGGGTCGCTGCTGTACGACGATCTGAAGTGGAGACCGGCTTTGCGGATCGACGAGTTCCCTTCCTGGACGAAGGAAGTCGATGCGAACCGCCTCTCCGAATTCGAAGCCGATCGGCTGCTGCTTCACGTCGGAGAAGACGCCGTCTCGCAGCAAACCTGGCGGCTCCTGGAACGCTCGGCGGAGTGGAACGGGCTGAAGGCCGTGCAGAACGGCAGCGTCCAGCCGCTGAAAAATTGCAGCTGGTTCGACTGCCCCTGGAACGAATACAACGCTTATCGATTCGGCCAATGGCTGGACGAGATGTTATAGAAAAAAAAGAACACTCCGATCACTCGGAATGCTCTTCCTCCCTGCTTACTCGCTTGCTGCCATCCGTCTCGGCGCTATTCGACTTGGCGGCGCTATCCGAGTTGATGCGATCTGCACTGGCGCTATCCGCTCTGATGCCACCCGACTTGGCGGCGCTATCCGCCCTGACGCCCTCCGTCTTAACGCCGTCGTACCTGCCGTCTACTTCGCGAGCGAGGTGGCGGTAGGCGATCGTCTCCTCGACGATCGGATCGACGTTCGCCGGGATGCGAATTTCCCATTTCGGATGAAGCCGCTTGGCGGCTTTGGCGCCGGCTTCTTCCTCGTCCGTCTCCGCAGGCTCCTCGCCAAGCTGGCGAGCCAACAGCTCTTCTGCTTCGTCGCGCTCCACTTCGTTCGCCTCCTTCCCCGTTAGGGTGGTCAAACGCGTCTCATCTCATGTGCTCGCCGACGCCTGCAGCTCCCGGCTCAGCTCGTCGTGAACGCGGCCGTTCGTGGCCAGTACGTTGCGCACCGCAAGATGATACGGTTCGCCGCCGAAGTCGGACATGCGGCCTCCCGCTTCTTGCACGAGCAGAGATCCCGCCGCGACATCCCAGGCGCTCAGATTATGCTCCCAGAAGCCGGACAGCCTCCCCGCGGCGACGTATGCGAGATGCAGCGCAGCCGAGCCGGCCACGCGAAGGTTGCGGACTTTGGGCGCGATGTGCCGGATGTTCGCCAGGTTCGCGGGCAGCGCGACCTGCGGATCGGGCGGGAATCCCGTCGCAATCAAGCTTTCGGCCAGCTTCTCCTCCGCGGATATGCTCATCTTGCGTCCGTGCACGTATGCGCCCTTGCCCCGTTCGGCGACGAACAGCTCGTCCCGGGACGGATCGTATACGACGCCGACGATCACTTCTCCCCGATAGGCAAGCGCGATGGATACCGAATAGAACGGAAATCCGTGCACGTAATTCGTCGTTCCGTCCACCGGGTCGACGATCCACAAATACTCGGCGCCGCTCACCTTCGCCAGCGCCGTGGCCGACGCCTTGGGCCCCGGCTCCACGCCTTCCTCTCCCAGAAACGCATGGTCCGGAAAATGGGTGGCGATCAAATTGCGAATCATTCTCTCCGCGCCCTTGTCCACTTCCGTGACCAAATCCTGGGCCGAATATTTGGTATCCAATTGGGTGATCGTGCCGCTCTTGCTCTTGATCCACTCCCCGGCTTTCGCCGCGCAATTGACGGCTACCGCGGTGAAGCTCTTGCCGCCGATGACGCTGTCCGGTTGATTGGCGTTCATGATTTCATCCCTCTAATCTTCGAAATCGGTTGCATGGACCTGGTTGTCCTTCTTCTAATCATATACGAAAACAGCGCAGAGCGGTTGCGGCATTCGCTTGCCGATCGCCTTATTTTCCGCCCGACTTTTCCTTATCATAGCTTATTGTCCCCGGTTCTACAAAGTTTTATAGGAAAGAAGCTGTCCCATAAGCCAACCAAGTTGTCCTGAAAAATAATCGATGAACAAGGGCAAGGGATATGTACCCTCCTTCCGATGCTATACGCTCTTGAAATGGGAATGGTTAACCCGTGATAAGGTGATTTCAAGAGCGTATGAGGCTTCTCCAGGAGGTACATACCCCTATTTTGTCTATCGATTATCTTAAGCAACTCTGCTTATGGCACAGCCTCTTCGTCCGGTTCAAGCCTATTAGCCTACGATATTGTAGCCGTTGTCGACGTGAATGATTTCTCCGGTAACGCCTCTCGCCCACGGGCTCATGAGGAACAACGCCGCATCGCCGACGTCGGCGGCTTCCGTGTTGCGGCGCAGCGGGGCCTTCTCTTCGACGTGCTTCAGAATCGTATTGAAGCCGGCGATTCCTTTGGCCGCGAGCGTGCGGATCGGTCCGGCGGAAATCGCGTTCACCCGAATACCGCTCGGTCCGAGATCGCTGGCCAGATAGCGTACCGACGCTTCGAGGGCCGCTTTCGCGACGCCCATGACGTTGTAATTCTGCAGCGTGCGCTCCGCGCCCAGGTAGGTCAGCGTGACGACGCTGCCGCCTTCGGTCATGAGCGGATACAGCCTCTGCGCCACCGCGGTCAGCGAGTAGACGCTGACGTCGTGCGCGAGGGCGAATCCGGCGCGCGACGTGTTGACGTACATGCCGTCCAGCTCTTCCGCCTTGGCGAAAGCGATGCAGTGCGCCAATCCGTGGACGACGCCGACCTCTTCCTTCAAGCGCGCGGCCAGCGTCTCGATCTCCTCGTCGGAGGATACGTTGCACTGCAGCGTCAGCGAGCCTTCGATCGTACCCGACAACCGTTTGACCCGTTCTTCCACCCGTTCGTTCTCGTATGTAAAAATCAATCTGGCTCCTTGCGATGCAAGCGCTTGCGCGATGGCCCAGGCAATGCTGCGCTCGTTGGCGACGCCCATGACCACGATATTTTTCCCCTCAAGCAAACCGTTCATTTCGCGGAAATCCCCCTCTTCGCAAGTAAGAACGCCCATCGTCATCGTACGGCCGGACAAGCGTCCTTCATTTTCCAACGTACCTTATTTCCCATGGGAATGCAATATCGAAAATAAGAAAGCCTTATGCGTGTTTCACGCGAGCTTGCACCCATTCAAGCCCGGATCTCGATAGCGCCCCCGTCCAATACCCGAACAGGCAGTCCGCCGGCCTCCAACGTCCGAAAATGCTCCATCAGCCTCAACAGCGCATCATCCTTTTTCTTAGCCTCGATCATCACGTCCAGGGCCGGCGTCGTCTCCGCGATCCGATACAGGAAATCCAGCAGCGGCTCCGGATCGACGTAATCGGCGTGTCCGCGGGGGTCGGAGACGCTTTTGGGGCTGGAGACGTGGATTTTCGGCGGAAGCTTCAGGACAGGATCCGCGGCATGGACGACGTTCCATTCGAGCCGATCCCAGGTCCGCATAATTCTCGGCCACAGCTCCAAGGCACTCTCGCCGCCCCGGTTCACCGCATCGTGATGGATATCGAGCACCATCGGAACTCCGACTTTCTCGGCGATAGCCAGCGTCTCCTCGGCGGTGAACGTTTTATCGTCGTTTTCCAGCGTGATGCGCTCGGTGATTCCGGATTCGATGCGGCTGAACTGCTCGACGAACCTTTTGGCCGCCGCCTCCTTGTCCCCGTAGCTGCCGCCGACATGAATATTGTTGAGCGCCCGTCCGTCCAGTCCCATCGCTTCCAGCATCCGGACATGATGCTCCAGATCGCGGACCGATTTCTCGAACACGTCCTCCCGCGGCGTATTCAGCACCGTAAAATGATCCGGATGAAAAGACACGCGCATCCCATGCTCACGCACGAAAGCCCCAACCTCCGCGAACGGAGTCGCAAGAGCCGGGTACGGGTCCCAATCCCGCAAATCCTCGTGGGTAGCCAGCGGGATCAGCTTCGAGGTCAGACGGTACACGCGAACGCCCAAATATCGGTTATGCTTCAGCAGCCGCAGCGTATTGCGCAAATTTTCTTCGGCGATTCTTTCGAGCCTGCGCAGTCCCGCTTCCCGATCCGCCAGCTTGGAGAAGCTCGCCATCGTCATCGTTCTCGAAGGAGAAGCATTCTCCAGATGCACGGACATCGCGACATAACCGAAACGAACGATCATGCTCGTTCACACCCCCGAAATTGGCCTGAGGGTTCTAGGATTGCTCTCCGAAGAACATTTCATGTGCGAGTGCCGTCTGGACTCTCGCTTCCTCCTCCGTCAGGCGGCGGACAAGCTCCATCTCCACCTGGGTGATTTCCTCGCCCTGGAAGTTGATCTCTGCAATCGACACTAGAATGCGCACGATCGCCACCGCTTGATTGTCGGGCGTATAGGCGATGACTTTCTGCCCCGTCGGGTATACGCGGAACTGCTTTTTGACCATTTTGCCCCGGCCGTATTCCAGCAATTCGTACAATTCCTGCTCGGATTTGAACTTGCACACTGAATTAAACTCCGTCTGAAAACCCATGGCTTTCCCTCCTGTCTCAATAGCGCGCCTTATCTAATTTGCGGTCGTGCGCGCTATTCCCTGCCCCTCATTATACCCTCCCGAAGGGACGCAGGGAAAGAGAACGGCTGATAAGGTCCCCGCGATTGTCGCGCATCCCGGAAGCTCCCGATTATCCACCTGTGCATAACCCATCCCCACTCCACTTACTCACAGTTGGCAGTCGGTTTATTCACAATATTCAGGCTTTTTTCCACAATGCACCCCCAAGTTATCCACTTTTGTCGAAAATGTTCCGGCAATTTCGGGGCACACGCCCCTTTTTCCACAGGTGGATGAGCTGCCGTGCTTCCTCCGGTTTGCGAAGTTGTGGATATGGGTTCAGTGACATTTCATTCCAACTGGAGTAAAATGGGGATATCGCGCGTGAAGCACACCGCTCTGATCCTTTTTGGATTGGGGCGGTTATTTTTTGACGAGGAGCGGATGAACGTGGATGAACGATTCGAAACGGAATACAGCGCCTGGCTGGCCAAGCATATTAGAGAAAGCCGCGGCGAGAGACTGCGGCGGCTCAAAACGCGTCATGGCTTCGGAGAAAAGCTGCTCCTTCAGCAAGCTTGGTGGCCAATCGTCGCAAATCTGGATTTCCTTTACCCCGAGTACGAGGTGATTGCCCCCGACGGCAAGTACTATTATCCGGATTTTGTCTACCTTCGCTCCCCTCAACCTACATGTCTCGAAGCGGATAGCTTCAGCTCTCATGCACGGGACGCCGATCGCCATACTTTCTCTCGGGGGCTCGATAGACAGAATGAGATCGAATTTGCTAACTGCCACATCTTGCGTTTCTCCATCGACAAGCTCAAAGAAGACCCGCTCTCTTGCCAACAGCATATCCGACGTATGATGGAGCAGTGGTACGGAGAGGAACAACCGGATTTGCTCGCTCTCCCCCTCTATCAACGAGAAATCGTCCGTCTGGCCATCCGTTCCATCGCTCCAATCACAATTGCGATGGCTTGCGAATGCCTGGGGAAAAAGCGCAACTTCGTATACCCACAAATCAACGAACTGGTAAAAAAGAATTGGCTGGAGCCAGCCAGCGGCACGCATCGGATCAGAAGTTATAGATTAGTTAGTCGAAGGTTTGTGCATTGAGTTTCTTTAAGCGTGTATAGCAGGCTTATCCTCCGCTCCCGCGGTCCGGCCGGCCCTTTAAGCCCGCACCTCGGGCTTATTCGCCGCTTTCGTGGTCCGCCGAGGGATGTAAAATAGTCTGTGCACCATGAACATAAAAAAGTAGGGTATCCTCGGGATTGCGACACCACCAAGGAGGAACCCTACACAATGACTACTATACCTGATAATGCGTTTAATGAGCTACTTGAAAATACTGTTACCACCCTGCTTCAGGACAAACTGGAACTATTGCTCCGTGAGGAGATCAAGACGATCTGGCCGTGGAGCAGCCGAAACAACCTACCGCTCACGTGGAAAGCCATCTACACGACGAATCCGATTGAACGGATGAACAAAGAAATTCGGAAACGGTTGAAGCCGATGAACAGTCTGACGAACATCGAGGCAGCGGAGAAAATCATCTACTTGCAAGTGACGGACTATAACGAAGCGTGGTATGGCAGAGCGATTCGCGGGTTTGCAGATCCGGAAACCAAAGAAGCCTTTGAAAAGATGTACAATGAGCGGTATCCAGACAACCCGAAGAACGAACTTTAAGCTCCCGCGCCTTCGCTTGGGCTACGCTTCCCTAGCCCGTTAACCTAATCATTCTTTATCCATCACCCCGATGGATAATCTTACTACACAGAATAGTTTGCACTACCCCCGGCCGAGCTTTAAGCCCTCACTGTGGGCTTATCCGTCGCTCCCGCGGTCCGGCCGACCTCTTAAGCCCTCACCACGGGCTTATTCGCCGCTTCCGCGCTCCGGCCGAGCCTTTAGCCCTCACCTCGGGCTTATTCGCCGCTCACGCAGGCCGGCCGAGCCTTTAAGCCCTCACCTCGGGCTTATACGCAGCTCTCGCGACCCGGCCGGCCTCTTAAGCCCTCACCGCGGGCTTATCCGCCGTTTCCGCGCTCCGGCTGGCCTCCTAAGCCCTCACCACGGGCTTATTCGCCGCCCACGCAGCCCGGCCGCCCCCTTAAGCCCTCACCACGGGCTTATTCGCCGCTCACGCGACCCGGCCGCCCCCTTAAGCCCTCACCGCGGGCTTATCCGCCGTTCCCGCAACCCGGCCGACCTCTTAAGCCCTCACCACGGGCTTATTCGCCGCTCATGCAGGCCGGCCGAGCCTTTAAGCCCCCACTGTGGGCTTATCCGCCGCTCACGCGGTCAGGCCGAGCCTTTAAGCCCTTACCCCGGGCTTATTCGCCGTTTCCGCGCTCCGGCTGGCCTCCTAAGCCCTCACTGTGGGCTTATACGTAGCTCACGCGACCCGGCCGACCTCTTAAGCCCGCACCACGGGCTTATTCGCCGCTCACGCAGCCCGACCGAGCCTTTAAGCCCTCACCGCGGGCTTATTCTCCGTTCCCGCGGCCTGGCCGTCCCCTTAAGCCCGCACCACAGGCTTATTCGCCGTTCCCGCGACCCGGCCGAGCCTTTAAGCCCTCACCGCGGGCTTATCCCGCCGCCCCCTTAAGCCCTCACTGGGGGCTTATCTGCCGCTCACGCGGTCCGGCCGAGCCTTTAAGCCCTCACCTCGGGCTTATTCGCCGCTTCCGCGCTCCGGCTGACCTCCTAAGCCCTCACCGCGGGCTTATTCCCCGTTCCCGCAGCCCGGCCGCCCCCTTAAGCCCTCACCACGGGCTTATTCGCCGCTCACGCGACCCGGCCGAGCCTTTAAGCCCTCACTGTGGGCTTATTCGCAGCTCACGCGACCCGGCCGCCCCCTTAAGCCCTCACCGCGGGCTTATCCCGCCGCCCCGCAGCCCGGCCGAGCCTTTAAGCCCTCACCACGGCCTTATCCGCCGCTCCCACGGTCGGGCCGGCCCTTCCCCAACGCCCGCTCCCTCCGGGACTGCCGCATCCGGCCCTTAACCGTCTCCACCACCCCAGCCGGCACAGCAAAGGCAGCGAACAATATCCGTCCGCTGCCTCACGAAATTTACTCTCCGCCGCCGTAGTCGATGGATTGGCGCTCCTCGAAGCGCTCCAGCGCAAGTTGGATCAGCGTGTCGAGCAGCTCGCGGTAGGAGACGCCCGATTCCTTCCACATGAGCGGATACATGCTGTACGGGGTGAAGCCCGGCAGCGTGTTCACCTCGTTGATGAACAGCCGGCCGTCGCTGCGCCGCAGGAAGAAGTCGGCGCGGCATAGGCCGGAGCCGTCGATCGAGCGAAAAGCGCGAACGGCCATGTCGCGCACCGCGTCCGCCGTCTCCTGCGGAATTTCCGCCGGAATGACCATGATCGATTTGCCGTCGATATATTTCGCCTTATAATCGTAGAATTCGTTCGAGCTGACGATTTCGCCCGGCACCGATGCCCGCGGGTCGTCGTTGCCCAGCACGCTCACCTCGATCTCGCGCGCGTCGACGAACTCCTCGACGATCACTTTGCGGTCATATCGCAGCGCTTCCTCGATTGCCGAGACCAGCTCCGCGCGATCCCGCGCCTTGGACACGCCGACGCTCGACCCGAGGTTGGCCGGCTTGACGAAACAAGGATATCCGAGCTCCTCTACGTTCTCCAGCACCGCATCGCGGTCTTTGTTCCATTGATGCCGGATAAAATGGCGATAGCCCACCTGCGGCAGACCCGCTTGAGCGAACATTGTCTTCATCGCAACCTTGTCCATTCCGACGGAGGAAGCGAGAACGCCCGCGCCAACGTAAGGCAGGCCCGCCATCTCGAACAGCCCTTGGATCGTACCGTCCTCCCCGAACGTTCCGTGAAGCAGCGGCAGCATGACGTCGATCGCCTTGCCGTCTCCGGCCGGCGCCCCCTCCTGCAGCACTCTCTCCGACATTCCTTGCAGCACGGGCAGCAGCGCCAACGTCCCTCCGGTGCTCTCCGAAGCCGCTTCCTCTTCGGTCTTGAATTGCAGCTCCGTCACGGCGGACGGAGGCGCGTCGAGGAGCGATCCCGATCTCCACTGGCCTTTAGGCGTAATATAAAAAGGAATCAGTTCGTACTTGTCGTAGTCGAACGCCTTTAATACGGCGAGGGCGGTCTGCAGCGACACCTGATGCTCGCCCGAACGCCCCCCGTATACGAGTCCGACGCGTATTTTATTCCCCATAGCTTCGAATACCTCCGGCTTGTCGGCGTTTGCGCCCTTCGAATCCCCCGGGCCAACGGAGGAGCTTCATGCGCAAACCCGGCTTTCTGTTCGTCAAAATTCATCCGCGATGCGATAAAAATGATAGCGGGTTTTATCCGTCCAGGCATACGAATCCTTGTAGTCCCAGTAACGGTGGCGGCTGCTTACCGTATTCGCGTTCACAAGGGGCATGCCGTCCGGCGTAAAAGCGGTCACGATCGTATTGTGTCCGACCCGGCCGTTGCCCTCCCAATCGTAGCAGATCACGTCTCCGAGCTTAAGCTGTTGCGGCTCGTATACGGCTTCCGCCCTGAGACCGAGCCCGCGCGGAGTCGCCAAATACTGCTGCAGCCCGGCCGCGACCGCCCAGCTGAAGCTCCACGATTCCTCCTTGCCGGAATAGCCCTTATACCACCAGCCCGACGATCTTCTCCCAGTATAATTCATCGGCGCCGCCCCTGCAAAGAGACACTGGGAGACGTAATTCGTACAGTTGACCTCGAAATTTTCATAGGCGGGATTCGGCTCGTTCCACCATCTCTCGGCGTAAGCGACCGCTTCCTCGCGCAAATACGGGGTGCCCCTTCCGACGTAGCCCCAGCCTTCGTCTCCCAGAGCGTAAGCTCCCGCGTACACCTTGGATTTGAAGCCGTACAGCGCGTTCGGACTCAAATAGGGGGCGGAAGGAACCGGCGTTCTTTTCTCTCCGTCCCACGGATCGTGGACTTCGTCCAATTCCTCCGGCGCGAGCTCCCCGGTCCGTTCTCCCGGAAGCGGCCTCGCCGAATCCAGACGCCATATCTTGCCCGTTCTAATAAAACGAAGCCTTTCCCGTTCCACGCGCTCTTCCGACCACGCCACGCTTCGCTGCTCCATCATACGCACGAGATGAATCGACAGATCGGCCGCAACTTCCCCGCGCGCCGACTGGTAACGCTCGATCCTGACCCTCATTTCGCTGCGGACCGTACGAATGGCCGTTTTCGCGTCCCTGCGAGACGCCAGCAGCATTCGTTCGTTCAGCCGCTCGCGATGCTCCCTGTCCGGGATGGCCCGCAGCTTGCGGGCATCCGTGCCAAGAGCGGCCTCGTTGATCGCATTCACGTACTCGAACAGCGCCTGCTTCCAGTCCGTATCCTCGCCGGGCATGGAGACCACCTCCGAATCCAATTGTCGACAAGCCGTCGTCAGATTGCGCCACTTCATCCTTATGCCGAAAACCAGCAAACCATTCCGTTTCCTTCGACGCATACCGCCTGGCGCAAGCGGAAGAATCAATCCCGACCCGACTTCGGATGGCGGCAGCTCAAATGCGGCATTCTATATAGAAGCCAAAAGCGATCATCGGGCATCGCTCCGCTTCTTCGATCGAACAAACGCATCTGCGAAATTGCTTGTTAAGGCGGTTTCCGACAGTTCCTCTTGCGGTCACGAAGTCTGCCGGGAAACCTAATCGACGCGGCACCGGGAAGGACACCGCAACCTCGGCCCTCCCCCGTTCCCGCCAAGCTCGCTCCTTCATTTTCCTGCTTTTTCAACATCTTGATACCGCGGGCCGGACTTTTGGCACGCAGGCATAAAGATGGACTGAAATGACTTTACGGAGCAGCTTCGACAAGGTATACTGGTTGCATAGAGTATTTTTGAAATCGCGTTTCACAGAATGAAACTCATTCTCAATTAGACGGCGATTGCGCAAAAATACGGACTGCCCCACAGATTTCGAATCAAGGAGGTATTACACTTGTCTAAAATTCCTTACCAAGTGCAAGCTCAACTGCAATCATCCGGCAAATCCTACCGTTACTTCAGCTTGCCGGCCCTCGAAGAGCAAGGCGCGGGCCCGGTCTCCAAGCTTCCGTTCTCCATCAAGGTGCTGCTCGAAGCGGCGGTTCGCCAATTCGACGGACGCGGCATCACGGAAGAACACGTCAAGCAATTGGCCACATGGACGGAAGGCCGCGAGGACAAAGAAATTCCTTTTATCCCGGCTCGTATCGTCCTTCAAGACTTCACCGGCGTTCCCGTCGTCGTCGACTTGGCGGCCATGCGCGAAACCGTTAAGCAAGCGGGCGGTGATCCAAAACAGATCAACCCGCTCGTACCGGTCGATCTCGTTATCGACCACTCCGTTATGGTCGACGCGTTCGGCAGCCCGGACGCTCTGCAATTCAACATGGACGTCGAGTTCGAGCGCAACGAGGAGCGTTATCGGTTCCTTCGCTGGGCGCAAACGGCGTTCGATAACTTCCGCGCCGTTCCTCCGGCGACGGGGATCGTTCACCAGGTCAACCTGGAGTATCTGGCTTCCGTTGCCGCTACGAAAACGAAAGATGGCGTAACCGACGTCTATCCCGACTCGCTCGTCGGCACCGATTCCCATACGACGATGATCAACGGTCTTGGCGTCGTGGGCTGGGGCGTCGGCGGCATCGAGGCGGAAGCCGGCATGCTCGGCCAGCCGCTCTACTTCGTTATGCCGGAAGTCGTCGGCTTCAAGCTGACCGGCAAGCTGGCGGAAGGCGCGACGGCAACCGACCTTGCGCTGACTGTAACGCAAATTCTTCGTAAAAAAGGCGTTGTCGGCAAGTTCGTCGAGTTTTTCGGCTCGGGCCTGTCCAACATCAGCCTTGCGGACCGTGCGACGGTGGCCAACATGGCTCCGGAATACGGCGCAACGATCGGTTTCTTCCCGGTAGACATCGAAACGCTGAACTACCTGAGACTGACCGGACGCGAAGAAGATCAAATCGCACTCGTCGAAAACTATTATAAAGCGCAAGGCATGTTCCGCACCGACGACACGCCGGACCCGGTGTTCACCGAAGTGCTTGAGCTTGACCTGTCCACGATCGTGCCAAGCTTGGCCGGACCCAAGCGTCCGCAAGACCGCGTAGAGCTCACGTCGATGAAGCAGGCGTTTAACGAGAGCATTCGCACGCCAATCGACAAGGGCGGCTTCGGCTTGAGCGACGCCCAGATCGAGCAGAAAGCGGCCGTCAAGCATCCGAACGGCAAGACAAGCGAGCTCAGCACGGGCGCCGTCGTAATCGCGGCGATCACGAGCTGTACGAACACGTCCAACCCGAGCGTTATGATCGGTGCCGGCCTTGTCGCCAAGAAGGCGGTCGAGCGCGGCCTGACGAAGCCCGAATACGTCAAGAGCTCCCTTACTCCGGGTTCGCTTGTCGTAACCGACTACCTGAAGAACGCCGGCCTGCTGCCTTATCTCGAGAAGCTCGGCTTCTACGTCGCCGGCTACGGCTGCGCGACCTGTATCGGCAACTCCGGCCCGCTTCCGGACGAAGTCAGCGCCGCGATCGCCGACAACGATCTGACGGTCGCCGCCGTGCTGTCCGGCAATCGGAACTTCGAAGGCCGCGTGCACGCGCAAGTTAAAGCGAACTACCTGGCCTCTCCTCCGCTTGTCGTCGCTTACGCGCTGGCAGGCAACGTCAACGTCGACCTGACGAAGGAACCGATCGGCTACGACAACGACAACAAGCCGGTCTACCTGAAGGACATCTGGCCGACGAACGAGGAGATCCAACAGGCGGTTGCCGCTTCGCTTAACCCGTCTATGTTCCGCGCCAAATACGCGAACGTATTTACGCAGAACGAGCAATGGAACCAAATTCCCGTTCCGCAAGGCGAACTGTACGAATGGGACGAGAAATCCACCTATATCGCCAACCCGCCGTTCTTCAAGGACCTTGCTCCGGAAGCCGGCGACATTCATGACATCAAAACCGCTCGCGTCATGGCGCTGATGGGCGACTCCGTGACGACGGACCACATCTCTCCGGCGGGCAACATCAAAGCCGACAGCCCTGCGGGCAAGTACCTGCTCGACCATGGCGTAGAGAGAAAAGATTTCAACTCGTACGGCTCCCGCCGCGGTCATCATGAAGTCATGATGAGAGGCACGTTCGCCAACATCCGCATTCGGAACCAAGTGGCTCCGGGCACGGAAGGCGGCGTTACGACTTACCTGCCTACGGACGAAGTGATGTCCATCTACGACGCTTCGATGAAGTATCAAGACAACGGCACGAACCTGATCGTTATCGCGGGCAAAGAATACGGAACCGGAAGCTCCCGCGACTGGGCGGCCAAAGGCACGTTCCTGCTCGGCGTTAAAGCCGTCATCGCCGAAAGCTTCGAGCGGATTCACCGCTCCAACCTCGTCGGCATGGGCGTTCTTCCGCTGCAATTCCCTGCCGGACAAGGCTGGAAAACGCTCGGCATTACCGGACGCGAGACGTTCGACATCTCCGGCCTGAGCAACGACGTTACTCCGGGCCAGACGGTCACCGTAACCGCGACTCGCGAAGACGGAACCACGTTCTTGTTCGACGCAATCGTTCGTCTGGATTCGATGGTCGACGTCGACTACTACCGCAACAGCGGCATTCTGCAAACGGTGCTGCGTCAGATGATGGCTCAATAAATTGGAAAAAGGGGCTGTCCCCTAAGCAGAGTTGCTTTGAGACGATCGATAGACAAAGAAAGGGGATGTGTCTCCTGGAGACTGCCTCATACGCTCCTGAAATCACCCTATCACGGGTTAATTATTCCCATTTCAGGAGCGTATAGCAGCGGAAGGAGACACATACCCCTTGTACCTTGTTCATCGATTATCTTTGAAAGCAACTTGATTCGCTTAGGGGCACAGCCCCTTTTTTATACGTAAACGTTGATTTCGCGAATCGACCACCAGTTGGAGGCCGTTCCGGTCTGTACGATCTTGAAGTAACGAGCGTTCTGATCGGCGAATTGCGCGGTCACGACAGGCCCCGAGCCGCTGCCGCTGGCCACGGCTCCGGACCAATTCACGCCGTCGTTCGAGACGTACACCTCGTACCCGCGGGCGTAATCGTCGTTGCTGCCGGTCGAATCCATCACGATTTTGTTGAAGCTCCGGGCGGCGGCCATATCGATGACAAGCTCCTGCCCCGGCGTCATCGCCGTCCCCGTGCTCCATCTTGTCGCCATGCTGCCGTCCAGCAGATTGGCCGCGACGTCGCCGCTGGAAGGATTCGATGCCGCCATCCACCCGGTGCGGTCAAGCTGCGTCGTACCGCTCGGAGGCGGCGTTCCGCCCCCGCCGGATCCCGTCGAGCCATACACATTCAGCTCGCGGGCGGACCACCAGTTCGACGCCGTTCCCGTCTGCACGAGGCGAATGTATTGGGCGTTCCGCTCCGCGAACGTAATTGTCAGTACCGGCCCCGGCCCCGTACCGGAGGCTGCCGCACTGCCCCAATTGATGCCGTCCGTCGAGACGTACAGCTCGTAGCCCCGCGCGTAGTCGTCGTTGCTGCCGGTCGAATCGAGCACCACCTTGGAAATGGGATGGCTCGCTTTCATATCGACCGTCAGCGTCTGTCCCGGCTGCATGGCAGTGCCGGTGCTCCAGCGGGTAGCCATGCTCCCGTCGAACAAGTTGGCGGCAGCGTCGCCGCTGGCCGGAGAAGAGACGGCCGTCCAGCCGGTACGGTCGAGAGCCGCCGCCGTGCCTCCGCCGCCCGTACCGCTTCCAACGAACTCCGTCAACGTCTGGCGCATCGCTTCCGCCCGCGAATTGGCGGTTACGGCGCCTCCAAGGTTATTGATAATATGGGTGATCTCGCTTCCGCTCGTGCCGGCCAGCCAGATCGTCGTCGCATGATGAATCTTGATGCCCGGCAGATCAGGCACCTCGATCGCACTTCCCAGCTTCACCGGCGCGTCGCGGAAGTACGAGTAGATACCCAGGCCCCAGGCCTCGTGATTCGTAACCGTGTCCGCAACCTTATAAGAAGCGTAGCCGTTTACCGTTCCTCCCTGACTCATCCAAGCGGACTGGTTCGGGACGTCGTACGGAATTTCCGACTGGTAGAAGTAAAGGCGGCCATTATTGCCGTTCCATACCGTCTGGTATTCATTGTGATGCTCGTTAAACAAGCCGTACAAGGTCACGTTGCTGCCGTTGACGACCAGGCCATTCTTGGACACGTTCGTCGTCCAGGCCGCTCCCGCGCCGTGATCGGCCCGCCACAGCCAGAAATGGTCGCCGATCGTATCGTTGCTGTTGATCTCCACGCCGACATCGTTCCGCCCGGCAACGGCGCCGCCGGTTCGAACCGTAATATCGTGCAGAGAGACCGGGTTGGCCGCATGCGATACGGAGCTGCCCGCCGTGCCGACCTTAAGCAGCACCGAAGAATTGACCGGCCCGGCGTCGATCATCAGACCGGCCAGCTTCACCCCGTCGACGTCGGCGACTTGAATCGCCGCGGTCCCTTGATCCGGAATCAGCGTCGGCATGCCGATTCCCAGGATGACCGTATTCGGGTTATGCACCTGGATCGCCTCGCTCAGATGGTAAACCCCCGGCGTGAACAGCACGTGCTTGCCCTGCGCCAGCGCGGTGTTGATCGTCGCCGCGGTCGATTGATCCGAACGGGCGATATAGAACTGGTCGATCGGCAGCGATTGGCCCGGCGTCGCCCCCGACGCCCAGCTGACGCCTTGCGTATTCGTCGTCAGGGCGGGCACGAACACGCGGTAAGCGCCGGCGTTATCCGCATAGAGATAGGGCTTCTCACGCATAACCGGCGTTCGCTCCACGACCGTATACGGAGGATTGGGGAAATTGCCGGTCGGCGCGTTCACGCTGCCGACGAACACCATGTTCCAGACGCCGTTCGTCCAATTGCCCCACTGGCTGTTGCGGGAGAACCATTGCTGCTGCGAGGCCGGCACGATCGCTCCGTCGACGACGGAATCGGCGAGGAAGCCGCCGCTTGCCCAGCCTGCGTTAAAGTTGTTATCGAAGTCGAACAGCTGCAATTGCCCTTGCACATGCAGCCGGCGCAGCGGAGCGGCTTGCGAGACCGCGATCTGCGTCGTGCCGCTGGACGGCGTGATCGTCAAGTTCTCGATGCTCCGCCAGAAGTTGCGGGTCGCGTTGCCGTTGTCCCAGTCCGCGTTCACGTTAAGGCCGCCGGTAATGTTGACGTCTCCCGGATTTTGGCCGAGACCGGCCACCGCCGTATAATAGCCGACATTAAAATTTACGTTATACGTACCCGGTTTAAACAAGAAGGCATACCGGTCGCCGGAAAACTCGTTCGACTCCAGCGAGGCGAACGCCGCCCCCGTAACGCTCTGAATGTCCGCGGCGGACATGGACGGATCGAAGATATAGACGTTCGGTCCGAAAATCGTCTGATTGGCCGCTGAAGGCGGCAGCGCAGCCTCCGCTTTCGGCGCTGGGGCAGCAACCAGTCCAACCGCAGCGACCGCGACCGATAGCAAAGCGATGAACTTATTCCTCTTGATTAACATCTCGTCATTAACCTCCTCACGAATAATAGCGGAACCTCTCGTTTGTGAGACCTGTTTTCCCACCGTCTGCTTTGCCGATACGCTCGTTTTGTGCTCCTCCCGTTCGGACACGTCCCCCTGAATAGAGACAGGGCCCTTTTACAAGGATGCTTGGACGGACTTTACCGGAACGCCGCTTCGCCCCTTCCCGGCTTGAATTTCGCTGCGCATCGGACGTTTTCGCGCATCCGGCGTCAGCGTCACGCTGCAATCGCTTACATAAAAAGCATAGAAGATTTTCCCGACCGCCGTTATGGAACTATTTAAGGATTTTTGTTTATTTATTATAGGAGCCGGGCTATTCTCGCCAAAAGCGCATCGTCCAGGGACTCAATCCCGCTCCGGTTCAGGCGGCCAACTCCAGGGCGAGAAGCGAATTTTCTTATCCCCCGGCCGTTTTCGTTTTTTGTTTCCCGGACGCCGCATAAGGTATAATAGGGAAACATGAACGATTACGGAGGCGAACCCGGCTTGGACACTTACAAGAAACCCTCATGGATACGAAAATACCGGACAGCCCTTATTCTACTGGCCGTCCTTTTTTTGTTTCTTTTCTCCCTCCTCAAGTCGTGGCCTTACATGCTTTACGGCCCGGGATCGGCGGAATCCGTCCATTCCCGCGTAGACACGGGCCATCAGCTGGAGGAGAAAGGCGAGCTGTTGTTCACAACCGTCGCCACCTATTCGAAGCCGCACGTCTTTGACCTCATCTATGCGTGGCTGAATCCGCGGATGGACATCGAGAAGCTGGAGGTCGCCACGGGAGGAGTGACCAACCTCGCGGCCTACCGCAACCTGATGGCCTACATGCGCGACAGCTCGGAGGCGAGCGCGCTGATGGCCGCCTACGCGGCGATGGACAAACCGATCGACGTCGAGTCGCAGGGCGTCATCGTGACCGCGCTGCTTCCGGAATCCAAGGCTCGCGAGAACGGCCTGCAGGAAGGCGACATCATCACCCAAGCGGACGATCTGGCGATTACCAACGGCACGGAGCTTTCCGAATATTTGACCGCCAAGCACGTCGGAGACCTCGTCAAAATCTCCGGCACAAGAGGCAAAGAGACGTTCGAAGCGACGGTGCCCCTCATCTCCATGGCCCCGGACAACCGGTCCGGAATCGGCTTCCAGATGAACAACGTGCTGAAGGCGACGCCTCCCGATACGGTAAAATTCGACTTCGCGGACACCGGAGGCCCTTCCGCCGGTCTGATGATGACGCTGGAAATCATCGCCCAGTTGACAGGCGAAGATCTGACCCGCGGGTACACCATCGCCGGCACCGGCACGATCAGCGCGGACGGAACGGTCGGCCTGATCGGGGGCATCAACTACAAGCTGATGGCCGCGGACAAGGAGCAGGCCGATTATTTCCTTGTCCCCTACAACGCCCAGAACGAATCGAATTGGACGCTTGCCCGGGAGACGGTCGAGAAGCTGAAGCTTAAGCCTAAGCTCGTGAAGGTGTCGACGCTTAAGGAAGCGGTGGATTTTCTGTCCGGTTTGGAACCGAAAAAGACTGCCCCGTAAGCCAGGGCAACCAACATGATCTTCAATCGAGAAAGGGGAAAAGGTATGAAAAACAAGTATAAGCGGCTCCTGATCGCCGCGCTGGCCCTTCTGATCGCGCTGGGAGGGCTCCCGCAGGCTCCCTACGCCGGAGCCGCGGACAGCGGCGCCTTCGAGCCGACAACGTTAGCGGAGCTGGAGAACGGAGAGGAGCTTTACGGGAGCATAGAGCCGTTCATCGCGGACCAGCTCGAGCTGAGCGAGGAAGATGAGGAGGCCGTCACGGCCGACAGCATCTACGAGGTGGATCTGAGCAATTATCCTAAAGGCTATACGCGGCAATTTATTTCTTTTATTTTCAATTACGATTGGATTGAGCTCGTACTGGTAGCCACGAATGAAGACGCGTCGAAAATAGCGCTGCTCGATCGGGCGGTAAGCAGCGACGGCGGCGACATGTTCCTGAATACCGCAAAGCTGGACTTTATGACGGAGGACAATCAAATCTACATATGGACCCAGGCGCCATACAGCGCCTACGAATCCCGGGTTCAGCTCGAATGGGCGGGCGACAGCTTCTACGTCGTCGAGCACGAGTTCGACGATCCGACGGAGAACTACTACGCGGAGATGGCAGCGCTGATCGAAGCGAAGGACATAGAAGGCTTGATCGAGCTCTCCGAGCTCGATTACCCCCAGTACCCCGGAGCCTACGAAGCTGCCTATACGCTGGCCGCTCCGGCGCTTAAGCTGGCCCATCAGAAAGCTCTGGCAGCGAACAAGGCCAACAGCACCCGAGCCGCGGTAAAGTATCTCGAATACGGCCTCGCGCAATACGCCTCGGCCTTCGATATCGAGGGCTACGCGGAAGGCGATCTGACGAAAGCGGATATTACAGGCACCGCCGATTCCCTGTACGCCGAGTCCCGTTTGACTCTCTCCGCGTACGCCGGGATCCTGAACGATTACGGCTACTTCCTGTCCGTGATCGGACAGAACAAAAAGGCGAAGCCCGTGCTCGCCAACGTCGTTCAACTCGTCCCTTCCCGCACCGTCGCCTACCTGAACCTGGCCGATGTCGAATGGGCGCTCGGACAGCGTTCGGCCGCCAAGTCGCACTACAAGATCTACTGGAAGCAGCTCGGCTCCAAAGCGTCCTCCGTCGCGCCCAAGCGGGTGCAGGAACGCATCAACGCCAAGTAATCCGGCAAACGGGACCGATCCATAGACCAAGGCGTACAAGATAATCGATAGGAAAAAAAGAGCCGTCTATCTCCTGGAGACTGCCTCATACGGTCCTGAAATCACCGATTAACGGGTTTATCGTTTCAGATTTCAGGATCGTATAGCAGCGGAAGGAGATAGATGCCCATGACCATCATACATCGATAATTGTCCGGTACGCCTTATCCCAGAATCGTGCCCATGCGATGCGCCGATTCGATAATCGCCGGAGCGAACTCGTGCATCCGTTCCGGCGTCAGACGGTTGGAAGGCCCCGATACGGACAAGGCCGCCACGAGCTTGCCGGAGCGATTGAAGATCGGCGCGGACACCGCGGCCGCTCCGGGCTCGCGCTCTTCGAAGCTGGTCGCGTATCCGGCGGCAAGAATGTCGTCCAATTGTTTCACGAAGATTTCCCGGTCAAGCTGCGCCGGCCAGGCCGGGTCCGACAGAACCGCGTCCCGCACGCCCGGATCGGCGAAGGCGAGCAGCACTTTGCTCGACGCGCCTACCGACAGCGGCAGGCGGGCCCCTACCGTCGCCACCCGGCGAATCGCCTGCGTGCTCTGCACCGCCTGAATTCTTACCCGCTCCGACCGGTCCCGGACATACAGGCTGACCGTCTCGCTCAACTCATCCCGCAGCCGTTCCATCTCGGGAAGCAGCACGACGGACGGATCGTCCGAGCGCGACAGATTCGCGGACAATTCGAGCACGCTCAGGCCAAGCCGGTATTTTTCCGTTGAGGGGTCCCGCGTCACGAAGCCTCTGTCTTCCAAAGTCGCCAGCAAGCGATGGATCGTGCTCTTGTGAAGGCCGACCTTGACCGCGATTTCCGTAAGCCCCCACTCGTGTCCCGAAGCGAAACATAACAGTACGTCCAACGCTCTCTCCACGGCACGGACCGTTTTTTTCTCCTCTTCCATGGTCGTGTCCCTCCTGAATCCGTTTCACTCTATGAAACCCTGTTACATTCACTATAACCCAAACTTGCATTCTCGTAAATATTGGAAGCGCTTTATTACAATTTGATTACGTAACATTTACAACTCGCGCGTACGCATTGACGGTGTATTCGGACCATTCTACGATAAAATGAGAACAATTTCAGAATGCTCATTTAAGCGAGGCGATCCCCATGACAGCTTTGTCGACTCCGCTTCACTACCCGGGATCGGATACCGCCATCCCCATTCCCGGCCCGATTTACGACCGTTCGGCCGGCTTCAAAATAACTCGCCTGGCGCTGCATCTCTTCGTCGCGGCTTCCTGTCTGCTGGCCGGACTGTTCGTCGCCTTTCATGCCTATGCCGCTTATCTTTTTTCTTATCCGCCCATCGTGTCGCTCGGGAGCAATCCGCAGCTTGCCGCTCATCTCGCTTATTCCGACGTCGTCTTTCCGAGCGCGGACGGCAAATCCCAGGTGGAGGGCTGGTGGATTCCCGCGGCCGACAGCCGGAAGACGGTCGTGCTCAGCCACGGCTACGGCACGAACCGGGAAGAGCCCTGGGTGCCGATGTACGATCTGGCCGGCCTGCTGAACGGCATGCACTATAACGTGCTGATGTTCGACTACGGCTATGCCGATCCCGTCAACCGGATCGCGGCGACGGGGGGCGTCGCCGAATCGCAGCAATTGATCGGCGCTCTGCGGTACGCCCGCGAGCAAGGCAGCGACGAGCTGGTCGTCTGGGGCTTCTCGATGGGGGCCGGAACCGCGCTGCAGGCCGCCCTGCAAGCCGAGCAGGTCGACGCCATGATTCTCGACAGCACCTTCTTGCCCGACGAGAATACCGTGTACGCCAACATTAGAAATTACGTCCAACTGCCCAAATATCCCACCGTATCGCTGCTTCGCTTGTTCTTGCCGCTGATGGCCGGAGCCGGCCTCGACGAGGTGCCTTCCTCCCAAGTCCAGGAGACGGCTTACCCCTTCCCGATCTTCCTGATCCATGGAACGGCGGACGACAAAGCTCCCGTGTCCATCGCCGAGAACGTCGCGAGCGCCCAGACGAACGAATTGTCCCGGCTGTGGGTCGTCCCCGACGCGATTCACGAGATGATCTACCGCACGCATACGGAAGAATACGTCGCTCGCGCGACCGCCTTCCTGGAGAGCGTTCGCAAGGCATGATTTTTGTCCCTCCCGCATACGTTGGGTACGAAGCTTGCTTCGGATACCAACGAATACAGGGAGGCTAACGAACGATGTCATTCATCCGGTCCGTACGCGGTTTAACCGACCCCCTCCGTCTTCCGGAGGAGATTGCTATCTGGAAAGCCCGTGAACGGGAAAACGCAACGGCGATCCGCTCGGCCGTTCCCGAGCTGGAACCCGTCTACGTCCACTGGCTAGCCGACTGGGAACGAGTGCTCGATCAGACCCGGAAATACGCGCTGGAGCTGCAGCGGCAGCTCTCGCAGCGGGAGGAGGACGCGGGAGCGGGCGGTCAGGAGCTTGGCGCCCGTTTGCTTGAGGAGGCGTCGAACCAATCGCGGGAGCTCGGCCGCCAGCTGCCGCTGCTCCGGCAGCACAGCGAAGCCGTCAAGAACGCCGAACCCGATCACCTCGTCTTCGCCTGCCTGGATCGCCAAGCGGATTTCGCGGAGGAAGCGCTCGTCCGGCTGCAGCCTGCGGATGCCGAGCAGACCGAGAACCGGCCCAGCCCGGAGGAGGAGGACCCCGAAGGCTACGACGGCGGCCCCGAGCCTGCGGACGGCGCGGCAGGCAAGCTGCGGCAGGCCGATAAGCCCGTTTCGGAAGTCGGCTGGTCCGCGCCGACGAGCGCAGCCGAGCCTGCGTCCGCGGCTTCCGTACCGATCGGCGGACATACGCTGCCCCCGCTTCCGTACACCTACAACGCTCTGGAGCCGTACATCGACGAGAAGACGATGCGGATCCATCACGACAAGCACCACTTAAGCTATGTCGAGGGCTTGAACACGGCCGAGAAGAAGCTGGAGGAAGCCCGGAAAACCGGCAATTTCGAGCTCGTCAAGCACTGGGAACGGGAGCTGGCGTTTAACGGCGCGGGACACTATCTGCATACCCTGTTCTGGAATGTCATGTCTCCCAAGGGCGGCGGAAAGCCGACAGGCGCGCTGCTGGACGAGATCAACCGCAGCTTTGGCAGCTACGACGCGTTCAAACGGCAGTTCTCGGAAGCCGCGGGCAAGGTCGAAGGCGGGGGCTGGGCCATCCTCGTATGGAGCCCGCGCAGCCGCCGATTGGAAATCCTGACGGCCGAGAAGCACCAGAACTTGTCGCAATGGGACGTCATCCCCTTGCTGCCGCTCGACGTATGGGAGCATGCCTACTATCTCAAGCATCAGAACGATCGTGCGGCTTACGTCAAAGATTGGTGGAACGTCGTCAACTGGCCGTATGTCGCGGAACGGTTCGCCAAGGCCAGCACAGTAACCTGGGCTCCCTACTGACGCCTGGCTCTTTTTTCGGACGAAGGTCATAGCGCTCCTCCCTCGGCTATGGCCTTCGCGTTCAGACCAGCTTGCTGTAGAGCCAATTTCCCACGAACAAGCCGACTCCCGACACCAGATTTAACCATCCGAGCGCCCTTGCGAACTTTTTTTCCTTCTTCATTTTCATCTTCCCGTACATGACGACATCCCATCGGAGAATCAGAATTCCCGACAGGATACACAGGGGAACAATGTATCCGAGCGATCCGGCGTAGCCGCTGCCTCTCATCATTCGCTTTCCCTCCCTTCCTTAAAGTCCGTTTTACTGCGCCTTCATTCCGATTCTGCGAAGCTTGGAATTGACCTCGACCTCGATCCGAACGTCTTTGAAAGCCTGCTGCCACTTTTCCTTCGTGCCGATACGAGCGTTCCAGTAAGCCGGCTTTTTCGCCCGAATATATTCGCCGAATCCGAAAATATCGGTGCCCTGCGCCTGCATTTCCCGAATCAGATTTTCCGCCTCGTTGCGCAGCGAGCTTCTGTTATGCTCCTCGATCTGCTCCAGCGCGGCCGAGTCGACGACGGAAAATTGCTCGTTCAGCTTCTCCTCCAAATTGATCTCGGTAAAGATCGACACTTTGATGCGAGCTTCCCCGCCTTCCATCGTTACCTTGAAGGTGGACCTGCGCGAGGTCGCGTAGACCATTACCGCGTCGGACTTGCCGCTAAGCTTGACCACCCCTCTGTAGCCGGCCGGATTCATGCCCTTGATCGACATGTAAGCCGCCATCTGGAACGGCTTGGTCGTCCCCTGCAGCTTGTCGTTCTTGAAATAAGCAATTCCCTTGACCTCGATGTTCTGCTGACTCTTCAGCTCGATGTAGGGGAGAAAGCCCTCCTGACCTTTTTTGGCTGCGTTGCTCCAGTACATGCCGACGTAGTTTTCGGGGAATTTGCCCAGCTTTACGGCGTTGTCCATCGTGGACAGCAGGTACAGAGCGGGAACGCGTTCCAGCTCGGGAGAAGCGCGCATCAGCCTCTCCGCCCTGCCCTTGCTGATCATCATCCAAGCCATTCTTCGGACCTCGGGATTGCGATGAAAATAATCGTTAATATTTTGCATCCCCCGACGGGCCGCATCCTCGGAGACGACGATAACGCGCAGATGGCCGAAAAAAATTCTTCCCGATATTTGCTGCTGCAAATTCATAATCGCATCGTCAAGCGTATGTCCTTCCGTGCCGATCACCCACACCGTCTGCTCCGAGCCCCTGCTCCCTCCCCCGTTCTCCCCGGGGCCAAGCGGAATTTTGCCGGGCAGGGCAATCTGCAAGGTCACGCGGATCATATCCGTCGCGGGAACCGGAAATCCTTCCGCCGTATGCGTAATCTCGTCCTCTTTGCGAGCCGCCTCCTGGGGAGCGGTATCCACGGACACCCCGAGCACGACGGCCCGCTCCTCGATCTCCAGACGATCCCAGCACCCTGTCAGCAGAGGAAGGAGCAGCGCCAGCAGCAGATGCAGCTTAAACAACCTAACCCGAAGATCGCCGCTCACTCGACTCCCCTCTCTTTTTCCGCAGGATAGCGACCAGAAGCAGAAAACCCGGATACACGATCGTGACGTACAAGCCGATTCTGCCCACGTTCTGAATGGTTTCGTACATATTAAGGATGTTATACGGCACCATCGCCATGGAGAAAACGACCGGCAGCAGAAAAAACGAGAACAGCTTGTGGTCGCGCAGGCGAAACAGCTTGCTCATCTCCCTGACCGCCAGAAAATAGCTGGAGTATAGCGTCGTGAATACCGCTGTCACCCACACGGCCAGAAAAGCGGCGTCGAGCCGTTCCAGCACGTTCGCGGGCAGCGAGGTCGCCTTGGCCAGCTCCAGCGTCGGCCACAGCAGATTTTTCGTCTCCTCCGAACCGAATACGCCCACCGTTGCCGCGACGATGATCACGTACATTCCGCCCGAGATGACAATGCCGGCCACGGCGGCCTTCATTGCCCCCTGGGGATGGCGCATGGACGGAATAACCGTCGTGATGATGAACGAGCCTTGAAACAGCGCCGCGATCGTCAGGATGCTGGCCGCCATGCCGTCGTGGGAATTGCCCCAGAGCGGCTGCAGATTAACCGCATCGGCATTTTTTAAGGATAAAGCGACGATTAGCAGAGCCGGCCCGAGCAGCAGCGGAAAATAAAACAGATGGATGTAGGCAAACGTCGTAATGTCGTTGCGGGTGGAGATCGCGGCCAACGCCAGCATCACGATAACCGTAACCTCCAGAGGCGTCTGCGTGAGCACCGACGTGATGACCACCTCTCCGAATTCCCTGGCCGCCAGCGAAGTCAGAATTGCGAAAAAGCCGATGATGCCCGCGCTGCCGATCCAGGACAACCACTTGCCGATAATGACCTCCCCGTATTCGACGATCGACTGGTCCGGAAATCTCATTCCTAGCCGGGTAATGAGGAACAAGCCGACGAACGCGAGCAGCCCCGCAAGCAGGGTCACAAGCGGAGCGCCCGATTCGGCCCCCCTCACGGCGAACAGCGGGATCGGAAGCACTCCGACGCCGATGATCGTGCTCGTTAAAATGGCGGCGACCTGGACCGTCGTAATTTGCCTGGCATGCTTCATCGTTTCTTGCCCCTTTCGTTTTCCTTCACGACCGCCGGCTCAAGCACGTTGTTCGGGGGTTCCTTCATCGCTTCGATAGACGCGTCGCTGATCCGGGTTTCATCCTCGGTAAACAGGAAGTGCGGCCGGGTTTTCATCCACCAGAGCGGACCGCGGAGGAAAAGATCCTTCATGCCCCAGCGGCTGCCGGGGACGAGCGGGCTCAAATACGGAACGCCGAACGACTTCAGCGACAGCAGATGGTTGGCGATCAGGATGAGGCCGATCATGACCCCGTACAACCCGAATATTCCGGCCAGCACAATAAGCGGAAAACGAAGCAAGCGCAGAGCCAGCGCCGCATTGTAAGCCGGAGTCGCGAAGGAACCGATCGTCGTAAGCGCGATAATGACGACGGTAATCGGACTGGCGAAGCCGGCCGCGACGGCCGCTTGCCCGACGACGAGCACGCCGACGATCGACAGGGCGCCCCCGACCTGCTGCGGGAGCCGAATTGTCGCTTCGCGGAGCACTTCCATCGAAATCTCGATCACCAGCACCTCCAGAATCGCCGGGAACGGGACGCCGGCCCGTCCGCCGGCTACCGCCACGGCGAATTCCGTCGGAATCAGCTCCGGATTAAACGAGATGATCGCCACGTAGAGCGAAGGGAATACGAGGGAGAAAACGAGAGCGATCAGCCTGGCCCAACGAACCGCGCTCATCATCAGGAACCGTTCGGTATAATCCTCCACCGTCTGATAGAACTGGCTGAATACGGTCGGCACGACCAGGGCCATCGGCGATCCGTCTACCATAATCGCGACCCGGCCCTCCACCAGATTCGCGACGACTTTATCCGGCCTTTCGGTATACTGCACCTGGGGAAACGGGGAGATTTGATTGTCTTCGATGAACTGCTCGATATAACCCGAGTCCAGAATCGCGTCGGTATCGATAATCTCCAGCCGCCGGATCACTTCGTCGACGAGCTCCGGGTTCGTAATGCCTTCCATGTAGCAAATGGCGACCTTTGATTGCGATCTCCGTCCGATCTCCATCATCTTCACGCGCAGATCCGGGGTTTGAAGGCGATAACGAATCAGGGAGATGTTGGTGGACAGCAGCTCGATGAAGCCTTCCCGCGGTCCGCGAATGACCTGCTCCGTCGCGGGCTGGTCGATGGAGCGCTTGTCGATGGTGCGCGTTCCGAACAGGAGAGCTTCCTCGACGCCCTCGATGACGACGGCCGTCTGGCCGCGGAGAATTTCGGAGACGGTTTTGGCGACAAGCGTCGTCGTGTGGACTTCGCTGTGGTACAGCGTCGTGTTCAAGATGAAGTCCCGCAGAAGCTCCCCCTCTCCGGGATGCCATTCGGCGTGCGGCGGACCATACATAAGCGGCTTTAAGATTTCCGAATTCAAAGTCGTTATGTCGATCATATTCGGATAGAAAAACATCGCGGCGGGATACCGCCCGAACACTTGGAATCTGCGAACCGTAAAGTCGTCGTTCTCTCCGAGCACGGCTTGAATCTGTTCGACCACGCGCTCCAGGTCGCCGTCTATCGCGGCGTCGTTCAGCCGTTCGGCGGAATACCGGGGAGGTTCTCCTCCCCCGCCGCCGTGAGGAGGCTTTCTTTTTCTTTTCCCGAACCGGATCACGAGATCTTTCACCGCCATTCCAGGATGAGGATTATTGAAAATGCAAGTGTTATTGTTTGGTATTTCTCCCGTTTTTAAACCTTCATGCTCCGCCGAACGCAAAGAAACCGCTCTTTGGCGAAGGGGCGGCGAGCAGCCCTTTGCGCTAAGAACGGTCTCTCAGTATATTCTTCAAGCAGGCTGAAGCAAATTCCGGCCGACCGGAATAGAGCCGTCGTTCAGCCCATCAATCGTGATCCGGAAAGGGTTTCGTTCGCCAAGCTCTGTTACAGGCTCCAGTCGAGCTTGACTTCCCCGCCCGTGCGCGAGGATTCGTAGATCGCGTCGATAATCAGGTTGCTGCGCAAGCCCGTCTCCGCCGAGGTCCAAGGCTGACGGCCTGTGCGGACGCAATCCAGGAAGTGACGGCTCAGGCGCACGCGGGCTCCCTCGCTATCCTCAGGAGTCGCAAGCGGCAGGTCGATCGTCTGATCGAACCGTTCGGTCAGGAACTTGCCCTCCGAGCCGCGAAGCGCGATTCCTCCGTCGGAGCCCATCAGATGCAGGAACGGAGCGCTGTCGGTGTCCATATGGACCGCCCAGCTGACTTCAAGCGTAAGCGAAGTGCCGTTGTCCATCTTGATGATCGCCGTAGCCAGATCCTCGACGTCGTACGTTCCGTTCCAGTCCGGCTTGCCCCAGGTTCCGATGCCTTTTTTCCTCGGACCGAACTCCGCGTAGGTGGAGCCGTATACCGATACCGGCTTGGGCTCGCCCATCAGGAAAAATGCCAAATCGAGCATATGAACGCCGATATCGATCAGCGGACCCCCGCCGGATTGATTGTGCTGCGTAAACCACGTTCCCCAGCCCGGAATGCCTTTGCGGCGATACCAGCCCGTCTTGGCCGTATAAATATTGCCCAGTTCGCCCCGCTCCACCTGCTCCTTCACTTTGAGAGAGAGCGACTCCCACCGCATCTGGTGAGCGACCATAACCGTTTTTCCCGTGCGTTTCTGCGCCCTGACGATTTCCTTGGCCGCCGCGGAGTCCAGCCCCATCGGCTTCTCGACGAGCACGTGCTTGCCGTTCTCCAGCGCCAGAATCGTCAGCGGAGCGTGAGCCTGGTTCGGCACGCCTACGATAACCGCGTCCACGTCCTCCCTGCGGATCAGCTCCTCCGGGGAAGGGGACACGACCGGAATTCCATATTGCTTGGCCCGCTGCTCCGCGAGCGGAAGATAAGCGTCGGTAATGGCGACGAATTCGCACTCCTCGCCAAGCTTGCCGAATTCCTGAAGATGAACGTTGCCGATGTTGCCCGCACCGATCAGACCGATGCGAATTTTGGTTGAGCCTGCTGCCATATCGAATGATTCCTCCAATGAATTGCGATTTAAGCGCTTACCTTCATCTTATCGATAATCCGCTGCCGCAGACAGAACCATTTTGGCTTTCTTCTTATGGTCTTTTGTTCGATAATGGCGGCTCTTCGCAGGGCGTGTATGCATACTCCGAGGAAAGCAGATATTGCCGAATTTTCGTGCCATGCCAGGAACTTTTGTGAAGGCGTACCGGGGGTACGTCAAAGGGTCGAAGCAGGGGGCGAAAAGGCGGTGAAAGATGCCCCCGAGCGGGTTTGCATACACGCCCTAGACTTTGTTATCGCGAAACGAGAAATAAATCAGGGAAATATCGCTCGCAAGCGGTATGAAATACTTCACGATCTCCGCGTCGAATTGCGTTCCGGCATGTTTCTGCAGCTCCTCCATCGCCTCGTCCAACGACTTGCGGCGGCGATAGGGCCGCGGGGACATCATCGTATCGAAGGCGTCGACGACCGAGCAGATTCTTGCGTTCAACGGAATTTCTTCTCCCTTAAGCCCGCGGGGATAGCCGCCGCCGTCCCATCTCTCGTGGTGACAGAGAACCAGCTGCACGATCTCGGCGTCGAGCTCTTCCTTCCCCTCCAGAATATCCGTTCCGAATTCCGGGTGGCGCTTGATCAGAGCCCACTGCTCATCCGTTAAAGGCATGGTGCTGTCCAGCACCTCGTTGGGAACGAGCAGCTTCCCGATATCGTGAATAAAACAGCCTCTGACCAGGTTCCGAATGCTTGCCGCGTCCAGCCTCATCGCCGAGGCCAGCTTCTCGCTCAGCAGGGCGACTCGAACGCAGTGACGGTACGTCTCTTCATGCTTGTACCGCAACAGCCTCATCTTCTCCGAAATGTCCGATTTGTGATCGAAATGATGGGGAAAATCTCCTAAAGCTCTAACGGCTCCTCCCATTTTCCAGCACCCGCCCTGATTTAATGTTCGCCAAGCTAGCCGATATAGACGACAATGCTTTACCAATTCGCGCCGATGTCGGACAATTTCTGTTATACGACATTCAAGAGGAGGATCAATACATGAATACAATGACGTCGTTGACATCGAACGCCGTACTTTCTTTGGAAGCCCGAGACGAATATGATAACGGTTCAAATAACCGCGACGATCGAATCGTTGAAATGTTTCTTGCCGTATGCGGGTATTCTTCCCATACGCTCCGCAATTACAGAAGAGCTATCCGGCTGTTTAGAGAATTCATTCCTCATTTGTCTCTTCGCGAGGCGACTTGGAGGGAGATTGAGGCTTACAAGCTGGGCCTGATGGGCGGAGCGGCCTGTTTCAGTCGCAAGCCTCTCGCTCCGGCGAGCGTCTCCGCTCTCATCGCACCGTTAAAATCGTTATATAAATGGGGAAGCGACGCCAACGTCGGCTTGTTCCCCCATAATCCGACCAGTTCCATTCGTCTTCCCCAGGTGCGGATAACAAGCCGCAAGCATTATTTGACCAAAGGAGAGGTCGGAAGCTTGCTCAACCAACTGCAATGCCAAAGCTTGCGCAATTACTTGATCGGCTTGTCCCTCGTTATGCTCGGGCTCAGAGTATCGGAGCTGGTCGCCGTGCAGTGGGGGGATTTCCATACGGATCCGCTGGGCAAAACGGTATGGCTGAACATAAAGAACGGAAAAGGCGGCAAAAGCAGAGACGTCAAAATTCCCGTCAGCCTGTGGCCGATCTTTCTAAATTACCGCGCTCAAACCCAACAAGAGGATTCGAAGCGGCATCCGGAATCGGCGGCGGTATTTCCGATAACGGCCCGACAGATCGAGCGAATCATACTCGACGCAGGCAAACAAAGCATTCAAGCAAAAAAGCCGACGCCTCACTGGCTGAGACACACGAACGCGACATTGGCGCTGCTTAAAGGCGCAACTCTCCAGCAGGTCCAGGAAACGCTCGGCCATACTCACATCAATACGACTCAACGCTATTTACATACGGTCGAACAGCTAAACAAAGCCGCTCCCGATTTTGTCGAAGAAACTTTGTCGGATTTTATCACTTATCGTTATCCAGTGGATAAATAAGGGATAAAAGAGGAAATAAAGGGTTGTAGAATTGAGCGAATTAGCCTAATATTTTAGGTGTCGCCAGAAATATTTGGGAATTGGAAGTTCTTTAGACATGGGGCAAATGTCGTATAACAGAAATTGTCCGACATCGATTTCAGCATACCCAATCGCAACTCAGGCCTCCATTCTATATTTGCCATATACGCTAAGGACTAGCATTAATCGTTCATTCCGCTCTTTATTTCTCGTTGCATTTCCATTTTCTGCTCGCGTCTCTCGCCATCGCTTATGTCGTTTTCTTCCGACCATTACATGCTCTAATTTTCTCCAAAACCGCAGCAAGTAAACTACGAATGAGACATTGACTCGCGAGCGCACCTTATAAAGCAGAAATTCCGGGGGGAATAGCAGAACCAGTCGTACATCGACGCTCTTATGGAGCCATTTTGGAGCGGGATACTCGAAAAAGTCGTACATCGGCGCTCCCATGGGGCCATTTTGGAGCAGGATACTCGAAATAATCGTACATCGGCGCTCCCACGGGACTATTTTAGAGCGGGATACTCGAAAACGTCGTACATCGGCGGTTGCTTGTCACTCTAGCCGCTTGTAACAAAAAAACGCCTGCGATCTCTCGCAGGCGTTTCATCGTTGTATTCGTTATCTGTCCAGCAGCACCAAAAATTCGGAGCGAAGCGCCGAGTTCGTGCGGAATTCTCCCCGGACCGCCGACGTGACCGTCTTGCTGCCGGGCTTCTTCACGCCGCGCGCGCACATGCACAAGTGCTCGCCCTCGACGACGACCATAACGCCGTGCGGCTGAAGCACCTCTTCCAGAATGTCCGCGATTTGCGAAGTGATTCTCTCCTGCACTTGCAGCTTTCTGGAGACCGCTTCAACCAGTCTCGCAAGCTTGCTCAGGCCCGCGATCTTCCCGCTGGGAATATAGCCGATATGCGCCTTTCCGAAAAACGGCGCCATATGGTGTTCGCACTGGCTGTAATAAACAATATCCTTGACGATAACCAATTCTTCGTGCCGCTCGTCGAAAGTAACGCCGAGTACGTCCCGCGGATCCACCGCGTAGCCCGCGAAGATTTCCTCGTACATGCGCGTGACGCGCGCCGGAGTCTCCAGCAGACCTTCCCGCTCGACATTTTCGCCGATCAGCTTCAATATTTCCCGCACATGGAATTCAATTTGCTCGCGGTTTTGGTCGACTTGCGCATTAGAGTAATCTTTGGCTCCCGCCATGTCAACGCCTCCCCCTGCTATCTGCGAAACTTCGGATTGTTGCGGTTCGTGTTCGTGCCTCCGCCCTGGTTCGTCTTGCCGCCGGAGCCTTGGTTTTTCATCATCTGCTGCGCTTTCGCAAGCTGTTGGCTGTTCATGTTATAGCCCATCTGCTTGGCCATCTTCTGCAGCATCTCGGGATTGCTTTGCATCTTGGTCATTTGCGAGCGCAGGTAAAATACCCCGATGATAAACCCAACGATCATGCCGACGATTAGCGTCACAATCGGAATAATATAGGACCACATTTGTCGAAAACCTCCGCGTATCATAAAATAAAGCCCCCCAAACGCCGCAATGCGTTGAGCAGGGCTGCTGTACTATGATAGCATGGCCGAACAGAGTGCGCAAACCGTAGCTTGCAGCGTTAGACGCACGGTCTTTCCGCCTCAATCGGCTCCGCGCCGGAGCCCCTGCATTACGTCAGCACGGTATCGATGAACACGGTCGGATGCTGAGCCAGGTCAAGCTCGCTGTAGCCGACCGCTTCTTCGCCTTCCTTGTCGATGATTCGCACGACCGGGCGTCCCGGGAGACCGCGATGCTGACCGACCACGACGCCCGTCTGGCGAGTGGACAGCCGAACCGATATGCCGTTCGGGTAGATCGAGACGATGCGCATGAAGTGGACGAGCACTTCATGGTCCAGCAGCGTGCCCGAATAAGCGTTCAGACGCTCGCAAGCTTCGTGCGGCATCAGCGGCGCCTGATCTCCGGACGGATAGATCAGATTGTCGTATATATTGGCGACCGCCGTAATTTTCGCGTAGGTATGAATGTCGTCTCCGGTCAGCCCCCTCGGAGCGCCGCTTCCGTCGATCGCCTCGTGATGCTGGAAAGCGACGTGCGCAATGAGCAGGCTGTACTCGCGCTTGTTTTTAAGCAAATCGAAGCCCCGCCAGGAATGATGCATGCGCCCCTCCTGAACCTCGGGAGCGCCCAGCTTGCCGATATCGTGCAGCAGCGCGCCCATCGCCAGCTCCTTAAGCTGGAGCATATTGAGCCCCATATTCAATCCCACCAGCGAAGCCATCATGCAGACGTTCATGGCGTGCAGGAACATCGCATTGTCCGCCGTCCGGATATCCGAGAGGTGAATCATAATATTCTGGTTTTGCATCACGTCTTCCAGCAGGTCGTCGATCGTCTGGCCGATCGCCTTCGAGCTGAAATTTTTGCCCGAGCGAAGCTGCTCGAACGTCTCCGACATCTGATGAATGACCGCCCGCTTCGTCTCCTCCGACAGCAGCTCCTCATGCGAAATATCGCGAAACATCGGATCGTCGATATAGATCGTCGTGACGCCCAACCGTTTAAGGGTACTGATCATATAGACGGTTAAATGTACGCCCGTGGAAAGCAGTATGGCCCCGTTGGAAGAAAAAATCGTCTTGCCCAATATTTGTCCCGGTTCAACGGTCTCTATGTCGACTAATTTCATCTTCTTCTCTCTCCTGCCTCTGTCTTGATGTTCGTTCCTTGATGCGCTTAAGCAATATTTCGGCAAAAAAGAAGAGGAAATGAAGGCAAGGACGAAGAATCGCCTCTCATTTCCTCGGAAATAATCTATTGGCCGTCCGTCCGTTCGAGCGCCCTGTCGATCGAAGCCAGCACCTCGGCGCTCTCCTCCCCTTCTCTCGCCTCTCGCAGCCCGTCCAGCGCCTCGGCTGTGCCGATCCGTCCGAGCGCCCAAGCGGCCGACTCCCGGAGCTCTGGCCGGGGATCGGCGCGCAGAACGGTCAAGATGTCCGGTACCGACTCCGCGTCCCGGAAGTTGCCCAAGCCGATCAGCGCGTTGCGCTGGATCGGCTTGCGTCCCCTCCACGCCGCCGAACTGGAGCCGAGCTTCTCCCGGAACTCGCGATTGCCCATCGAGAGCAGCGGGCGCAGCAGCGGCTTGACCACTTCCGGGTCGGGCAGCAGCTCGGCGTGATGACGGATGTCGATTTTGCGATTGACGGGACAGACGATCTGACAGGTGTCGCATCCGTATAGGCGGTTGCCGATCTTAAGCTTCATCTCGTCGTCGATAAAGCCTTTGGTCTGGGTGATGAAGGAGATGCAGCGCTGCGCGTTCAGCTGTCCGGGTCCGACAAGCGCGCCCGTCGGACAAGCGTCGATGCACAGCGTACAGTCCCCGCAATCGTCCGGCAAGGCGCTGTCCGGAGGCAGAGGCAGGTTGGTAATCGTCTCTCCCAGATACATCCACGATCCCAGCTCGGGATTCAGGATCGAACAGTTTTTGCCGCTCCAGCCGACGCCGGCCCGCTCCGCTACGGCCCGGTCCGACAACGCGCCCGTATCGACCATCGACACGAGCTTCGCTTCCGGCACCCGTTCGAGAATCCACTCCGACAGCTTGGCCATCCGCCTTCTAAGCGCCTGGTGATAGTCTTCTCCCCATGCGGACCGCGCCAGAATTCCCCGTCTTTTTCCCGGCTCCGACACGGGGGCGTTTTTCAGCTTCGACGGATAAGCGACGGCGATCGCGATAATCGACTTCGCGTCCTCCAGGTGCAGCGACGGGTCCGTCCGCAAATCGAGATCCGGCTCCTCGAAGCCCGATTCGTGTCCTCGCTCGCGATGGCGGATCAGACGCTCCTTCAACTCGTGGAAAGGCTCCGCGGTCGTAATCCCTACCTTGTCGATGCCCAGCTCGGGCGCGACCTTGAGCAAGTCCTCCTTCATTTGCAGCCAAAAACGCTTGTCCCTGTTCATCTCCGGACCGCTCACAGCTTCTTGATTCGGCTGATCGGCCAGACGATCAAGTCGGCCCGGCCCTGGACGAGCTCCCCGGACACTTCCTTGAACGCGCGGCTGTCCTTGCTTGCGCTGTGGTGGCGGTTATCCCCCATCACAAAATAATGACCCGGACTGACCGTCGTCGGTCCGAAATCGCCGTCCTCTATTTTCGAATCCGTGTACGGCTCCACCTTCAGCTCCCCGTTGAGATAAAGCTCTCCGCCGCGAATTTCCAGCTTGTCCCCCGGAATGCCGATAATCCGCTTGACCAGAAAGTCCTTGCCTTCTCCGCCTTCGCTCGGGTCCTTGAAAATAATGACGTCGCCGCGATCCAGATCCCCGATCCGCAAGGCGATTTTGTTCACGAACAGCCATTCGTTCTCGTGAAGGGTCGGCTCCATCGAGATTTTCCTTACCGTCGACAGCTGGAAGACATACGCCTTAAGCAGCAGCACGATCGCCGCGGCGACAATCAGCGCTTTCGCCCAATCCCACAGCTCCTTGCGCCATCCCGTCAACAGGGGACCGCGGCTTTTATCCGCCTTGGGAGCTTTCTGAACCTTGGTCCTGGAAGCCGAACGGCTTCTGCTGCCGGGAATTTCCGTATCCATTCCTTCCGTCATGTCGTCTCCCCCTCCTCTTCGGCGGTCATTCGCCTTTTCCACTGTTCATAGTAGGATCGAGCTTCGGCGTCGTCGAACGGGAACGAGCCGGCCGCGATCGCCGCTCGCAGAGTCCGCAGCTCCGCTTCGAGCCGCTCCTCTATCGCCTCGCCGTAACGATAGGTCTCTCTGTGCAGATCGTATTCGTCCCGGTCCAGCTCCATCGACGTCCCGTCCGGCATAACGACGACATCCAGATCGTAATCGATGTAAGTGAGCACACCTTCGTACCGGTACGGGGGGGAAGCCATATTACAATAGTAGCGAACGCCCTCTTCCTCCAGAAGAGCGACGACGTTATACCATCTATCGGGAAGAAAATAAGTGACGGCGGGGACGCGGCTCGACCATTCTCTTCCGTTCGACTCCTGCACCGTCGTATACTCGTTGATCAACACCCAGGTCTTCGACGGGTCCTGCCCCGCATGAAGCCGCTTGGCGGGCACCTGCCAATTTTCGAGCCATACTCTGTGCAGGGAGCCGTCATGCTTAAAGCTTTTGATGACGCACTTCGAATATTGCCAATCGGCGCTTTCCGTCACGCCTCTTCCCTCCTTGCGGTTCTGGTTGAAGGAGCAGCCGCCGAATACCTGCCCGTACCTTTGCGTAATATAAGAAAAGCATATCTCTCCGCCAAAAGCAATGGCGCCAAAGATATGCTTTCCATGAATCCGTTCGCTTGTTTCAGCCTGCCACGATCGCAAGCGGCTGAGTTAACTGTACGATATCGACGGATCTGATGCCGAGAGAGTCGTAGAAGGGACGAAGCAGCTCGTTGTGCTTGTCCTCGGCGATAAGAACCTTCAGAACCTTGCGCTGTTTGAACCGCTTGCCCATCTGAGAGACCAGCTGCCTTCCGACGCCCTGTCCTCTGAAGCTGTCCCGAACCGCGATGCGATAGACGTAGCCTTTATGATGGTCGATCGTTCCGATCAATACGCCGACGATATTCCCGGCCGATTCCGCCACGAGCACCAGATCGCTGTCCCAGGACAGCTGGCGGGCGAAAGCTCCCATCGTTTCCTCGCAGCATTCTTCCGACAATACTTCCTCCAGAAGCTCCGCGACCAATCTGTAGTCTGACAATTGGAAAGAACGAATCTGCATGCTGTCTTATCCTCCGAGCATTCAGTTTTACATCCAGTTAACAACGGTCTCTTCATTTTACGACAATTTGGCGAAAATTCTAGCTTTTTTATTAAAATAAGCTAATTTTTTTCGTAAAACTGCTAGATAGCGCGATGAAAACGCTTAATTAACAAGAAAACAACCTGTAACTTAATATAAATGCGGAAATTTAGGCGAAAATCGCTATAAACGGTGAATACAAGCGTTCGAGAATGGAAAGTTTAAAGAGGCTGCAATTCACACGAAAAGGGTTGCCTTTTGACCTCTTCCGGACTTTTTATACCTTTATGTTGATTTAATCGGAAGGATATTGGATAATAAAGATTGTGAGCGAATAAGCTACATATCGCAATCCCATTTTAGGAGGTAATTGACCATGGCACACGAATTACCGGCACTTCCTTACGCGACGAACGCGCTTGAGCCGCACATCGACGCAACGACGATGGAGATCCATCACGGCCGTCACCACAACACTTACGTAACGAACCTGAACAACGCGCTGAAATCCGCTCCCGAGCTGGAAAGCAAAAGCGTTGAAGATCTGATCTCCGACCTGAACGCCGTTCCGGAAAGCATCCGCACCGCGGTTCGCAACAACGGCGGCGGTCACGCCAACCACAGCCTGTTCTGGAAAACGATCAGCCCAAGCGGCGGCGGTCAACCGTCCGGCGCTCTGGCATCGGCAATCGACGCGGAGCTTGGCGGCTTCGACAAGTTCAAGGAATCGTTCGCAGCCGCGGCTACGACTCGTTTCGGCTCCGGCTGGGCTTGGCTGGCGCTCGGCAAAGACGGCAAGCTGAAAGTATACAGCCTGCCTAACCAGGACAGCCCGATCATGGAAGGCGACACGCCGCTGCTCGGACTGGACGTATGGGAGCACGCTTACTATCTGAAATATCAGAACAAGCGCCCGGACTACATCGCCGCTTTCTGGAACGTCGTGGACTGGAACGCAGTCGGCGCGACTTACGACTCGGCTAAGTAATCGGAATAAAGCAGGGGCTGTCCCCCAAGCAGAACGTACAGAATTATCGATGAACAAGAAGAAGCATCTATCTCCCGGAGACTGCCTCATGCGGTCCTGAAATCACCTTTTGACGGGTTTACTATTCCCATTTCAGGATCGCATAGCAGCGGAGGGAGATAGATGCAGCTTGCATCATTCCATCGATAATGGTTCGGTACGGCTCTCTTGCTTGGGGACAGTCCCTTTTTTAACTCCCTTAATGAACGACTTCCTCTTCAAGCAAACCGTTCAAATCCGCCGCGACCGTGTCGATCATGTTCACGAAGGAAGACAGCTCCTGCGAGCTTGCCGCTTGCTCCCGCGAGAACTTCACCGTCTCCTCGCTGCCGTGCTTGACTTCGTCGAGCGCCGAGCGAATTTCCTTCAGCTTGCCCTGAATCGTAAGCAGCGACTGCTTGGAGCTCGTCGCCAGCTTGCGGATCTCGTTGGCGACGACCTCGAAGCCGAGACCGGCCTCTCCCGCCCTGGCCGCTTCCAGCGCCGCGTTTAAACCTATCAGATGCGTCTGGTCGGAAATCTCCCGCATCGCCGTGCCCAACTGGCCGATTTCGTCGATGCTGCCCGCCAACTCCCGCACCTTCTCGTTGGAATTCTCCTGAACGGACGCCGTATGGGAAGCGTTCGAGGCCACGAGATTGCTGCTGGCGTTTAACTGCACCATCATCGAGGACAGCTCTTGCACGACGGAGCTCACCTTGGCCAACATATTTTGACGCGATTCGACCAGCTTCTCGATTTTCGCCTTCTCGTCTTCCTCGTAAGCTTCGAGCACGATCTGGGAATCGAGGTTGAACATTTTGCTAAGCGCGTGAACCGATCTGACCCAATCGTCGGGATCGACCCGTTTCAGATGCCTGGTCGCCAGATCCAAATACAGAATGTAGGTTCCCAAATACCAATTCGTCGTTAACCCGATTCTGGAGTGAACTTTTCCGATATACAGCCTCTTGTCGAAGAAAGCGTCGTCGAGCTCGCCGTCCGTCATCGATCGGAAGTACCAGCGCTGCGTCTCCTTGAGCCGCTCGATCGTACTGTTGGCGTTGATCAGCTCCAGCAGCTCGGGCTCCCCGGTAATTCGTTCGTAGAGCTCGTCCACCACTTGATCCGTGATTTCGGCGAACTGAACTTGCTTCGACTTCAGCAGAGCCAGATCGTCCTCCGAAATGCCGATGTAATTAAGTTGCTTAAATCTCGAATCGCTGACTCGAATCTAGCAGCTCCCTCCTGTCCATTGCCCCGATAGTTTGAGTAAAGCGCTTCCTCATCTACTAGAGTGGCTTGAAAAAGCCCTTTCGTCAAGCCCCGATCTCCTTCGGCAGGCGAACCGTTTATCCGCGCCGGACAAGCAGGAAATATTCCGTTAGCAGCTTGCGGAAAACGTTCGGCCAGGCATAGTTCTCGAACTCCTCGGGGCCGATCCAGCGGTAGCCGGTTCTGTCCGCCACGTACCGCTCCTCGAGAGCGGCGGCGCCCAGCACTTTGATTTTCCATACGAGATGGGTGAAAATATGCTGCGCTTCCCCTACAACCTCGTTCGACGCCTTCACGCGCACGCCATCCTCCGCCAGAGCCGCCTCCAGCAGCCCGGCCCCCTCGTCCAGCCGGTTCCAGATTTCCTCGTCCGGCGCCTCGATATGGGGCAGCTCCCACATTTGCGCCAGCAGGCCCGTCTCCGGCCGCTGGCGGACGAGCACCTTGCCGGCGTAGGCGCCGGTCCCCTCGATCAGCGCCGCCAAGCGGAAGACCGGTCTGGCCTTCTTCGCCTTCGTCTTTACGGGAAGCTCCCGCTCCCGGCCCTGCAGTCTGCCTTCGCAATGCTCTCCGACCGGACAAACCGGACACGAAGGCGATTTCGGCGTGCACACCATCGCCCCGAGCTCCATCAGCGCCTGATTGAAGTCCGCGGCCTGACCTTCCGGGATCAGCGACTGGGCCAGGCTCTCCATCGCCACCCGCGTCGCGGGACGGGCGATGTCGTCCTCCAGACAGAAGTACCGCGACAGCACCCGCATCACGTTGCCGTCCACCGCCGGCTCGGGCTGGTCGTACGCGATGCTGAGGATCGCCCCGGTCGTGTACGGCCCGACGCCCTTCAGTCCCGACACCTCCGCCTTGCCGCGCGGAACCTCGCCTCCGTAATGCTCGACCACCTCGCGCGCGGCGGCTTGCAGATTGCGGGCCCGGGAATAATAGCCCAGCCCCTCCCAATGCTTCAGCACGTCGTCCTCCGGCGCCTCGGCCAGATGCCGCAGCGTCGGAAACCGTCCCACGAACCGGTTGAAATACGGAATGACCGTATCCACGCGCGTCTGTTGAAGCATAATCTCCGACACCCAAATATGATAAGGATTCCGGCTTCTTCTCCAGGGCAGATCGCGCCTCTCCTTGCGATACCACCGCAGCAGGCCTTCGCCGAAATACCGTTTGTTCCCGATGTCCGTTAACTCTCCGGCTGCCGTCGCTTTATCCGTCAACGTCAATTCCCCTCTTCCCGGTCGGTACTTTCCGCTTCGGACGAAGCGGCGATGAACGCCGCCTGCTTGCGGAAGCGGCTGGGCGTCAGCCCCGTGTGCGCTTTGAACATTCTGGAGAAATAGTAGATTTGCATGCCGACCTGCCCGGCGACGGAAGAGACGTTGCTGTTCGGCTGCAGGAGCAGGTTTTTGGCGATTTCCATCCGCCGGAGATTGACATACTGAATTGGCGAATATCCGAGAATGCCTTTGAAGAACACAATAAAATAATTCGGATGCAGGTAAACCTGCTTGGCCATATTTTCGACGGTAATGTTGTCCCCGAGATGTTCGTCGATATATTTGAGCACCATGTCGATCTTCTGCAGCTCGTCGGTCGGCGCGTCGTTGTCGATAAGAGAAAGGCTGTCCAAATAGTAGCTGATCAGCTCCAGCATCGCCGCTTTGATTTTAAGCTTGGAGGTCAGGCCGTTGCGCGCCGATTCCTCGAACACGCGGACGAAAATTCCGGAGATCGCCGCCTCGTCTTCCACCTGGATATAGTACGGAATTTGCAGCGTGCGGTATAGATCCCGATCCTCGTAGCTGCTGCGAAAATGGCACCACTGCAGCGTCGCCGTCTCGCCCGCCTCCAGCACGATCCGATGAGGCATCCCCGCCAGCATAATGAACAGCTTGCCTTTTTCCAGCGGAATCTCCTTGTTCTGGGCGAACAGCTTGCCTGTCCCGGACTTCACGAACAGGAAGCGGTGGCAATCGTACACAGCATCCTTGTCCTTCAGAGACGAAGCGTCCAGCACGGTCTCCGCCGCGGCAGCCACTTCGACATGCATCTGCTCGAAATGCTTCATCATAATCGTAATATAATTCGTTTTCATCATTTAAGCCCCACTATCCGGATAGACTAATGTATTTCATCCCATTAGCATTCTTCCATTATACGTCACGAATAGATAGGCGTAAATTACCAGACTCCAAACTTCTAATCCAATAAATAACAGTCCGACCACAATAAGCTATCGGACTGTTGTCGCTATCGTTTTTCGATTAGTGCGGTAGCCGCCGCCATGGAACGCTCGTGCGTAATCGCGACATGCAGCCGGAAGCCCGAGCCTTCCCAGCCGAGACGGGCGATCGCGGCCGGGGACAACGTGCATTCCGGCTTGCCCAGCTCGTCCGGGAGCACCTCGATGTCCTGAAACCCGACCGCGGCCCCGATTCCGCATCCGAGCGCCTTCACGACCGCTTCCTTGGCGGCGAATCTGCCGCTGGCGTACTCTACGGCCCGCCGGGGCGGCAGCCCCTCCCAAATCTTGCGTTCTCCGGGGGTCAGCACCTTGTCGATAAACCTCGACCCGCTCCGTCCCGCGAGAATGTTCGCCATTCGCGCCAGCTCGACGACATCCAGCCCGATTCCGACGATCATGCCGCCGGTCAGATCCCCGGAATCGGCTGCCGCTTGTGCTGCGAGCGCAAGTAATGCTTCTCGAGAATTTCCCTGGCCTTCGGATCGACGTCCTTGCCCTCCAGGTAGTCGCTGTTGTCCTCGTAGCTGACGCCCAATTCCTGCTCGTCGGTCTGGCCTTCCCACAGCCCGGCGGTCGGCGTCTTGTCGACGACGCTCGCGGGCACGCCGAGCCGGCGGGCCACTTCGCGGATTTGACGCTTGTTAAGCGTACTGAGCGGGGTAATATCGACGGCGCCGTCTCCCCACTTCGTGAAAAAGCCGGTCAGCGCTTCGGAAGCATGGTCCGTTCCCACGACAAGCAAGTTCAAATCGAAGGCCAGCGCGTACTGGACGACCATTCTCGTGCGGGCTTTGACGTTCCCCTTGCCTCCGCGGCTGATATGACGGTGGATGCTCAAAGCCTTGAAGGCATGCTCGGTCTCCAGCGCGATCTCGTCGACCGCATCCTCGATGTTCGTCTCGACTTTGTGCGTCAGTCGGAACGCCTCGGCCACTTCGTAGCTGTGGTGGATGTCCTCCTGCTCTCCGTAAGGCTGGAATACGCCCAGCGTGATGTACTCCTTGCCCGTCTCCTGCGACAGCTCGTCCGTGGCGAGCTTGCACAGTCCGGCCGCCACGGCGCTGTCCACCCCTCCGCTGATCGCGATCAGCAGCCCGGTCGCCCCCGCCTGCACGACATAATCTTTCAGAAACCGGACTCTCCGCCTGATTTCCTCGTCGGCGTCGATCGTCGGTCTAACCCCGAGCTTCTCGATAACCTGTTGCTGAAGCGTCGTCATTTACGTCATCCTCCCTAAGCGCAAAAAATATCCCGGCGACTCGGGCGCGAGCGGCCTCTGCCTCCGGGAACGACTTCATTAACGGCAATAACGGTCGAAGGCATCGGTCAGATCGGCCGCGATCTCCTCCGCGCTGCGATTCTCAATCTGGTGCCTCTCGATGAAGTGCACGAGCTCCCCGTCCTTCATCAACGCGATCGAAGGCGAGGATGGCGGGTACGGCAGGAAATACTCCCGCGCTTTCGCCGTCGCTTCCTTGTCCTGTCCCGCGAATACCGTGAACAGATGGTCGGGAACGACGTCGTGCTGCAGCGCCTCGGCAACGCCGGGACGGCATTGTCCGGCCGCACAGCCGCACACGGAGTTCACGACGACAAGCGCGGTGCCGGCAGCTCCCGGAAGGTTCTCTTCCACTTCCTCGGGGGTTCTCAGCTCTTGAATGCCGACTCGCGTCAAGTCGTCGCGCATCGGTTGGATCATATCCAGCATATATCTTTCGAAAGACATCGACATCATAAGGCGCCTCTCTTTCCGTACGAGAATTGGCGGCATGCATATTCCGCTAAGCTTCATTATAACGCGCTGCCGCAAGCTCCGTCAAAGCCGATTCGGCAGTCCGCCGCCCATTCTCGCTCAATCGCCCTCCGTCCGCTACGCCGTTCAGGGCTCGTCCAGCACTTCCGGCACCGGATAACCCGTATCGTCATCCGGGTCGATGCTCGAGGCGGACGAATGCGTCGGGTGCGCGAACGGGCGGGACGAGGTAACGCCCCGCTCGAACAGCTCGCGGTTCTCGCTCGTCAGAAACCCGACATCCTTATAGGGATGCACCCACTGCTCTCCCGCCATGACGGACGGGTCCGTCTCCTCGCTCCACTGCTGCAGCGGGGAATTTTCGGACTCGTAATCGTGGTCCCCGATCACGACTTCGTGCTCGTTCACGAACGGCTCCCTCGGTCCGCGGCTTTGGCGGAATTCCGGGAGGAATTCGATCTCGAACGGATCCAGCGCCGGGTCGTCGCGGCCCGGCGCTGGCTTCGCTCCGGCATAGGGCTTGGTCTTCTTCCCGCGGCCGCTCATGATCAGGTGGAAGGACGGTTGGGACCGTCCAGCTTCTTGTCGTAGGCGGGAGATAACGGGGAAGCTTTGCTCTTGCCGCGGTCTTCGGCCTGCCGTCCGGACTTCGACGCACCTTCGTTTTTGGGCATGGGAACCTCCTCCTTGTCTGGTCGATTCACCCGTAGTGTAACCGAAACAAGGGCGGTTATCCGTACGGCCGAACGAGGAGTGATCCGGGCAGCAGGGCAAGAAGACGATTGCACCGTCGAACAATGGAGATGTGCGCAACCGGGACCAAGATACGATTCGCACCGTCGAACAATTGGGGGATACGCGCAGCCGGCAGCAGGGCACCCGCCTTACTTTGCGGCGGGCTTGTTGAAGGCGGCGATAAAGGTCGTCCCCTCGCCGACGGTCGATTCCACTTGGATTTTGCCGTTGTGGCGCTCCACGATGCTTAAGCACAGCGCCAGGCCAAGCCCGGTTCCGTTCGTCTTCGTCGTGAAGAACGGCTCGAACAGCTGCTTCAGCTTCTCCGGCGGGATGCCGACGCCGTTGTCGCTGACGCGCAGTTGGACGACGTCCGGCAGGTTCATCGTTTCGATCCTCAGCACGCCCTTATCGTTCATCGCTTCCATCCCGTTTCGCGACAAATTCAGCACGAGCTGCTTCATCTCTTTGCTGTTCATCGGAATCGACTCTATATTTTCGTCAATCCGCAAGTCGATGCTCTGGCCTCTCATGTTCGCGTCCGCCCAGATCAGCGGAAGCAGGTCGTTCAGCAGCTCGTTAAGATTGGACGGTTCCTTCTCGATGATACGGTTCTGGGCCAAGGATAGAAAATCGTTAATGATCGAGTTCGTGCGGTCCAGCTCTTCCAGGACGATGTGAAAATAGGTTTTCTGCTCTGCGGGACTTCGCTCGTTAAGCAGCTGCACGAACCCGCGGATGACCGCCAGCGGATTGCGGATCTCGTGCGTAATGCTGGCGGCCATCTGTCCGACCAGGCTCAGCCGCTCCATTCTGTCGACCTCTCCCTGGAGACGATGGAGCTCGGTCACGTCGTGCCCGATGAGCAGCATGCCGTCCGTCCCCTGCGCCGGCATGTCTTTGATCGAACAGTAAATCGTATAAAACATGCGATCGTTCAGTCTGACGATCTCCGTCAGCTTCTCCTCGCCCTGCAGAATCCGCTCCATCGGATCGGAATCGACGGTCGTCCCCAGCCTTTCGAGAAAAGCGGAGAAGGTTAGCTGCAGCAAATCCTTGCGTTCCAACGGGGCGACGATCTTGAGCGCCATATCGTTCACATGCGTAATGCGCCCTTCGTTATCGAAAAAAATAACCATCAATGGGGAATTGTCGATAAATTGCTGGAGCCTGCGCACCTCCTTGCGGTACTTCAGCGAGACGTCGCGCAGCTGCACCTGCAGTTGAATCCGTTCGAAGCCCAGCTCGATAAAATGGGCGCACAGCAGCGTTACGACGCTGAATACGGATACATACACGAACGAGACGCTCAACACCTCGGTCGCGTTGCCGGTCAAGCGCCGCGGCATTTCGATGAGGTACGATGCGATCTGGAACACGGAAAGAAACAAGCAAAAATAGAGGACAAGCCTGAGCCTTCCCCGACGATTGAGAGTTCCGAAACCGGGTATCTTCGCGTACAGCACGGGAATATAGATCGCCAGAAAACCGATGAGCACGACATATTCCCATCGAAACGCAATCTCCCCTAATCGCGAAACGACATAGACAACCAGCAGTCCAAAAGCGATCGGAAGACCTCCGTACAGAGAACCGATCAAAAAAGGAACATGGCGCAGGTCGAAATGGACGCCATGATTGGTTACCGTCGTATAGTTCATATTCAAGAGCATAACCAGTCCGCAGCAAACTCCGATGAACAAACGCGAAGAACCGAATCTTTCAGGCTTGGCGTACCAGACCATGAACATAAAAACGGGAAGAAATGCAATCAGGATCTGCAGCAGCGACTCTTTCCACATCCAAGCGAACCTCCCGCAACAACGGATCGGCCTCTACCCATTCTTAGCCATACTAAATGTAATACCGTTTTTCTATATGAATCAATTAGATTAAAGCACATCTCTCCATCCGTTACAATATAAGGGAGTAATAATATTAGCAATTTATCCAATTCCGCGAATCTCTTTGCGTTCCGGACTTTGAGATTGGGATTCCCGATGATACACTTTAACCACAACGACCAATCAGGAGAATCGATATGGACTACGACGCAATCGTCATCGGAGGCGGTTCGGCGGGCTTAATGGCCGCTATCGCCGCCAGCAAGCACGGCGCAAAAACGCTGCTGCTGGACAAGGGGGACAAGCTGGGGCGCAAGCTCGGCATATCCGGCGGCGGCCGATGCAACGTGACGAACAACAAGGAACCCGACGAGCTGATCCGCAACATTCCCGGCAACGGCCGGTTTCTGTACAGCTCCCTGGCCAATTTCGACAACAAGGATATTATCGCTTTTTTTGAAAATCTGGGCATTCGGCTGAAAGAAGAAGACAACGGCCGGATGTTTCCCGTCACGGATCGGGCCAAGACGGTCGTCGATACGTTGGTCGGGCAGGTGCGCAAGCAAGGCGTCGACATTCGCGTGAACGCTCCCGTGGATGCCGTGCGGTACGACGACGGACGCGTGTCGGGGGTGCGGCTGCGCTCCGGAGAGACGATTGACGCGCGCGCGGTCATCGTCGCTTCGGGCGGCAAATCCGTGCCGCAGACGGGCTCCACCGGGGACGGCTATGCATGGGCGGAGAAAGCCGGGCATACGATCACCGAGCTGTTCCCGACGGAAGTTCCCCTGACCTCCAACGAGCCTTTTATTGCGAGCAAGGAGCTTCAAGGGTTGAGCCTGCGGGATGTCACCTTGTCGGTCTGGAATCGCAAAGGCAAGCGAATCGTCGAGCATCGGGGAGATATGATATTTACGCATTTCGGCCTGTCGGGCCCGATCGCGCTGCGGTGCAGCCAGTTCGTCGTCCGGGAGCTCAAAGCCTCCGGAGCCGGCAACGTCGAAGTGTCGATCGATCTGATGCCGGACAAGAGCGCGGACGAAGTTTATGCCGAGACGCTGAAGCTGGCGGAGCTGGAGCCGAAGAAGGCGGTCAAGAACGTGCTGAAGGCTTGTCTCCCCGAGAAAATGATTCCTCCGCTGCTGCGCGGAGCCGAACTGGCGGAGGCGGTCACCTACGACAACCTGCCGCGCCAGGCGTGGAGCCGTCTCGCCGGGCTGATCAAACGCTTCCCGGTCCGGGTGTACGGCACGCTGTCGATCGAGGACGCTTTCGTGACGGGCGGAGGCGTCAGCCTGAAGGAGATTGACCCGAAGACGATGGAGTCGAAGCTGACGAAGGGACTATACTTCTGCGGAGAGGTGCTCGACATTCACGGCTACACCGGCGGCTACAACATTACGGCGGCCTTCTCGACCGGGTACACGGCGGGAATGCACGCAGCTCGCGGATAAACATACGATGACTGACCGACGGCGGACCAATTCGCATGCTTGAACGAAGGAATCGTGCACACACCTCTCCAACCGACCGTTCTTGCGGCCCGGCGGACCGCTAAGCGTGCCGATTCGGGCGGGTGACCGCTTTTAACGGTCCGACAGACCGTTAAACGTGCCGGTTCGGGCGGGTGTCCGTTTTTAACGGTCCGACGGACCGCTAAACGAGCCGATTCGGGCGATTGACCGCTTTTAACGGTCCCGGTCCGACAGACCGCTAAGCGGGCCGATTCGGGCGGGTGACCGCTTTTAACGGCCCGACAGACCGCTAAGCGTGCCGATTCAGGCGAGTGACCGCTTTTAACGGTCCGACGGACCGCTAAACGTGCCGATTCGGGCGGGTGACCGCTTTTAACGGTCCGACGGACCGCTAAACGTGCCGATTCGGGCGGATGACCGCTTTTAACGGTCCGACAGACTGCTAAGCGTGCCGATTCGGGCGGGTGACCGCTTTTAACGGTCCGACGGACCGCTAAGCGTGCCGGCTCGGGCGGGTGACCCCTTTTAACGGCCCGACAGACCGCTAAGCGTGCCAGTTCGGGCGGGTGACCCCTTTTAACGGTCCGACGGACCGCTAAACGAGCCGATTCGGGCGATTGACGGTTTTAACGGTCCGATGGACCGCTAAAAGTGCCGGTTCGAGCGGGTGACCGCTTTTAACGGTCCGGCAGACCGATAAACGAGCCAGTTCGAGCGGATGACCGCTTTTAACGGTCCGACGGACCGCTAAACGTGCCGATTCGGGCGGGTGACCGCTTTTAACGGTCCGATGGACCGCTAAACGGGTCCATTGGGCGCCTGAGAAGTGAGAAATGCGCGAAGGTGATCATACTCGGAGCACGGGTACGATAGTTGGAGAAGATTAACTTACAGCAAGGGACGCACAGGAGCCATAACCGGCCCGGCGCGTCCCTTGCGCTTTTATTTGGTGCCGGTGGTGGCCCAAACCCCTTCCCGGACATCGGCATGAGCGGCTCCAGAACCGATCGTAAGGGCCTTCATCGGATAGATTGACCAGATCCCCGCTCGTTCGCTCGAATCGAGCGCAGAAACTGTTGTCCGCCGGGCAGTCCCATTCGCTACATGTCTCGAATCGATCGTAGGACTCATCGTCGGTCGGACAAGCCCATTCGCTACGTGTCTCGAATCAATCGTAGGATTCATCGTCCGCCGAGCAGCTCCATTCGCTACGTTGTCTCGAATCGATCGTAGATCGTAGGAGCCGTCGTCGGTCGGACAGGCCATTCGCTATGTGGTCTCAAATCGATCGTAGGATTCATCATCGGTCGGACAAGCCCATTCGCTATGTGGTCTCGAATCGATCATAGGAGCCGTCGTCGGTTGGGTAAGCCGATTCGGGATTGGCGTTTTTGCTCTCGTTTTGGCGATAGTTCTCTATCCAATCCTCATTCACCGTATGGGCGGGAATCGGAATAGCGTCCATTCCGTAGGCGAAATCCGTCACGGTCACGGTCTCCGCCGGCGCGTGCTCCAGAAGCTGTCCCGAATAGCATTGCACGATCTCCAGCGCGGAGGTCAAATCTTCGTCCTCCACGTGAATATGCAGACGCCCTCCATCGTGCAGCTGGGGCTCGTAGCCCAGCTCGTCCAGCGTCTCGGCGGCCAAGCGGGCTTGGGCTTCTCCGGGAAACTGGAACAGAAGCGCGGCATGATTCATCGCATTCATTCCCTCCGTTGTTCGATAGCTCGTCGCTTGCGGTTAGCATCTCCCGGAACGGGGTTCGCCTATTCCCTTCGGCGCCGCGATGCCGCGAACGAGGCCGTGATCTCGCTCACCGTCTTGAGCCAATAATAGGCTGCGACGGGAGCCGCAGCGACCGCGAGCCAAGCCCATCCGCCGATTGTCCATCCGATCCGGAGCGCGATCAGCAGAGCCCACAGCAGCACAAGCGGCAGGGCGAGCCGCAGCGCCGCTTTGCGGGAGGCTTCTTTCTCCGCAGCGTCCTGCCAATCGAACAACGCAACATATGGCTCGGACATCCATTGCTTCCACTGCCTCCGGAGCGAGGCCGAGACAAGAAAAGGCAGGGCAAGCCACACAATGACGGCCAGAGGAATCGGAGTCAGCGCGATTGCGGCTGCGCCGGCCCACAGAAAATAAAGGAGCTGCTTCAACAGGTCCGGACGGCGTACGACCGACTTCATCCAACTGTCGGCCAGCCGATCGACGTCGTTATTGCGGTGCTTCAACAGCGGCTGCGACCGGGAAAACAGAATTGGCTTGCTCCGGCGCGGAATCGGCTTTTTCTCCAGCGTATCCATCAGAATCCAACCCACGAATGCCGCGTAAATCTCGTTTTCGGTCGCGATTTCGTGCAGCAGCGTCCCCCGCTTGCGGAGCCGCAGCAGCAAAAGCAGGCAAGCGGCGGCCAGGAACGCCGCGCCCAGCAGTAGCGTCATGCCCGGATTCGCCGCTCCCTTCGCCGCCAGCTCGGCCGCCCCGAAGACAAACGCGGCGCCGGCGGGCAGAGACGCCAGCCACCTGCGCCAGCCTCTCCAGCTTAACGCGATTCGGTCCCGAAGCATCGTCCATAGCAGACCCGCTGCGGCATAATAGACGGCGAGAGCGGCCAACGAAGCCGCGGACAGTCCGAACACGGGCAGCAGTATCGGAGACAGCGCCGCAGCCGCCGCGAATGAGACAAGCAGCCGGCTCGCTCCCCCATAGACGAACCCCATCCTTCCGAACCCGCGCCTCCATCCGGAATTGCGATAAAGGAACAGACCGTCTCCGGCTTCGGCGAACGTTCTGTATTTTCCCGCCAGTTGCAGCAGCGTCAGGAACAGCAAGATCGGATACAGCGGAAATTCCGCCAACACCGCAGGCGGATCGCGCATAAAATCCCTATACGTCCCGACGGCGATAAAAATACCCGGAAGCAAAATATACAGGCACACCGTCCAGTCCAGCACCGTCCGCCAGCAGCCCCAGATCGCTTTCCAGAAAGCCGCCGCCCGTTCGGCAAACAGCCTTGCCGGAGTAAAGCTCCCGATCCGCTTCGGCTCGTCCGGAGCCGTTTCTTGAGGGATCATGCTTCCACCTCATCGTCGACGGCCGTAAGCCGATGGAAGCAATCGAACAGGCGCGCTTCCGGCCCCAGGCCCGCCATTCGTCCGATCTCCTCCAGCGTCCCCGAAGCCGCCGTGCCTCCGTCGTGCACGAGCACGAATCGGTCGCACAGCCTTTCCGCCGAGTCCAGGACGTGCGTCGTCATCAGAATGGCGGCGCCCCGGCTTCGCTCTTCCTCCAGCGCGTCGATCAGCTCCAGCACCGCGCCCGGATCGAGTCCGATGAACGGCTCGTCCACCAGATACAGATCGGGCTTCAGCAGGAAGCCGACGATCAGCATCGTTTTCTGCTGCATGCCTTTGGAAAACTTCACCGGATAATGATGCCGGAATCCGTTCAAGCGAAAACGGCGCAGCAGCCTGTCCGCCCGCCGGTTCAGCTCGTCCTCGGACAAGCCGCTCGACGCCGCGGCGAGCACGAGATGCTCCCACAGCGTCAGCCTTTCGTAGACGATCGGCTGCTCGGGAATATAGGCGATTTTCGAGGAGATCGCGTTGTCCCGGGCCGCATTTTCCTCCTCGCCGCGCCAGAAGACTTTCGCTTTCCAATGGGGCAGGTGGCCGAGCAGCCCCTTCATAAGCGTGCTTTTCCCCGCGCCGTTCGGTCCGATCAGGCCGACCCGCTCGCCGGGCCGAACGTCCAGAACGACGTTCCTGACGATCGGATGTCCCGGCTCGTAACCCGCCTCGTCGATGTCCGCTCTCAGCAGATAGGGGCTGTCCGTTTCTTGTCCGTTTCTTGCCGCATCGTCGTTAGTGACAGTCAACGTCTTCCCTCCGCTTCATTTCCTCTGTGCGTTTCCGCACCTGTTTTCTACCCTAATTATGCACAATCTCGATAAATTACGAAATCCCGTGCCCGGAGGTTTCCCCGACAAAATAAAAAGAGCCCTCTCCCGTTTACCGGCCGGGAATTGCGAAGGCTCTTGAAGGAAAGGGAGGCATCCCTTGCCCATCTATTATTTTATCCGATTACACTAGTTTCGAAAAGCGTACAGCGCATGGTTGATATCCGCCGTCTGAGCGTACACCTGGCGATAAAGCTCGAACAGCTGCCCGTAACGGGCGCTGGCCGTCTCGTTCGGACGGTATACGCGCGCGTGCTTCACGAACGTCGCGCCGCATGCGTCCAGCGACGGGAACCAGCCGCAGCCGACCGCGGCCAGCATCGCCGCTCCGAGTCCGGGTCCCTGCTCGTTCTCGAGCGAAACTACGTCGGCCTTGAAAATGTCGGCCTGCATCTGCAGCCAGAGCGGATTTTTCGCTCCGCCGCCGATCGATACGACTTTGTCGACCGTTTTGCCTGCCGCGCGGAACATCTCGATCGACTCGTTCAGGGAGAACGTAATGCCCTCCATGACCGCCCGGGCGAAATGCGTTCTCGTATGGCTTCCGTCTACGCCGATGAAGCTGCCGCGGATTTTCGCATCGGCATGCGGCGTCCGCTCTCCGACGATATAAGGCGTGAACAGCAAGCCGTTCGAGCCCGCCGGAATCTCCTCCGCGCCCTGCAGCATCGCGTCGTACGATTCTCCCTTGGCGAACGTGTTGCGGAACCAACTGAGCGAGTAGCCCGCGGCGAGCGTGACGCCCATCGCGTAGAAGGCGTTCGGCTTCCCGTGGTTGAAGAAGTGCACCTTCCCCCGGTAATCGGCGGAAGCGTCCTCTTCGTACGTCAGCACGACGCCCGACGTTCCGATGCTGCACAGCGTCAGCCCCGGCGACAGAATGCCCGCCCCGATCGCTCCGCAGGCGTTGTCCGCGCCTCCCGCGAACACCTTCGTCTCCTGCCGCAGCCCGGTCGCGCTCGCCGCTTCGGCGGTCAGACCGCCGACGTGCGCTCCCGCTTCGACGAGCGGCGGGCAGAAGCCGGACGGAATCGAGAACGCGCCCAGCACGTCCTCGCTCCAGACGCGGCCCGCGACATCGAGCATCAGCGTGCCCGCCGCGTCCGACAGATCCATATGCTTCTCGCCGGTAAGGCGCAGCCGCACATAATCCTTGGGCAGCAGGAAGCTCGCCGCTTTCGCGTAAGCCTCGGGCTCATGCCGCTTCACCCACAGAAGCTTGGGCAGCGTGAAACCCTCCAGCGCAGGATTGCGGGTCACGGACAGCAGCTTGTCTCCGAGCGTCCGCTCGATCTCGCGGCATTGCTCCGTCGTGCGCGTATCGTTCCACAGAATCGCCCTGCGGACCGGCTTGTCGTACCCGTCCAGCAGCACGAGTCCGTGCATCTGGCCCGAAAAGCTGATCCCTTCGACGTCTTCCGGATCGGTGCGGGAGCCGGCCAGCAGATCGCGCAGCGCGGCGGTCGTACCCGTCACCCAATCCTCGGGGTCCTGCTCGCTCCACCCGGCTTTATCGTGGTAGAGCGGATATTCCCGGGTCGCTTCGGCGTACACGACGCCGTCCTGCCCGACGAGCAGCGTCTTGACCGCGCTCGTTCCCAAATCTACGCCAATGACATATTTCATGGAGAGGTCTCCTTCTTATACGCCGAAAATAATGTCGTTCAGGTTGGCTTTGATCTGCTCCAGACGACCGGATTCGTTGCGAATCGGCTTCGCTTGCAGCGCGTACGCTTCCAGCGACTTCAACGTCGCTTTGCCGGATACGATGTCGGCGCCGATGCCTTCGCCGAAGCTGGCGTAACGCTTGGCCACGATGTCGTCGATCACGCGCTCTTCGATCAGCTTCGCCGCCGCTTTCAGACCGCGGGCATAGGTGTCCATTCCGGCGATGTGGGCAAGGAACAAGTCCTCGTCCTCGAAGGACGAACGGCGTACCTTCGCGTCGAAGTTGACGCCGCCGCGGCCCAGGCCGTCGTTCTTCAAAATCTCGTACATCGCCAGCGACGTGGACACGAGATCGGTCGGGAATTCGTCCGTATCCCAGCCGAGCAGCAGGTCGCCCTGGTTCGCGTCGATGGAGCCGAGCATGCCGTTGATGCGGGCTACGCGGAGCTCATGCTCGAACGTGTGGCCGGCCAGCGTCGCGTGGTTCGCTTCGACGTTCAGCTTGAAGTGGTCCTTCAGGCCGTAGTTTTGCAGGAACGCAATCGCCGTAGCCGCGTCGAAATCGTATTGATGCTTGGACGGCTCCTTCGGCTTGGGCTCGATCAGGAACTGGGCGTCGAAGCCGATTTCCTTCGCGTAATCCACCGCCATGTGCAGGAAACGCGCCAGATTGTCGAGCTCCAGCTTCATATCGGTGTTCAGCAGGGATTCGTAGCCTTCGCGGCCGCCCCAGAAAACATAGTTTTCGGCTCCGAGCTCTTTGCCGACCTCAAGTCCTTTTTTCAGCGTAGCCGCCGCGTAAGCGAACACCTCGGCGTTGCTCGTCGTGCCGGCGCCGTGAACGTAGCGCGGGTTCGTGAACAGGTTGACCGTGTTCCAGAGCAGCTTCTTGCCCGTCGACTTCTGATAATCCTTCAGCATGGCGACGATGACATCGAGATTTTTGTTCGTCTCGGCCAGCGTAGCGCCTTCCGGAGCGATGTCCGCATCGTGGAAAGCGTAGAACGGAACGTTCAGCTTCTCCAACAGCTCGAAGTTGGCTTCCACGCGGGCTTTCGCCTTGTCCAGCGGAGCAAGGGAATCCCAGCTCCGAACCGCCGTGCCGGCGCCGAACGGATCGCTGCCGTTGGCGTTAAACGTGTGCCAATAAGCGACGGCGAAGCGCAGATGCTCCTCCATCGTTTTGCCGAACACGACCTCTTGCGGGTTGTAATGACGGAATGCGAACGGATTTTGCGAATCGCGTCCTTCGTACTGGATCTTGGGAACGTTAGGGAATTTGCTCATAACGGATATAGGCCTCCTTGAAAGCGGTGTCAGTTTTGTAACCTGATAACAGCATACCACCTCGAACTTAGTTTGTCTATCCAATAAACTAAGTTTGAGCGAGTGAAGGAGATCCTTGTTTTGGATAGCTGCAGGGCCACGAAGGTTTTTCCGCTTTTTACTTCTGTCATCAAAATATCCTGCCTCGGAAAATCGGAACTAAAGCGGCCGTTATTCGCGGGGGAAGGATCTGCCGCCTTGCGTTTTTTAACGTTTTGGCGACAGAAATTGACCCGGCTGAATTCAAAATTCCAGTCCGCTTCCTGATTCGCTCCGTAATCAAAATTGGATTTTGGGAACAACCTCTTTAAACGTGTTGAAGGCTTTCTGCAGCCGCTTGTTCCCTTATGCTTTGGATATGCTGGAGCGCAAGCAAGATCTTCATCACAGTTTTGTATTCTGGGAGAACTTTGCCACTCTCTACTCGGGCAATGACAGGCTGCGAAAGACCCGTGATTTCTGCGAGTTGGACCTGGGTAATGCCCAGTTGTTTTCGCAGTACCACGCATCCGTTAACCGCCTTGGCGGTCTCTTCAATAGCTTGCTTTTCAATATCGCTCATAAAGTTCAGACTTTTTTTGAATTCTTCCCAGTTGGACATTATGCTGTCACCTCGATTGTTTTTAACGGAGATCAAATATCCTCTCAACCCTTACTTTCCATAGCGCCGTATCCAATCTTTCATTCGCCGAATCGCTTTTTTTATTTCTTCGGGGGATGTCTTGCCGGACTTCTTTCGGAATTCGGACAAGAGGAGTAGCTTGTTCCGCCAAATGATATAAGGAATTCTGTGCCATTCTGCGCTGTTGCTTGGCCGAAGTTCAAACATTCCCTTCGTAAGGGGGCGACTATATGGCATTCCTTCAAACGCAAGACTGACACAATAGTAAAAGTTCTTTACTAATTCCTGTGCATCCCGATCACCGGCATTTGCTTTCTCAACCAAATCGTCTAACCACTCCTTAACATCCGAGTTCCCCCTTTCTGTATAATAAAACTCAAAGTCCATTTTTCCAGCAATCCCCTTCTCTATTCATTATGCCTTTTGAGTTATATTTTATGCCTTGGAAGTTATATTGTCAATAATAACCAACCGGGATGGCCTCGATATTTGCGAGCATTAAATAGCCCCTACTATCGACAGGACAATGAGGATATAATTATGGATGGCTTAATGTATTTTAAAAAATTATTCATATTCAAGGAGCTTCTGCCCCGCCATGACGACACCTACGGGCGATCAAGCGCTCATTAAACGAATCAATACGGCCATCGTGCTGGAATGTATATTGCGGGGAGCCCCGCTGTACCGTGCGCAAATCTCCGAGCAGACCGGGCTCAACAAGGCGACCGTCTCCAGCCTGGTGCAGGATCTGATCGACGGCTCGCTCGTGCGGGAGATCGGAACGGGCCAATCGAGCGGCGGGCGCAAGCCGGTCATGCTCGAATTCGTCGCCGCGGCCGGCTACGCCATTGGCATCGATCTCGGCGTCAACTATATTCGCGGCGCGCTCGTCGATATGCGCGGCGCCATCGTTGTCGAGAAAACGTCCGTTCTTCGGAATTCCGAGCCCGGAGCGGTATTCGAGCAGTTGTGCGGCTGCGTCGAAGCGCTGATCGCCGAGGCTCCGGCCAGTCCTTACGGAATCGTCGGCATCGGGGTCGGCGTTCCCGGCCTGGTCGACGAGGACGGAACGATTCTGTTCGCCCCGAACCTGAAATGGCGGGACGTTCCGCTGCAGCGCCAGTTGTCCGAGCGCTTCGGCCTGCCTGTCACCATCGACAACGAAGCCAACGCGGGCGCGCTTGGCGAGCAAAAACACGGAGCCGGACGCAGCATCGCCAATCTGGTTTACGTCAGCGTCGGCATCGGAATCGGCACCGGACTGATTTTGAACAAATCGCTCTATAAGGGCGCAACGGGCTTTTCGGGAGAGATGGGACATCTGTCTATCGAAGCCCATGGCCAAAGCTGCACCTGCGGCAACCGGGGCTGCTGGGAGCTGTATGCCTCGGAGCAGGCGCTGCTGAAGCAGGCTGCGCCGCTCGGCTTCGACGACTTGGAGCAATTGCTGGCCGCGGCCAGGTCGGGGAGACAAGACGTTCAGGAGCTGTTCGCCGGCATCGGCGAGTATTTGGGCATCGGAATTGCCAACATCGTCAACATCTTCAACCCCGACGCCGTCATCATCGGCAACCGCATCAGTCAGGCCCGTCCCTGGCTGGAGGACGCCCTGCGCCGAACCGTCGTGCAGCGGGCGCTTGGCTTCCATCTGCGCAAAGCGCAATTCCTGTTCGCCGAGCTCGGAGAGCGCTCTGCCATAATGGGTGCCGCCGAAATGGCCATCTCCGGCTTCTTTAACCGCATTAAATCCGCTTGATGCCGCTGCCGACTGAGGACGTCGCGGCAGCGGCGCGCATTCGGGCGGCGCATGTTCGGCAAGAAGCAAGAAGCCGCCCTGGCCTTCCGTCCGCCATTGGCACGCCACACGGCTCTATCTCCACCCGATCGCCCTTCTCCCTCGCCATTAGCACGCCACACAGCCCTATTTTCTCGCATCCCTCCATCCCCCTCCGGACACATTTGAGATGTCTCTCAACCCTTTATCTCATTAGTCTTTTATGATATAAATTAATATATCATTATGTGCGAATCTATCGCTTGCATCATAGAGTTCTGGCGAACAAAAGGAGTTGGGGAATATGAGCGATCGGTTGGGAGAAATGGCGGAACTGCTGAAGCTTCTGGGGGATCGTACGAGGTTGGCTATTTTGGGCTTGCTGCAGGAAAAAGACCTGTGCGTTTCGGACATCGTAGAATTGCTGGGCACGAGCCAGCCCAACGCGAGCCAGCATCTCCGCAAGCTCCGGACAGCCGGACTCATCAGCGAGGAGAAACGCGGTCAGTGGGTCTACTATACGTTGAACCTGAGCGATTTTCCCGACCTGCGCATCTTTCTTTCCCAACTGCCCGGACGCAAAGAACGGCTCCGCTCTCTGGCCGATCTGGCGGAACGGGCTTAACCGTCTCTCCGAAATGCCTTTTGGGCTTCCTATCCTCTTCTGAATAGAGAACGCGGATTTTTCTCGCATTGGCCTGTCAGCTCCCTTAGAGCGGCGGGCTTTTTCGTATTTCTGCAACTGCGGCTATGCGACTGTGCGCGTGCCGTTATCGGCAGCCGAAAGATGAACGAACGCCCAGCGCTGCAGCCATTGGCAGCCCGCTCCAAAGATGGGCCTGGTTTTAAGAGACGCTGTCAACTTTGCAACTTTTATATTCGAAAACCCGTTTTATGTACGTATGCATGCTTTTACTCAGACATCACGGGAGGACATCCATTATGAAGCATCTCAAGAAGTCGACAGGCGCCGCGCTCTTATCGGCAGCGGTAGCATTAGGGATCATCGGAGCTTCAGATCATTCGTTCTCGCCCCAAACCGCATCCGCGGCCGCTGCTGTCAAAGACGATCAGGCCCAGGCTCAAGCTCAAGCCCTGCAAACCTTGAATAGCTTTTATAAACCGGCGCTTAAGGGCCAATTTCCCGGAGCAATGGCCGGTCTGACCGTCGGCGTCAGCACGCGCCAGGAGGTGCGGAAGCAAATCGGCGACCCCGAACTTCCCGGCCAGGATTCCGACGCCTTCGATATTTACCATGCGGAAATGGGACACCCGGGCTATGCCGTCAGCTATAAGCTGAACAAAATACGCGAGCTCCGTTATTTCGGCACGAACGTGGAGCGCCAAACAAATATCGGAGGAATCACCCTGAAAATGCTCATGCATAATTGGGGGGCTCCTGCTGCCACGAAAACGATAAAAAACGGCAAGCTCGTCCAGAAAAAAGTCGTCTATAACCGCGGAGATTACGTGTTATCCTTTATTTTCAACGATAATACCCATCTGGATCACATCAATTTGACCGCGAAATAAGCAGTTACGGCGTTTTCCCGCAGCTCGGTCCGGGAAGGGGCAGGCATAACGCCTGCCTCTTTTTTGCCCCCATGGAACCCCCTCCCGAACGCAACGCCGTGCCGATCTAAGTTCGTCGCCCCCGACGATTTCTGGTATCATGGGGACAACAAGATCAAATCAGGAGTCCAGCTTATGAGCTTCCAATTGACGAAACGAACGATCAAAACGATATGCGGCGCCTATTCCTACGAACGGGGAGAAGCCGACTGCCGCGCGGGCAAAGTGACGATCGCCGAATACGATCCGGAGCTTCGCATCTGCTCGGCGACGGTTAAAGGCACGCACTCGCTATTTCGCGTCGATATTCGCGCCGACGACAACGGGGACATCCGCACCGATTGCGAATGCCTCAGCCTTAACCTGTCCGCCAGCCAAAGCTGCCGCCATATCGCCGCCACGCTGCTGAGCCTGTACGAGCTTCAACAATCGGGACCGTCCGCCGCAGCCGCCAAGCCGTCCAGGAGCATTGCGCAATCCGCAGCTCGCCCCAATCGCTTGAGCCAGTCGGGCCGGCCCGGCTCCTCAAACGGTACGGCAGCTTCCAGCGCCTCTACGGATGCCGCGCTAACGAACGTTATGCTCGATTTGTTCGCCCCCAAGCCCGTACGCCCCAGCCGCGCGTCGACGATCTACGATCCGCGCGAGCCGCTTGGCGTGGAATTCATCGTCAGCTTGTTCCATTACGGGTTTCGCAAAAATATGTTCTCCATCGAGCTGAAAATCGGCTCCAAACGCACTTACGTCGTCCCGAAGCTTCGGGATTTTCTGGAACGTGTCGCCCTGCGCGAACGGTACGAATGCTCCAGATATTTTACGTACGATCCGGAGCTGCACTGTTTTCACGAGACGAACGACGCCATCATTCGCCAGCTGATCGAACTCCAACGCAACGAGAAAATGTACCGCGACTCCTCGGGAGGTTACGCCGCTCACGCGACTCCGGTCGGCGGAGAACGCGCGCTGCTGATCCCGCCGACCGTGTGGGAGGAGCTCGCTCCCCTGCTGACCCAGGCGGCATCCGTAAGACTCGAATACGAAGGCTTCTCTTACGAAGGCCTCCGCTTCTCCGACATGCCGATGCCGCTGCTGTTCGAGCTTGAACGGAACGACGGCGCCTCCGGGACTGAGCCGGCGGGATATCGCCTCAACGTTCAAGGACTCGATCGCCTTATCGTACTGGAACCGTACGGTCTTGTCCTTGCCGACGGCGCGCTGCTCAAGCTGAAGCCCGAGCCGTGCAGACGACTTTTCGAGCTGCAAAAAATGCTGACCAACGCGCGAGACGCCCGCACCATCCGGGTCTCGTCCGAGCAAATGGCCCCGTTTATGGAGAAAGTCGTGCCCGGCTTGATGGGCCTCGGCAGCGTCTGTCTCTCTCCGGCCGTCTCCGAGCAGGTCATTCAGGCGCCCCTGAAGGCGAAGCTGTATTTGGACCGCATACGAGACCGGCTGCTGGCCGGACTCGAATTCCATTACGGCGACATCGTCATCAATCCGCTGGAAAACGGCGGTTCGGGACGCGGCATCAACCGTATTCTCCTGCGCGAGAGCGATAAGGAGGCGCGAATTCTCGATCTGATGGAGCAGGCGAACTTCATGAAAACGGAGAGCGGCTACTTCATGGAGGACGAGGAGGGGCAGTACGATTTTCTGTACCATATCATTCCGCAGCTTGAGAAGCTGCTGAAAGTATACGCGACCACGGCGATCAAAATCAGGCTTCACGTCGGGCACGCCCCGCCAAGAATCCGCGTCGATGTAGACGAGCGGACCAATTGGCTGGAGTGCAAATTCGAGCTGGACGGCGTGCCGGAGACGGAAATTCGCAATCTGATCCTGTCGCTGAGCGACAAGAGGAGATACTACAAGCTTCCGAACGGGGCGCTGATGCCGCTGGAGACGCCCGACTACGAGGCGATCAACCGTTTTATCGCCGTGATGAAGGTAGACAAGGGCAGTCTGACCGGCGCGGAGTTCCAGCTTCCCGCCGTACGCGGGCTGCACCTGATCGACGGGGATAACCGCGATCCCGTTCTGAAGCTGGGCAAGTCGCTGCGCAGTCTGCTGGACAATATGCGCAATCCGGACAGTCTTGATTTCCCTGTTCCGGATTCCCTTGCCCCCATTATGCGAGACTACCAGAAATTCGGCTACCAATGGCTCAGAACGCTGGCTCATTACCGGTTTGGCGGCATTTTGGCGGACGATATGGGATTGGGCAAAACGCTGCAAAGCATCGCCTATCTCGTCTCCGCTCTTCCCGAGATCCGCAGCCTCGGGCAGTCGGCTATCATTGTCTGTCCCGCTTCTCTCAGCTACAACTGGCTGAACGAGCTGCGCAAGTTCGCCCCCGAGATTCGCGCGGTCGTCGCCGACGGCGACAAAACCGAGCGTGGGCGCATTTTGGCGCAGCTCTCCCGGATAGACGTGCTGATCACCTCGTATCCTTTGCTTCGCAAGGATGTCGAGGCGTATGCCCAGGCTTATTTTCACGCGTTGATTCTCGACGAGGCGCAAGCGGTCAAAAACTACGCGACCCAGACGGCCCAATCCGTCAAAGCTTTGCAGGCCCGTTATCGATTCGCTTTGACGGGTACGCCGATCGAAAATTCCCTAGAGGAGCTGTGGTCGATCTGCGATGTCGTGTTTCCGGAGCTGTTCCAGGATCGCCGAACCTTCTCGGAGCTTACGCGGGAAGCCGTCGCCAAGCGCATCCGGCCGTTTCTGCTGCGCCGCCTGAAGACCGACGTGCTCGCGGAGCTGCCCGAGAAAATCGAATCGGTGCAATCCTCCGTCCTGCTGCCCGAGCAGAAAAAGCTGTACTTGAGCTACCTCGCCAAGCTGCGCAAGGAGACGCTGAAGCATCTCGACGAAGAGGGCTTCGGACGCAGCCGAATTAAGATTTTGGCCGGGCTGACCCGGCTTCGCCAGCTCTGCTGCCATCCCGGCTTGTTCGTCGAAGGCTACGAGGGCGGTTCGGCCAAGTTCGATCAACTGCTGGAGCTGATCGAAGAATGCCGCGGGGCGGGCAAGCGGATGCTCGTCTTCTCGCAGTTTACGGAAATGCTGGGCATGATCTCCCGGGAGCTTGCCTATCAGGGCGTATCGTTTTTCTACCTGGACGGGCAGACCCCTTCATCGGAGCGCGTGGACCTGTGCAGCAGGTTTAACGATGGCGAGCGCGAGCTGTTCCTGATCTCGCTGAAGGCCGGCGGAACCGGACTGAATCTGACCGGCGCCGACACGGTCATCCTCTATGACCTGTGGTGGAACCCGGCGGTCGAGCAGCAAGCGGCGGACCGGGCGCATCGCATGGGGCAGAAGAACGTCGTCCAGGTGCTGCGCCTGATCGCCCAAGACACGGTGGAAGAGAAGATGTACGCGCTCCAGCAGCGCAAAAAACATCTGATCGACGAAGTCATCGAACCGGGCCAGGAAGCCCTGTCCTCGATCAGCGAGGAAGAGATCCGGGAGCTGTTGATGATCTGATCGGAGGCGAGACGGGCGGGGGGGCGCTACTGCGCTATTAGTGTCGCGGACATTCGGGTACGGACCCATATCGTGCCTCGCGCAGCGGGCTTATCCCCCTCCCTCAGGCTCGATCGGGCTTTCAATAGAACCGCGCGGCGGGCCTAACCCTCTCACGGGGGGCCCGATCCGGGCCAATAAAGCCGCAACGACAATAAGCCGCAGCCTGCTCTTCGCACTGGAAGAGGAAGCTGCGGCTTATTAGACGAGCGGGTAATGTGCAGGCGCAACCGTTATTGCGCCTAGCTCCTTCAATTGATAGTCCGGGAAAGTTTCAAGAGAACGACGATCGCTTCCGCGCGCGAGGCGGTAGCCATAGGCGCGTATCGGTTGCCGCCTCTTCCTTGCACGATTCCTTGCTCGGCGATCGACCTGATCGCGCCCTTGGACCATGCCGGGATTTCCGCATCGTCTGCGAAGGTTGTCGATCCATTGGTTTCCGGCTTCGCATGCTGCGCGTTGGACAGCATAACCGCCATCTCGGCACGCGTAATGAGCGCGTTGGGGCGGAAAGCGCCGTTGGAATAGCCGCTGATAATTCCCGCTTTCACCGCCAGGGCGATTTCATTCTTCGCCCAGCCGCCGATAGCCGAATTGTCGCTGAAACGCAATTCCGTTCCTTCTCCCCGAATCCCGAGCGCCTTGACCAGCATGACCGCGAATTCCGCTCTTGTGATCGGAGCATTCGGGCGGAACGTACCGTCCGAATAACCGGAGGCGATTCCTGCAGCCGATGCCTGCACGATGGCTGACGCAGCCCAATGTCCCTCTACATCGTTAAACCGCCGAGACGTCGCCTCATTATCCGAATCCACGCGGACAGGCAGCACCGCGTACTTGGCCCAACGATCGATCTCGACTGAGAGGCTGCTGCCTTCGACGACACCTCCGAGCTCTACCCAATCCTTCTCTTCCTCGTCGTAATAGAAAACGGCCGGCCTCTGGCTGCTGCTTAACAATGCGGGATTAAAGCTTAGCCGGAGCAAAAGTTTCTTCGTAAAATTTCCCGACGATTTGGGAATCAGCTCGTACACCGGACCGATTATTGTCTTGCCGTTAGCCTGCAGTCCCGATACGTCGGTAATTTTTTTCACCTGCACGATCATATCCCGCTCCGTTGATCCGTCCGGAACAACCAGGCTTATTTCTCCTGCGCGGCTGAAGGTTCCCGATTGCCCTGCTTTGATGATGATTTCGTCGTCGGCTGTCGGCGCATTATCCGCAGGACCGTCGTTATTCCCGCCGCCGCTCCCTCCATTGCCTCCGCTGCTCCCCCCGCCGCCATTGCCGCCGCCCGACGACGGGTTTGCGGCTATGGTCACCGTCACCGTATAGTCCTTCGTACTGCCGTCCTGCGCAGTTACGGTATAGATTACCGGAGACGTAAAATTGTTCGCCGTCGTTCCGCTCGCTTGAGTCTCGGTCCCAACCGCGACCGACGCTCCCGTACTCCCGAACGTCGCCACCAAACCCCTCACGTTCGTTCCGTAAGGCACGGTCGCCGCGATGTTCGTGCCGCTGATCACGCCCGTCACCGGAGGCGTCAATCCGGCGAAACCAAACGACGTCATATCCTTCGACGTACTCGCCGCCACGCTCACCGTCACCGTGTAGTCCTTCGTACTGCCGTCCTGCGCAGTCACCGTATAGGTTACCGGAAACGTAAAGTCGTTCGCCGTCGTTCCGCTCACTTGAGTGTCGGTCCCAACCGCGACCGACGCTCCCGTACTCTCGAACGTCGCCACCAATTCCCCGACATCCGTTCCGTAAGGCACGGTCGCCGCGATGTCCGTTCCGGTGATCGCGCCCGTCACCGGAGGCGTCAATCCTTCAAAGCCGAACGACGTCATGTCCTTCGACGTACTCGCCGCCACAACGACCGTCACCGTATACACTTGATTTGCCGTGCCATTTTCCGCCGTGACCTTATAAGAGACGGCGGAGCTGAAATCGTTGGGCGTCGCTCCGCTGGTCTGCTCTGCGCCTTCGACGGTTACCGCAGACCCGGGCGAGCTCGCGAAGGTCGCCACCAATTCCCCGACGTTCGTCCCGTAAGGCACGGTCAACGAAATATTCGTGCCGCTGATCGTGCCCGTCACCGCGGGAGACAGCCCTTCGAAGCTGAACGCCGTCAAGTCGCTCGCCGTGCTGGCGCTGCGTGTCACCGTAATCGTATAAGTTCTCGACGTAACCCCGTCTTGTGCCAGCACGTAAATTTGAATCGTGTTGGAGCCGGCGTTCAAATGCAGAGCCGGGCTGTCCGTTCCGCTCGAGACGGCTACCGGATCGCCTCCGTTGACAGTCGCTGTAATCGTCGCGCCCGAATTCGAAGCCGTCGGCCTGACGGTTACGTTGAAGAAGCTGCTGGCTGCCGTTGACGTATACGCAGTGCGACTGCTGAGGAAGCCGGGACTGAGCGATCCGGAAGACAGCGTGAGCCCGCTTAACGTGGCAACCGTGCTCGCCGCCCTCGTTACGGAGATGGCATAGTTCTTTCCCGTCCCGTCCTGCGCCGTTACCGTAATCTCGATCGTATTCACGCCGACATTCAGGGCAAGCGCGGAGCTGTTCTGACCGCTCGTCACGGGGATGGACGTTCCGTCGTTAACCCGGACGGCCAGCGTCGCGTTCGTGTCCGCCGCTGTCGGCCGCACGGTAATGGTAGAAGTCGTGTTGGATACCCCGGCGGCGGTATAAGCGATCGTAGCCGCATTAAATGTCGGACTGAGCGCCCCGCCCGTCGTCGTTAACGCGCTCAAATTGGCGTTCGAGCTGCCGGACGCCCGGCTCACCGTCAACGTATAGCTTCTCGTGTTCGAGCCGTCCTGGGAGGTAACCTCTATTGCGATGATCGTGCTCGCGCCCGCGGCAAGTCCGATATTTCCGCTGGCCTGGCCGCTGTCGACCCCCGTGCCGTTCACTGTAAGCGTCGCCCCGACGTTCGCGGCGTAAGGAGCAACGGTCAAAGCCGACGTCGCATAGGGAACGCTGACCGTATAATTTGTCGTTGCCTCCGCGAACGCCGGGCTAAGCGTGCCCGCCGACAGCGTTATACCGCTTAAGCCGGCTCCGGAAGGATCGGAGCGGACAACGTTGAGCGCGTATTCGCGGCCGACATCTCCGTTAGCTCCCGTCACGGTTACGGTAATCGGATTATTGCCGACGGACAGATTGGAGCCTCCGCTTACGGCAACGACCGCGGCAGGATCGATTGCCGTTCCCGATACGGTTACGCTTTGCACGTCGTGCGCGACCGCAACCGCAGAGGAACGCGTCAGATTATCCGGCGCGGGAGCGCTGACGGCGCCTCCCGTATTGCCTGTAACGGTCAAATCCGTCAGCCACAGCGGCAGCGGAGCGCCGCGTAAATAAGGCGTCGTTGCCGGCGCAATGCTCCACGTGCCGCTGAAATCCCAGCCACCGAAGCTGGAGCCGATTTTCATCTGGGCGGTCGTATATCCCGTCAGCCCGGTGACGGCCCCGGAGCCGACGGCCGCGCTTTGTCCGGTCGTCTCCGTATTCCAGTAGCCTCTCGTGAAGGTCGAGCTCGCGCGGGTGCCGACCAGGCCGCCGACCGCGCTGCTTCCTTGCACCTTGCCCGCGGCATAGACGTTCGTGTAGGTTCCCTGGCTGCTTCTTCCGATCAAGCCGCCGGCCGAAGCCAGATTCGCCTTGACGTCCCCGATCGCAAAGCTGTTCGATATCGTGCCGCCGATATCTTCTCCGACCAATCCGCCGACTTTGTTCGCGCCTTGCGCACTGCCTTCCGCGTAGCTCGTTTCAATGCCGGAATAGCCCTGTCCGACCAATCCGCCCACGGCGTCCCCGCTGCCGACCACCTCTGCCGTGGAGCTGCTGGCCTTTATCGTGCCGCTGTGCAGGCTGCCGACGAGGCCTCCCACGTTGTTCCGCCCTTTAACCGACCCCGAAGTCCGCACCTTCGAAACCGTGTTGGAATTGTGCAGACCTGCGAGTATTCCGACACTGTCCTTGCCGATTACGGAAGCCTGAACGATGTCCAGGTTGGATACGCTGCCGATATAGATATATTGGAACAAGCCGACCACATCCTCATACGGCCGATCGATCTTTAAGCCCCTGATTGCGTGCCCGTTGCCGTCCAGCTTCCCTTCGAAATAAATCGGCTCCCAGCCGGCTCCGTCGTTGGCGGACGCATAGTCGGAAAGATCGATGTCCGCGATAAGACGGTAGGCTTTCTGATAATCATTGCGGATATCGTTGAACTGCTCGGCATTTTCGACGAGGTAAGGCGAAGCCTCCGTTCCGCTGCCCCCTGCAAAACGATTGCGATTAATCGTAATCGTATACGTCCGGGTCGTCCCGTCGGAAGCGGTCACCGTCACCGCAACGGCGTTATCCCCCATTTGCAGATTGCTGCCGCCCGTTACCGTGTACGTCGCATCGGGATGATTCGGAGCCGCCGTTATCGTCGCGTCGGTCGTTGTATTCGGAACATAAACGGTATAAGCGGACGTTCCCGCGCTGAATCCGGGAATTGTGATTCCGTCGATCCGCAAGTCCGCCAGACTTGCGTCGGAGGACAGATCGTTCGAGGTCAGCTTATGAATATTGATCGCATACGCTTGCGGGCTCCTTACCCCTTTGGGGTCGTTGAGCGATATCGTCGCCGTATGGGTGCCGGCTTCCAGGCCGTCCATTCCGGACACCTGCACGATTGCATCCGCGTTCGCCATGGACGGAACGGGGGTTAACGCGTATACGTCGCCCGTTACGCTCAGATCGTATTGATGAACGAAGGCGTGCCAAGCGGGCGCCACGTTCCCTGCCGTGCCCGCGTCGGGAATTACAGTCAGATCGGTCAGCCATAAGGGAGCGTTCTCCCGCAAGTAAGGATAGCTCTTCCCCTCGGCAATCGCCCACTTGCCGGCAAAATCCATGCCCCCAAAGCTCGCGGATTTGAACAGGTCGATGCTCGAAATTCCCGTTATGCTTCCTGCGCTAAAACCGAAAGCCGACCAATAGGCGTCGGAATTCCAGTACAACCGATCAAACGTCCAGTTGTAGGTGTATCCGGCGAATCCGCCCACGCTCGAGTCGCCCGTTACGGCGCCTATGGAATAGCTGTCGCTGAACTCCGATTCGTAGATATTGCCCGCGAATCCGCCGACTGCCGAATTTCCGCGCACCGTGCCAAGCGCGTAGCTGTCCCGGATGACGCTGCCATAAAAAACGCTCCCGACAAACCCGCCCACTTCGTTCTCGCCGACGACCTTGCCCGAGGCGTAGCTGCTTTCCACCGTCCCCGTCATTAGAAGACCGATGAGCCCGCCCGTATACGTTCCTTGTCCCTCGACATCGCCTTCCGCGTAGCTGTTCATGATGATGTTCCCGTTGGTTGAATTCGTGTCGGCTCCGATCAACCCGCCCACATGGGTGCCGGTTCCCTTGACGGCTGCGGATGAGCCGGAATTACGCACCTGCGAGTGCTGGATTTCGCCGACCAGGCCTCCGACAAAGGATTCGCCCTCCAGCTCCCCGGAGACATGCACGTCATCCGCGGTGCCCAGATACATGTAGCCGGCCAGAATCCCGGTCTGGCTGCCCCCGACGACATCGGCTCCCACGATGCTCAGATTGTCGATTTGCCCGCCGACATACTGGAACAATCCGACCCTGCCTTCATCTCCGCGCCGAATGACCAAGCCGGTAATCCAATGGCCGTCCCCGTCCAGTTGTCCGGAAAATGGGCCCTCGATCGGTTTCCAGCCCTTCCCTCCGTCCGCCGAAGCATAGGAGGATAAATCGATATTTTGCATGAGCTTGTAGGAAGCGCCGAGATTGTTGCGAATTTCGTTGAATTGATCGGCATTCTCGATCAAATACGGGTTGCCGGGCGAACCGTCGCCGTCGGCGAAGGCCGACACCGCCGCGACGGGATGCAGCGGGACGGCCGCCCACAGCACCAGTCCGATCAACTGAACGAGCCAAACGCGAGAGAGTCTCTGTACGGAAAACCACATTTCGATAAACCTCCATAATAAACTTGGTAGTAGATACGATAACCAGCCCAAGTAAAATGGAGGTAAAGTGCGATGAAAAACGACACAATTCCCGGTCTATAGTGGTTGCAAGACGGCCGCGGACGATCCGTCGCCGGCGGAATTCCTTCCTCCTTATCATAACTTTATTCGGGCAGCGCGATATTTTTTTCGACAAATCATGATAAAATCAAGCTGTATTCATTGTTTGGGAATCGAGGGGGATCGCTGTTGAAAGCCAAGGTCATACTCGTCGTCGACGACGACGCCGATCTTCAAAGCCGGGAGGAATCGTTCGTCATGTCGGTCAGCTCCAAAGCGTCTTTTTTTCGCGATCCGTTATTTCCGTTCCACATCGATCGGTATACGATCGGCCGGGGAGAATCTATCCCTTCGCACACTCACGAATTTATCGAGCTCGTCTATGTCCTTAAGGGACATGCCCGCCATGAAATGGCCGGCCACGGCTACGTGCTGAACAGCGGGGATATTTTCGTCCTTGAGCCGAATGTGTACCACAGCTATCATGGGGCGGAAGACGAAGACACCATCGTATACAACGTTCTGTTCGATTCGGATCTGCTGCGCAGAGAGCTTGAAGTGCTGCTGCAGATGACCCATTTCGTGCATTTCTTTTATTTTCTCCCGTTCCTCCGCAAGAACGCCTCCTTTGTTCCCCACCAGTCTCTGGACGAATCCCAGAAACGAAATATCGAAGGCCATCTGCAAGCCATTCTGGACGAATATCAGGAGCAAAGAGAAGGCTATCGGCTCGTCGTCAAAACGCGGTGGATCGAATGCCTGGTCTGGCTGAGCCGGTATTTGCAGCCGCAGGCGGCGCATTCCCCCGCGGTCTCCAACGATCGCGAGCGAATCGAGCCCGCCCGGCAGTTTATCGAACAGCACTACCATCAGAACATCGCCCTGGCGCAGATCAGCCGGCTTTGCGGAATGAGCGTGTCCTCCTTCACGGCCCAGTTCAAGGAAGCGGTCGGGAAGAGCTTTCTCGATTACAAGCAGGAGCTCCAAATCCGCCATGCCTGCGAGCTGTTGGCGGAGACGGATCGCAAAGTGCTGGATATTGCCTACGAGGCCGGATTTAACGATATCAGCTTTTTCAACAAAACCTTCCGCAAGCATATGGGCATATCGCCGAGAGAGTATCGCAGCCGCCGCTGAGCGCATGTCTCTTAAGCATGGGCGAATCAGATCGCCTTATTGATCTGTCAGATCATCCAAGTAAATCGGGATTCCGTTATGTACAATCCTCTTGTACCCATCAAGAAGGAGGATGACAAAATGGAAGCTGTCGGTACAACGCTCGTCCGGTCGGCGGGCTCCTTGGAGGAAGCGCTGGCCCTGGTCGGTAAAATGGGGTTTCATCTCGTCGAGCTCGGCATCCAGAGCTGGTGCGATCTGCGGCCGCAAAATCTCGTGAGCGACTATGAGCGGGAATCCGCGCGTCTTAAAGCTTTGCTGCGAAAATACGATCTGACGCCGGTAGCGTTTAACGCGGGGCTCGGCGACAACGGGCTGGAGGAAGCGGCCGCGATTGCCGCTCTTGCCTCCGAGCTGTCGGTTCGGGTGGTGACGATCAATCCCGGGTCGGCCGAGGCCGATTTCGAGCAGGAAGTCGAACGTCTGCGCAAGCTTGTCGGCATTTTCGCGGCCAGAGACGTCCAGGCGTCCCTGGAAACCCATATGTTCTCCATGACGGAGCAGCCCGAGGACGCCCTGAAGCTCGTGCGCGAGGTCGAAGGTCTCGGACTCACTCTGGATGTCTCCCATTATTATTGCAACGGCTCCGAAAATCGTACCGGTCCGCTCATGCCCTATGTGAGGCATGTGCATATACGAGACTGCGGAAGAACCTGGGAGCGAATTCAAATGCCCTACGGGGAAGGATTGCTCGAGCTTGAGCGCTGGAGGAACGGGCTCCGGGACGCCGGGTACGAGGGCCGCGTCGCGGTCGAGTATATCGATCTTCCGAACGTGGCCTTCTCCGTGGAAGAAGCATCCGTCCGCTGCAAAACGGCGATTGAATCCGTATGGGGAGGAGCGAATCATGATTAAGAGAAAAGCGGCCGTTATCGGCTGCGGCGGAGCGGGGAGCCAGCACGCCGGCGGATACGTCAAATTGCCGGGAGTCGAATTTGTGGGAGCGGCGGATATCGACCTGTCCAAGGCGGAAGCGTTAACGGCTCAAACGGGGGGACGCGCCTACGCGTCGTACGAGGAGCTGATCGCGGCCGAAAAGCCGGACTTCGTCTCCGTCTGCACGCGGGAGTACGATCACGAGCAGCCCGCCTTGTTCGCTCTTGAACACGGCTGCCATGTCCTGTCCGAGAAATTGATGGCGCACAGCCTGGATGCCGGACGCGCCATGCTCAATACGGCCCGCAAACACAACAGGCTGCTGGGCGTCAATTACAATTATCGGTTCATCGACAGCATCCGGCTGTTGAAGGAAAAGCTGGATTCGGGCGTCATCGGCGAGATCAAAACGGCGTCGTTCCAAGTCCACGCCTACTGCCATCATCACGCGCTCGATTTGATTCGCTATCTGTTCGGCGATATGGACGGTCTGAACGCCACGTTGACGGAAATCGATTCGGAGCGCCATTATCCGTGGAACCTGGCTCATGAGATGCTGTATATCCCGTCTTACAACGAAGCAACCGTCCTGCGCGCCGGCAAAACTCTGGTCACCTTGACGGCCAGTCACCGCTCCTTCGCGTTCCCGCTGATGGAAGTGGAAGTGACCGGCGCGAAAGGACGCATTCTGATCCGCGACATGAATGTCGATTCCATCAACGGCGAGATGAGAGTTCAACTCGAGAACCAGGACGAACGCTTCCTTCCGGGCCCCTTGACTCTCGAGCATACTTTTCACCGGTCCATCGACAACTGGGTGAAACGTCTGAACGGCTTGGAGACGGACAGCGCTTCCGGCGAAGACGGTCTGCAAGCGCTCCTTCTCGAATCCGCCATTGCCCGCTCCAATCGGGAACGAAGCGACGTCAATCTTCGGTCTGAATAAGCCATGCCCTTCCCCGCGCTCGTCACGCCATCCGGACGAGCGCGGCACTCCGCCCTCTCCTCTGCAAGAGCGATTTATCCCTTGATTCGTTCAACCACCTTCTGCGTAGATACGACCCGTCTGCTCCATCCCGCCGACGATTCCTCGACAGGCACCCGATCCGACGCGCCCGCTGCATAACCCATCGAAAGCCCCCCTCATTTATCATTTCGCAGCCATTTTACGCATTATATTGTTGTTAACGAGAGAAATTAGAGTTATATTATTACGTATCGAAAATAAAATCAATTATTATCTTCCCTTTAGAAGAATATCCGAACCTCTAACAGACGTCATTCGAGGATAGACAGGAAAGGCGGTATCCCCATGCCCATAGACGATATCGATCGGCAGATCATCAAGGCTCTGAACGCCAACGGGCGAATCTCCTACACCGATCTGGCCAAGGAAATCGGGTTGTCCCGCGTGGCGATCCAGACACGCATTAACGCTTTGATGGATGATGGCGTCATCGAGAGATTTACGGCCGTCATCAATCCGGAGAAAATCGGCATTCACGTATCGGCCTTCTTTAACGTGGAGGTAGAGCCTAGGAGCCTGCAGAGCGTGGCGGACGCCTTGGCCGGCGAGCCCGTCGTCACGAGCCTGTACCATATGACCGGCCCGAGCAAGCTGCATATGCACGCGTTATTCACGAACAATACGGAGATGGAGCAGTTTCTGAACGAGAAGCTGTATAAGCTCCCCGGCGTCGTCAGCGTCGATTGTCAGGTGCTGATTACCCGCTACAAAAGCCGCATGGGAATGAGGTTGTAAACGTGGAAGGACATTCCGGGAAAAAATACGCTCAGCTTGCGTGGGCGATGGGCAAAACGGGCATTCTGGGCTACGGAGGCGGCCCGTCCGTCATCCCGCTCATCCGGCACGAAGCCGTCGTCAAGTGCCGCTGGATGAACGACGACGAGTTCGGAGAGACGCTGGCGATCGCCAATGCGCTCCCGGGGCCGATCGCCACGAAGATGGCCGCTTATCTCGGCTACCGCGAGAAAGGCGTGCTCGGCGCCATCGTCGCCATTCTCGCCCACATTCTGCCTTCCTGCGTCGCGATGATCGCCCTGCTCTCTTTTGTAAACTTTCTAAGCCATTCCCCAGTCGTTCAAGGCATGATCGCCGCGGTTATGCCCGTGATCGCGGTCATGCTCGGCGTCATGGCTTACGAATTTGCCAAGAAAGCGTATCAGGGCCTCGGCAGAGGAATGGTAGTCGTCTTCTGCGCGATATCGTTCCTGCTGCTGCAGGTCGTGCCGATCCATCCCGCCATCGTCATCGCCCTGTTTTTGGCCTATGGGGCCGTACATTATCGCGTTCTGGACAAATTCAAGAAGAAGGCCAAGGGAGAGGCTTCATGAACCTGCAAGATTTGATCGACCTGTTCGTCGGCTTTTTCCTGTCCAACCTGCTCGGCTACGGAGGCGGTCCGGCTTCGATTCCGCTGATGTACCAGGAGATCGTGACGCATTATCATTGGACGAACGATACCGAATTCTCCAACTTGCTCGCTCTGGGCAACACGCTGCCCGGTCCGATCGCCACCAAGATCGCCGCCTTCGTCGGCTTCGACGTCGCCGGCGTCGGCGGCGCGCTCGTCGCGCTGGCCGCCACCGTCGTCCCCTCCGCCATCATGCTCATCGTGCTGCTCAGATTGATGGCGCGGTATCGCCACTCCTCCGTCGTCAAAGGCATGACGCTGCTCGTGCAGCCGGTCATCGCCGTCATGATGCTTCTGCTGACCTGGCAGATGGGTAGGACGTCGATTGCCGCCCTCGGCTGGTGGCAGGCGATTCCGATCGCCGTCATCGCGCTGTGGGCGATGGAGAAGCGCAAGATCCATCCCGCTCTCGTCATCCTGTGCGCATTCGCCTACGGCGGACTGGTCGTTCCCCACATTTAATCGCGGCCCCTCCTTCCCCGCTCTGGCGCCAGACCGCTAATGGGCTGATTTCGGCAGAATAGACGAAATAACGGTGCGCCAGACCGCTAATGGGCTGATTTCGGCAGAATCACCGGAATAACGGTGCGCCAGCCCGTTAACGGGCTGATTTCGGCAGAATCACCGGAATAACGGTGCGCCAGACCACTAATGGGCTCATATCGGCAGGATAGACGAAATAACGGTGCGCCAGACCGCTAATGCACTAGCCATGCGTAAAACCTGACATAAAAAAAGACAAGCTATATGTTACTAATTATGGTAATTGTTAATTGTTTTACCTGTCCATCCATAAAAAAATCTCCT
>NZ_JBHMDN010000012.1:0-318705 GCF_042431195.1 Cohnella cellulosilytica
AGGCGGGCTTATACGATCCGCCGGAGCTATTGATGAGCCAATAGGCACGCTAGGCGGGCTTATACGATCCGCCGGAGCTATTGATGAGCCAATAGGCACGTGAGGCGAGCTAATATGGTCCTCCAGAGCCGGTAATGGGCGAATAAGTATGTGCGACGGGCTTAAACGATCTGCCGGAGCCGGTGATGAGCGAATAGGCACGCGGGGCGGGCTTATACGATCCGCCGGGGCTATTGATGAGCCAATAGGTACGCTAGGCGGGCTAATACGGTCCTCCGGAGCTAAGCAAAATAGAATCGCCGAGGCGAATGCCCCGGCGGCGGTACCCGACAATCACTGAACAACAAGCTTCGAAGGATTGTTGACCTTGTACAGTATTTCCTTATTAAACTTTTTGTCCACGACTTTGCCCTCGAAGGAGATCACGTTGCCCACCTCGAGGCCGAAGCCCTTCAGCGTGTTGCTGTAGCCGCACCAGGCGTCGCCGATGTCCAGCGGATTGTCGCCTACGATGGCGACCTCCTCCAGCAGCAGGATCTCGTCGTCCCGCTCGGAGAACGGATTCGGCTTTGTCGTGAACTCCTTGACCTTGGCGGTGAATTTCACCTTGTCGGCGGGCAGCTCCAGCTTTTCCTTCTTCTCCTTCGGCTTTTTCTGGGCTTTGGCGGTCTTCGCCGCTTTCGCCGGCTTGTCCTCGCCATCTTCCCCGATCTCCGCTCCGGCGGCGGAAGCCGAAGCGGACGATTCGCCGCCCTCGGCCTCCTCCGTCTCTGCAATAACCGACTCCCGTCCGAACGTGCCGCTCTGCATTTCCTTCAGATAGGCGGGATGAATGCTGGTCTGCCGGCCATCCTCGAACTCTACGATCAGCACGCACATGTTCCCGTATTCCATATAACCCTTGATCGAGACCTGATGCTGCGCGGATGCGCTTTTGTACCAGAAATTCGTCTTCGGCGTCTTGGCGAACAGGCCCCAGCCGCGTCCCTTGTCCGCATAATCATCCTCGTTGTCGAAAGCGATATAATCCTCCAGCGGCGGATACAGCTTCAGATTGCTCCCTTTGGCAGCTTCCATTATCATTTCGCCATCCCTTCTATATCAAGCTTAGAAATTTGCGGATTCTCTCCAACGCTTCTTCTAATTGTACCTGGGACGAGGCGTAAGAACAACGGATAAATCCTTCGCCGCCCGAACCGAATACGTGGCCGGGAACGGTAACCACCTTCTCCTCCTGCAGCAAGCGGTGCGCGAACTGCTCCGAGGTCAGCCCCGTATGCGCGATCGAGGGGAAGGCATAAAACGCGCCTTGCGGCTCGTGGCACGGCAGCCCGATCTGCCGCAGCCCCTGGACGAATAACCTGCGCCGCTGATTGTAGGATTCGATCATCCGGTCCTTCTCCTCCATGCCGACCCGCAGCGACGCCAAAGCCGCCACCTGCCCCATGATCGGCGCGCACATGACCGTATATTGATGGATCTTCAGCATGGCAGCGATCAGCTCGCGCGGTCCGCACGCATAGCCGACGCGCCAGCCGGTCATCGCGAACGCCTTGGAGAAGCCGTTCACGACCAAGGTCCGCTCCTTCATGCCCGGCAGCGACGCAAAGCTGACGTGCTTATCCCCGTAGCTCAGCTCGGAATAAATTTCGTCCGAAATGACGACCAGATTGCGCTCCTCCGCCAGCCGGGCGATCGGCAGCCAATCCTCGTAAGTCATCACGCCGCCGGTCGGATTGTTCGGATAGCAGAGCACAAGCACCTTGGAACGCGGAGTCAGCTTCTCTCTCAACGCCTCCGCCTGCAGCTTGAACTGATACTCGGCATGCGTCTCGACGCCGATCGGCCTGCCCCCGCCGAGAAACACGATCGGCGAATAGGAAATATAACACGGCTCCGGAATAACGATCTCGTCCCCCTCGCTGATGAGCGCGCGAAGCGCGAGATCGATCGCTTCGCTGCTGCCGACCGTGACCAGCACTTCGCTGGAAGGCTCGTAGCTTACGCCGCAGGCGTCCGGCAAGTATTCCGCGATCGCCTCGCGCAGCTCGGGCATGCCCGCATTGGAGGTGTACGACGTCCTTCCTTTGTCCAACGCGGCGACGCAAGCGTCGCGAACGATCTGCGGCGTGACGAAGTCCGGCTCCCCCACTCCGAGCGAGATAACGTCCTTCATGCCCGACGTATAGTCGAAAAATTTGCGTATGCCCGACGGCGGCATTTCCCGGACTTGCGGAGACAGCAGCCGTTCGATCGGCGTCATCGTTTGGTGCGACATCTTCAATAGCTCCCCCTTCGAATAGAACAAAATTTAAAAACAAAAAAACCCGTCCGCAAGGGACGAGTTTGCACCCGTGTTACCACCCTGGTTCCGCCTTTCGTTTGCACGAAATACAGCGGCGCTCCGCAACGTATCCATCAATACGTGTTCCCGTTAACGCTGGAAATGCGGCAGAGCTTACTTTAATTTCAGTCTGCGTCTCGGAGATGGCTTTCCGTTATCGCCCGAACGTTGGCTTTCACCCGACCCAACTCTCTGCGGAACCGACGAATAACGTACTCTTTCTCTTCATTGACTTTTGGCAAACCTATTAAGTTGAAATTTATTATACGCACAGCCCGGTTAAAATGCAACTACAAAAAGAAACGGGCAAAACCGCGGCCTGGAATTGCGCACGGTCCCCGAACCGCGATCAAGCCGTCCGGCGCGGCGTCCTGTTCCGGCCCCCCAACGCCCGGCTCATGGGATGAACGGCGTCGTTCAAGGCAATACTGCACTTATTCCTATCGTGAACGGAGGGACCGATTCTTGAGCTCGGAGGAGAACGCGCTGTCGGTCGTAGCGCTCGGCGGCGTCAACGAAATCGGCAAAAACATGTACGTAATCCGCTACGCGGACGACATTCTCGTCATCGATTGCGGCTCCAAGTTTCCGGACGAAAGCCTGCTGGGCATCGACGTCATCGTGCCGGACATTACATACTTGCTTGAAAACCGGGATAAAATCAGAGCGCTTGTCGTCACGCACGGCCACGAAGACCATATCGGCGGCATTCCCTATGTGCTGAAGCAGCTCAACATGCCGATCTATGCCACCCGTCTGACGCTGGGACTGATCGAGATCAAGCTGCGCGAGCACGGATTGCTCGGCACTTCCCGGCTGAAGACGATCACCGCCGATTCTGTGCTCCGCTTCGGCAGCTTCAAAGTAAGCTTTTTCGCCACGAACCACAGCATCCCGGACTGCCTGGGCATCGCCTTGAATACGCCGGAGGGCGTCATCGTGCATACCGGGGATTTCAAATTCGATCTTACGCCGGTTAACGCCTATTACCCGGACATCCACAAGATGGCCGCCCTCGGCCATAAGGGCGTACTGCTGCTGCTCTCGGAAAGCACGAACGCGGAGCGTCCCGGCTTCACGCCTTCGGAACGGCTTGTCGGCGAGCATATCGAGGAGGCGTTCTCCAAGGCGGAGCAAAAAATTTTCATCTCCACGTTCGCCTCCAACGTGCACCGGCTGCAGCAGATCGTCGACGCCGCCCATCGGCTTAACCGCAAGCTCGCGCTGCTTGGCAGAAGTATGATTAACGTCGTTAACGTTGCCGCGGAGCTTGGCTATCTTCGTCTGCCGGAAGGGCTGATGATCGATCCGTCCGAGGTAAGCCGCTATTCCCCGAACGAGATCGTCGTGCTGTGCACGGGCTCCCAGGGCGAACCGATGGCCGCGCTCTCCCGGCTGGCGAGCTCCACCCACCGCCAGGTGGAAGTGCTGCGGGGCGATACGGTCATACTCGCCGCGACGCCGATCCCCGGCAACGAACGCAACGTCGCGCGCATCGTCGACAATCTGTACGAGATCGGCGCCAAAGTCATCTACGGCTCCGGTTCGGTGACCGGCATGCACGTCTCCGGACACGCGAGCCAGGAAGAGCTCAAGCTGATGCTCACGCTGATGAAGCCGAAATACTTTGTCCCGATTCACGGCGAATACCGGATGCTGTGCCAGCATCGTAATCTGGCGGAGTCCGTAGGCGTCGAGCGGGAAAATATCTTCATTGTCAAAAACGGGGACGTCGTCGACATCGAAGGAGGAATCGCCGGCCAGCGCCGCCGAATCCCGACCGGCAACACGCTGGTGGACGGTCTCGGCATCGGCGACGTCGGCCATGTCGTGCTGCGCGACCGCAAGCATATGTCCGAGGACGGCATTCTCATTCTCGTCATTACGCTAAGCCGCTCCGACAACAAGCTCGTATCCGGTCCGGACGCGATCTCGCGCGGCTTCGTGTACGTGCGCGAGTCCGAGGGATTGTTGGAGGAAGTCAGCCGAATCGCCGCCGTCGCTCTCGGCAAGCTGCTGGAGGAACGCGTGAACCAGTGGAGCACGTACAAGCAGACGATCAAGGAAGAGGTCGGCAAGTTTCTGTGGACCAAGACGAAGCGCCGGCCGATGATTTTGCCGATTCTTATTCAAGTATAGAAACCGATTTGCGCGATAATCTGGCCAGCAGCTCCGGCAGCGCGACTCCGAGCAGTACGACCGCGACGCCCGCCCACTGCAGCACGCTCACATGCTCCCGCAGCACGACGGCCGCCAGCAGCACGGCGACCGGCAGCTCCGAAGCGCCGAGGATGCCGGTCAAGGCTTCTCCGATGCGCGGCACTCCGATCGCGTACAGCACGGGCGGCAGGAATGCGCCGAACAGCCCGAGCAGCAGCCCGAACGGAAGCAGGCCGCTCCACAGCACGCCGTTGAACAGAAATGCAGGCGGGAACAGGACGAATACGAGCAGCATGCCTCCGGTAATCATCCACGCGCTGCGCGCCGCCGGATGAACGGATGGGACAGCCTTGCCGCTAAACAAAATAAACAGCGAGTAGCTGAGCGCGGACGCCAATCCGAACGCCACACCGCGCCAATCCAGTCCGGCCATCCCCTGGTCGATGACGCCCGCCGCCATAATCGTGCCGCCAAGGAGAACGGCCACCGTCAGCAGCATAGCGCCCCCGGGGCGCTGTCTGCGCGCGACGGCCTGCATCAGCACTCCGATCCAGGTAAATTGGAACAGCAGCAGAATCGCCAGCGAATTCGGAATGTAGTGCAGCGATTCATAGTACAGCAATCCTGTGACGGCCGTCGGCGTTCCCGCCGCCATCAGCAACAGGCGCTGCTTCCAGCCCAGCTTCGCCTTCCCTATCGTTGCCGTGCCGGTTTCGGGACGCCTGCGCGCGTTCCTTCCTCCCACTCGCATGAGCAGCGTTAACGCCCACGCCAGCACAAATCCCGTCAGCAGTTGGCTGCCGACGACCTCGCCGAGCGAGTAGCCCTGCGCGTAGGCTTTCGTGACTATCGTGGACAGAATGCCGTAGCAGACGGCTCCGAGCAGAACGGATAATTTATATTTCATGGCGTTATCTCTTCCTCCTTGTGCGGATGCAATAAAAAACTTCCTTGCCCGGAATACGGCTCGCGCGAGCGAACCGATTCGTAGCAAGGAAGTTAAGGCTTCCTGTAGAGACCCCCACCCTATTCTATGGGGTTATACGAACATATAGTCAATCGTAATTATGCCAGGCAACAGGATGAATAATACCGCCGCAGCTCGTAAATGTCAATAGGCGACAGGTCGGCGAGACAGTCAAGGACGCCATTAGCCCGGTTGATACCTTCGCGGGTGCCCGGGGCTATGCGCTCAGCTCCTTCGCCAGCAGCGAAGCGTAAAATTCCGCGCCCTGATTTTTCAGGTGGACGCCGTCCTTATAGAAAAAGTCGTCCTGTCCTTTGCTTGCGGAGTACCAGTCGACCAGCTTGACGTTGTCGTATTCCCCGGCAGCTTTCTTCAGCGCGGAATTGACGTTGTCCTGCCATTTGCGCGGCACCCGGACGTTCACCAGCCAGATGTCCCTCTCGTCGCCGATCGTCTCGATCAGCTTGACGAGCTGCTTGGAGTTAAACGAGCCGTTCGTGCCGAGCTCGATGACGATGCGATCTCCGAGCGACCCTGACGCGATCATCGCTTCGACAACTTCCTGCGCGTGCGTCATCTGGCGTCCGATCTTGCCGTCGACGAAGATGCCGGGAAGAAGCTTCTCCAAATACGGCGCCGCGTCCAGCAGAACGGAATCCCCGATGGCCGTAATCCCTTTGCCGGCGCCCTGGACCGGCTTAGGAGGCGGCGTTTGGCCGCGGTCGGGCTTATCCGTCTGTTTGGGCGGCTTGGAGGCCTCTCCTTTCCCCGTGTCCGGCTGCTTGGACGGCTCCGGAGACTCGGAGGTTTCCGCCTTTGATCCGCCGGGTTTATCCGTCGGCTTCGGCGGCTTGGTCGCCTCCGTTTCCCCGCTATCCGGCTGATTCGGTGACTCCGGCGGCGCCAAAGCCCCCGACTGTTCGGGGGTCTGCGACGACTCGGAGGCTCCCGGCTTTGATCCGTCGGGCTTATCCGTCGGCTTCGGCGGCTTGGTTGCTTCCGCTTCCCCGCTATCCGGCTGATTGGATGGCTCCGCAGATTCCGAGGCTCTCGGCTGTTCGAGCGGCCGCGACGTCTCGAAAGCTTCCGTATTCTCCGCTGCCGGCGTCTTCCCGCCGGTCGCTTCCGGCGGCCGCTCCGGGGACGGATGCTCGCTCGCGGTTTCCCCGTCGGCGTACACCGGCATCGTCGCGGCGGACTTGAGAATCGCCCCGTTAAACGACACCGCCAGCAGGCATACCGCGCACAGCGCGATCCCCGCCGAAGCTTTCCGGCGGCTCTCGGGAGACGTCCGCAGCCGCTTTCGCCATTCGCGCAGCGCGCCTCTTCGGATCGGCTCCTCGACGTATTTCCATGACAACGAGGCCAGGACGAAGCTGGCAGCCAGCTGCAGGACGACGCGAACCGGTTCCGGGCCTCCCGTATCGATCGACGGACTTGTCAGCGCGATAACCGGATAATGCCAAATATACAGACTGTAAGAGCGCACGCCGATCCACTTGAGCGGCTTGCTGCCGAACGCGAACGCCAGCAGGCCGGACGGCAGCGTAAGCGCCGCGATCGTCAGCGCCGACAGCACGGAGAGCAGCGCCAGACCGCCCTCGTACAGAAATCCGTCGTATTCGCCCGTCGTCGCGATCATCCAGACGATCGCGGCCAGGCTGATCGCTCCCGCCGCGTCCAGATACGTGCGGAACCGCCGCGGAATTCGCTCGCCCGCTCCGTCGCTCGGCCAAGCCGCCGCAAGCGCCGCGCCGATCAGCAGGGCAAACACCCGGGTGTCGGTGCCGTAATAGACGCGGCTCGGGTCCAGTCCGGGAACGTAGAGCAAGGCCATCGCCGCGGCCGAGACGAGCGCTCCGGCCAGAAGCAGCGCGATCAGCCCACCTCTTCTTCGCGCGACGCGCACGCCGAGAATAAGCAGCGGCGGCCAGAGCAAATAAAACTGCTCTTCGATCGCCAACGACCACAGATGGCCGATCGGCGACGGGGGGCCGAAGCTCTCGAAATACGATACCTCGTGGAAAATCAGCCACCAGTTATGAAAATACAGCGCCGCCGACACGAAATCGCCCTGAAGCTCCGTCAGTCGGGACCGATCGAACAGCAGCAGCCAGAGCGCCGTGCAGGCGAGCATCAGGAGCATGGCGGGCAGCAGCCTTCGCGCTCGCCGGATCCAGAATCCGGCCAGATCGATGCGCCTCGAACGCCGCCATTCCGACAGCAGCTGGTCCGTAATCAAATAACCGGACAGGACGAAAAAAACACCGACCCCCAGAAGTCCGCCGGGCGCCCAGCCCAGGTCCAAATGGTAGGCGATAACGGCCAGGACCGATAGCGCTCTCAATCCGTCCAGGCCGGGCATATAACGTCTGCCGCGCGGTTTCGTTCCACGCGCGGGAATGGATGGTCGATTCGGGGGCGGAAAACGGCTCGCGGCGTCTTTCATGCTCTCATACCTTCTTCTCTCTGCAGGTGTTTTTTCGCGGATATGGGCTAGACGTTTGAGCCTACGAAAAAGTTCGATCGGTTATTCAAGTTTTTTGCCGCCCAACGCAAAAAAACCGCCCGACAGGCGGTCCGGTTCAGCGGCGGCGCGGCATGGCGCCCCGCGCTCCTTCCAGCAATTGGCTAGCCGCGGGCGCCGGGGTCGCGGTCTTCCGGCAGCGCTCTTCGGCCGACGAAGCCGTCGTGCCAGCCATGGTAATGCCCGACCCGCTCCTCCCCTTCCTTCCAGCAGAGCAGCGCCGGCTCCCCTTCGATCATCGTCGGAAAATCGATTAGTCCGGGATCGATCATTTTCAGCAGCACGCCTTTGCGCGAGAAGTTGCGGATCATCATGTCCATCTCGATTCGCAGAAAGTCCAGGCTGCTCTCCATTTCGAAAAACGGATCGTTGTCGTGCGGCAGATCGGGAAAAGCATGCTTGTGGATCGACTTGAACTTAAGCAGGTCCCTGTGCCGGCTCTCTATTTTCCCCGCCAGCTCCTGCAGCGCAGCCAGCTCCCGTCGGATCTGCGGCAGCAGCTCGTTCGCCTCTTCCGCCGTAAACAGCTTATGTTCCAATCGCATCTTCTCCTTTGTCGAATTGCGGAGGACGCCCGATCAGCTTCCCGCCAACCGAACGATGTCCTTCACTTCGAGGACCGGCTTGTCGTAACCCGCCCCGGCCGCGCGAATCATCGCGACTCCCAGCTCGCGAAGCGTGGAGACCTGGTTCGGAAGCAAGCGCCGAAGGACCGGGTAGATCCAGGACATCAGGCGATAATAACGGTGCGTATTCGCCGCTCCCGGCGTAGGGTGCAGATAGCCCGGCCGGAACATGTACGCCGCTCGGAAAGGCAGCTTAAGAAGATCGTTCTCCGTCCTTCCTTTTACCCTGGCCCACATGCTCCGGCCCCGTTCCGTGCCGTCCGTCCCGGCTCCGGACACATAACAGAACGCCATATCCGGATTGTTCTTCGCCAGCAGGCCAGCCATATTCAGAGTCAAGTCATAGGTTTTGCGCGTGTACTCCTCTTCGCTCATGCCGACCGAGGACACTCCCAGGCAAAACAAGCACGCGTCCAGTCCGGCGAGCCGATCGGCAATCGGCGACAGATCGAAAAAATCCTCATGAATAATTTCCGTCAGCTTCGGATGCGACAGCCCGCAAGGCTTGCGGTTCACGACAAGCGCCCGTTCGATGCCGGGGTCGTTCAAGCATTCGAGCAGCACGCCTTCGCCCACCATGCCGGTAACGCCCGTTACAAGCACCTTCATCGTCCGTCTTCCTCCCTCTTGGATAAGCACCCATTCAAACCCATTATAGACACACTCCGGCCCGCGCACAAATGGCAAACCCGGCAAATGACGAAAAATCGCCCCGCAGAACCGGGACGCGCTGGGCGCCGGCCTGCGGGGCGATTATCGGTGCGGGCTCGCTGCTTAGAAGCCGACAGCCGCTTTATCCGCCTTCTCCACGCCTTCGGAAATCAGCTCCTCGGCTTTGTGGGGCAGCTGGTTATGGCCTTCGACGATAATGTTCTCGAACTGGGTGACGCCGAAGAACGCCATAATGTTGCGAATGTAGTTAAAGGACATTTCCGCGGCCGCGGCAGGTCCGTCGGAATAGATGCCGCCGCGCGCGTTCAGCAGGGCGATCTTCTTGTCCGGAATCAGGCCGACCGGGCCTTGCTCCGTATATTTGAACGTTTTGCCGGCTTCGTAGATGTAATCGATATACGTGTGCAGCACGGCCGGAATCGTCAGGTTCCAGAGCGGGAAGCCGAATACGACCTTGTCCGCGGCCAGAAATTGATCCAGATATTTGTGCTTGACGGCGATCGCTTCCCGCTCTTCCGGCGTCAGCTCGATGCCGCGCGCGGCCTTGAAGCTGCCGTTGATCATATTGGCGTTCAGATAAGGCAGGTCTTCCTTGAACAGGTCGAGCTCGACGACCTCGTCCTCCGGATGATTCCGCTTATAGCTTTCCAGGAAAGCGTCGTACAGCTTTACGCTGACCGCTTGCTCTCCGCGGTCGTTGGCTTTGACGAATAATACCTTGCTCATATCGGTGTTCCCTCCACTATATTTATTAAAGTAACTGTAGTAACTATAATCTTATTCCCGATCGCGCACATCGGCATTAAGACCGAATTCCGCGCATGAAAAAAATCCTCCCGAGGCGGAGGACCGGTCTTACGACTATAGTCTTAGAAGGCAAGGGATTATTCCACGGGAGAAAACGCGGACACCGCATACAGCGCCGCCTGCGTCCGATCGGTCAAATTCAGCTTGCCCAGAATGCTGCTGACGTGCGTCTTCACCGTCTTCTCCGCGACGACGAGCGCCTGCGCGATCTCCTTGTTGCTGAGCCCTTTGGTAAGCTGCTCCAGCACCTCGAGCTCCCTCGGCGTCAGCAGGTCGAGCGCTTCCTTCGAAGGCGCGGCCCGAAGCTCCTTTCCGCCCGGCGAGAGCTGCGACAGGATGACCGCGGAAATGTCGGGATGGAGCTGCATGTTGCCTTTGTACGCGCTGCGAATCGCCTCCACAAGCTGATCCGGCTCCACCTCCTTCAGCATATAGCCGATCGCTCCCGTGCGCAGCGCCGGAACGACGTGGCTGCTGTCCGCGAAGCTCGTCAGCACGAGCACTTTCACTTCGGGATGGCTCTCCGCGATCAGCCGGCTGGCTTCGATCCCGTCCATGACGGGCATATTCAAATCCATCAGCACGATGTCCGGCTTCAGCTTGTCCGTCATCTCCACCGCTTCCCGCCCGTTGTGGGCCTCGCCTACGATTTCGAAATCCGGCTGCATGGACAGGAAAAACGAAATGCCTTTTAACACGATCTGATGGTCGTCCGCTAGCAATAATTTGATTTTCACAGCCGTTCCTTCTCCTCCATGCACTGCTTCTCTATAATATGAATCGGTATTTTCACCTTGATGGTCGAAGGCATCCCTTTTCCGCTGGCGATCGCGATTTCTCCGCCGAGCGCCTCCGCCCGCTCCCGCATCGACATCAGCCCCATCGACCGCCGGCCCTTCCTCTTCCCGCCGCGTTCGAATCCTCTGCCGCGATCGGCGATCTCGAGTACCGCCTCCGTCTCGGTCTTCGTCACCCGGACGTAGGCGACGTTTGTGCCGGCATGCTTCTTCACATTGTTCAGCGCCTCCTGGCCGATTCGCCACAGCGCCTCCTCGATCGCCCTCGGCAAATCCATGACGCCTTCCGCCTGCTCGAAGACGGTCAGGCCGATGCGCTGCCCGTACTGCTTCAGCGCGGGAAGCAGCCCGTTCTCCAGGCCCGCCGGCCTGAGCTGCCAGATCAGCGCGCGCATTTCCTTGAGCACTTCCTGCGACAGCGCCCCGATCTCCCGCAGCGATTCCGCGGCGGCCGGCTCCTTGTCCGCGATCATCGCTTCCGCGCCCTTGGCCAGGAAGGACAGGGAGAACACCTTCTGGATAACCGAATCGTGCAGATCGCGAGCCATCCGGTTGCGCTCCTCGACCAAGGCCAGCTCGTTGCGCTGCTCGTTGATGCGCATGTTCTCGAAGCACAGCGTAAGATGGTCGCCCAGCGAATACATGAAATCCTCCGGATAGTCTTCGAACAGCTTGTTGCGCGGACTGCTGAGCAGCAGCACGCCGAAAGGGCGTCCTCGCGCGCGCAGCGGGATGGCGGCGGCGGAGCCGCTTGGCGGCAGGCCGAGCGTATTCAGCACTTCCTTGCACGCCGCGCCGTCGTGAGCCTCGATGACCAGCCGATTGTCGCGGTAAGCCGTTCGGACGATGCCGGCTTGCTCCAGCTCCAGGTCCTGCCATTTCTCATGAATGCGGTTGTCCTTGTACTGGGCCCATAGCGACAGCTCTTCGTTTTTGCTCGTGAACAGAGCCACGTTGGGCCATTCGAACGCGTCCCCGATCATTCTCACCGCCTTGACCGGCAGCTGGCTCGGCTCGAGTACGGAATTCATGCGCTGAATGACGTCGCCCAGCTTGGCGTAGAGCAGCGCGTTGCGCTCCTGCGCCTGATACAGACGGATGCGCTTGATCGCCATGCCGATCTGGAGCGCGACGGCGTGCAGCAGAGCCAGCTCGTCCTCGCTGAACCGCTCCTTGCCGGCTTCGGCCACGTTCAGCAGTCCGAACCGTTCGCTGCCCGCTTTCAGCGGCACTGTCGCGTGATGCGTCAGGTTCTCCGTATCGCCGATGCCGTGCTTGATCGCATAGTTGATTCGCTTGCACTCGATAATATTGACCGCCTGCTCCAGCTTGCGATTTCTGTAGCTCTCGATGCAGAAGCATTCCTCACCGCACATCAGGGCGTAATTGCCCGCGGTCAGAGCCGGCGGCACGTTCTCGGAGGCCGGACACTCGTAGCCCCTCTCGTCGTCGTTCATCAGGAAAATCCAGCCGGTCGTCAGACCGGTCACCTGCAGCAGCTTGTTCAATACGCCGTTCAGCATCGCCTCGAGCTCGTTGCTCGAATTCAAAGCCTCGGCGATTTCCTTCAACGCGATCAGCTCGTTCGCGCGAATTACCCGACTCATCCCGCTCTTCCTTCCGGAAATAGGTTTGTACAGATGAGTATAACCATTTTGCCATTCCTGCGAAAGAGGCGGGCGAAGCCGGCTCCGGAAGGCGCCCCGGTTTACGGCACGAAGAGATGGACGTCGCGGCCGGCCGGCACTTCCTTCGGCAGCTTTTTCGTCGCGCTGGGCACTTCGCGAGGCCGGTTATGAATCTCGTCCGCGGAATAGATCAGTACGGTCGTCTGCCCGCCGCCGGCGAACGAACGGATGAGCACCGGATGATCGTACGGGTTGCTGAACACGAAATCCGGTCCGTACCAGCTTACCGTCGCGTCCCGGCCCGGCGGAACGTAGGGAACGTTGCGGCTGTGCGAATACCGCCGGACAATCGTCATTCCCGCGCGGTCCACCGCGTTGAACAGCGTTGACGACACCTGGCAGATGCCGCCCCCGATGCCCTCGGCCACTTCCCCTCTGACGATAATTTTAGCGCGCTTGTACCCCTTGCCCGCCGTGCGTTCCCCAAGCGTCTCGTTAAACGAAAACGATTCTCCCGGAAACACGTAACGATTGTTCAGCGCTTTGGCGGCCAGATCGATGTTGTGGGAGCGGCTTTTGTTGTTCGAATTGTAGTAGGTCGTGTAATGGCCGATCATCTTCTCCTTGAGCGAGGCCAACAGCTCGCTGTCTACACGGGGATATATCGTTTTGAGCGGCGGCTGCAGAGAAGATGGCGTCCCCTCCACCATGAAGCGGTAGAAGCTCTTCTCCCAAGCGGCGCGATCCAGTCGGTAGCCCGGCTTCTCCGGCACGATCGCGCCCGAGGCGTCCAGCGCCGCGTTGAGGGGCGGCCGATGAACCAGCTTCTCGATCCGTCCCGTGAGCTCCAAGAACTTAACGTCGTTAACTATCGGCAATCCCGGCAGCGGGAATTCATAATCGGTGCGCCGTACGACGGCGATTTCTTCTCCGTCCGACATAATCGCAAGCCGCTCCGGCAATATGGCGGCATGCGCGAGCAGCAGCGCGCCAACGATCCATTTCCAAGCCAAGCTGATCCCTCGATTCGATGAAATAGCGGTTCCGTGCCGTTCGGCCGCGCCGTCCCGCACTTGACCTTACGTTGCTCGAAACTCGCCCGGCTTATGCCACATAATCGCTCCCCTGTTCGCCGAAAATAACAAACAAACGACAGCGACAAGAAAGGAAGAGATCCGGATGATCCGACCGATGCGACGGCTAACGCTGCGTTGGAGCCTGACCGTTCTGCTCGCCTGCGGTCTGGCGGGCGCGGGCGAGCAGCAGGCGAACGCGAAGCGGCCGGCCGACAGGCCGGAGCGGCTCGAGATGACCGTTCGCGCCAGCGGAACGGCCGCCATGTTCAGCAGCTTGAAGATCAGCAGCCCGCGGCTCGCTTCGCGGATCGCCGCGGCGGAGCGCCGGCCGGCGGAGCGGGTCGACTGCTATACGGATCTGGAGGTCTCGGTCTGGGAGACGGACGATCGAAAAACCGTCTACCGCCTGGAACGGACGGGCCGGCTGTGGGACGAGGCCGCCTCGAAGCTCTTATGGCTGCCGCCCGATGCGTCCGAGCGCCTGCTGCGCTATGCGGAAGCGCTGCGAAGCCGGCATTACGGCAAGCTGATGGATTGGAACGAAGCCCGAAGCATCGTCGGGAGGAAAAGCTTGTTTACGATTGTCGACCTCGAGAGCGGGCTTTCCTTCCGCGTGCAGCGGCGCGCCGGAAGCGACCATGCCGACGTGCAGCCCGTCTCACGGGAAGATTCGGCGACGATGAAGCGGATTTACGGGGACAAGTGGAGCTGGGAGCGCAGAGCGATCGTCGTCGCCAAAGACGGCGCGCGAATAGCCGCCTCCATGAACGGCATGCCCCATGGCGGGGACGGCATTCCGGACAACGGCTTCAAAGGCCATTTCTGCGTGCATTTTCTCGGCAGCACGTCCCACCGCTCCGATACGCCCGACCCGGCGCATCAATTGATGGTGCATAAGGCCGGCGGCGATCTGCGCCGCTATTTCGATTCCGCTTCGCCCGCCGCACTGGCTTCCAGCTTCGTCGAGGCGCTGAATCTGAAAGACGGCGATATGCTGAGCCTGATCTGGACGGGCGCGTCCGCCGAGGAGACGGCCATGCTGAGCCGTCTGCTCGAACGACTTGATTCGATCTATTACGCCCGTGCCGGCAAGCTCGCGCAGGACGACGACGGCGACAAGCTGTCGGCCTCGGTCGACCTGCCCGTCCTCGTCCGCCTCGACGGACGGGGAACGCTGCGCGCCAAGCTGCGTTTCGAGCTCGCGCGCAGCTCCCCCCAATCGCCCTGGCGCATCGTCGGGCTGGGCTCCGATCATTCCAGCTTGATTCCGTAGAGCTTGCCGCCGCGCGAAGCGACGACCGCGTACTGATCGAATACCGCCGGGGACGCTTCGATATTCGCGCCGAGCGCGAGGCTTCCCCGGACCCGGCCGTCTCTGGCCGAGATCACCGAGACGACGCCCCCCGAATCGGCCTGAATCAAATACCCGCTGCCCGACGAATCGTAGACGTCGGTCGGAGAAGACCAGGCGTAGCGTTTCATCGGCAGCCTCCACGCTTCCTTGCCCGTCTTCTTGTCGAGCGCGACCATCAGTCCCGCGCCAAGCGAGCCGTAACGGGCAATCGTGAAGATCGCAAGATCGGATACATTCCCCTTGCCGACGACCGGCGTCGCGAGCACGCCCCCGTTCACCGGATGCGCCCCTCCGACGATGGACAGACACTCGTACTTCGCCTGCCAGACGACCCGGCCGGTCAAGCCGTCGATTTTGCGCAGGTAAGCGTAGCCTTTTTTCCCCTGCTTATCGACCTCCGTGCCCGTGTACAAATAGGGAACTCCGTTCTCCGCCTCGACGACAATCGTCGCGTCGGTATCGTCCAGCGGCGGAAGCGCCCACGCCGGCTCGTTCGTCCGCACGTTCATGGCCAGCAGGCTGCCTCCGTTATCGGCGAAATAAGCCAGGTCTCCGAACGCGGCGACGGAGTTTTCGATGCCCTGATAACCGTTGCCGGAAATTTTGTAGCGGTATTTGCCGACGACCGGCTTGATCGAGAGCGTCTTGCGCTGCGGATCGAATGTAGTGTTCAGCTTCACGCGGTAGAACAATCCGTTCTCCCCGCCCACGGTAAGCGTATCGTCGAGCCGGTTGAACAGCGCGGAACCGTCGAACGCTCCCCACCCGCGATAGGCGAACGAGTCGATGCCGTTCACGCGCAGCAGTCTCTTCTGATCGATCAGGCTGTACAAATTAAAGCCGATCGTTCCGTTCTCGGGAATGCCCTCGCCGACGTAGAGCAGCGGATATCCCCGCGCGTCGACGGACACGCTGCCTTTAATCGGATTGCCGACCTTGATCGGGCTTCTCGTCTCTTCCCCCGTCTCCAGCTCCAGGAAATAGACGCAGCCGTCCAGCGAGGCGTAGATCACTTCCGTAAAATCCGGCTTGGCGCGAAACTTCTCCTTGACGTTCATCGCGCGCAGCACCTCCGGCGACCATCTGACGATGGCCGGCTGTCCCGTCCACCCGGCGCCTCCTCCCCATGAGCTGCTCTTCGTCTTTTTCTCCCAGACGATCTTCGGGCGATACGTCCGCAGCTCCGCGGTGCCGTAAGACGGGGCGCTTCGCTCCCCCCCGCCGCGAAAGCCCAGCACGCCCGCGATCTCTGTATACGCTTCGGGAAAAGCTTGAGAGCCCGCCGGCTTGCCGCTCCATTGCCCGGAGCGAAGGGCGCCCGCCTCCGCGCTGCTCTGCGCCGCAAGCCCGATCGCCAGCAGGAATACGACCGTTTTTCTCCCCCATGCCATCCCTATTCATTCCCCCATCCGTTGGAATGAATAGATTGTACCCGCACGCGGACGAAAAGCTTGTCAAACGCTCGTCGGGAAACCGCGGGACCTTTGTCGCATTCGGTTGCAACCGAGCGGAATACGCGAAAGGACCGACTCCGGCGCTTCCGGAGAGGTTAATCTCCGGCGGGCGCGGGTCGGTCCTTCAAGGGGTCGGGGCTGGGAATACGCGATTTTTTCGGCCGGGGCGTCCGCCGCAAAATAGACGCTTCGGCTTCGGCTTTGCCGGCCGCTCGGGAACGTCAGCTCGGCACTTCCGCCCTTCTCTCCCGCTTGCGCGGAACGTCCGGCAGCTCGTTCACGGACACGACGTCCTTCGTCCGCTTCGCCGGCTTCTTCCAGTAGCGCTCGCTTCCCGGAAGATCGTCGAACCAGGCCGCGTCGTCGGGACAGTCCAGCGTCATGAACTTGCCGTAATTTCCGTCGCGGGATTGATGGTACTTGAGATAGGCTTTGCCATCCTCGATTGCCAGGATTTCGATTTTGCCGGACGTATGGCTCATCGACAGGCGGACGCGCTTGCCGAGCCCGGACGTGCGCGCTTTCGCCTGCTCGACGATCTCGTACACTCTGGCCAGCGGCAGCACGAAGTCGCCGTTGCCTGCAACCGGGCGATTCACGAAGAAATAGTAGGGCGTTACGCCCGCCCAGCTCAGACGGTCGAGCAGCTCGCCAAGCACCTCCGGATCGTCGTTGATGCCCCGCAGCACCGGCGTCTGGTTGACGACGATCGCCCCGGCGTCGTGCAGCGCCTGGAATCCCCGCACCGCTTCCGGCGTAATTTCGCGCGGATGGTTGATATGCGCCATTACGTAGATTCGCTTGTTGGCGTCGGAAAATTCGCGGATCGTCTCCAGCAGCTCTTCGTCCTCGTAAATCCGCATCGGATTAAAGACGGGGATCTTCGAGCCGAGCCGAATAATCTTCACATGGTCGATCTCGCGCAATCTATGCAAAATCGCGCGCAGTTTAGGGGTCGCCAAAATAAGGCTGTCGCCGCCGGTCAGCAGCACGTTGCTGATCTCCGGATGATTGGCGATGTACTGCAGGCCCGGCTCGATGTCCGAGGTCGCTTCCTTGACGTCGTTGCGGAACAGCCGTTTGCGGAAGCAGTAGCGGCAGTAGGCCCCGCACACCTCCGAGACGATCAGCAGCGCGGTCGACGAATATTTGTGCTGGCAGCCTTTGACGACGTAGTTCGTATCCTCGTCGGAGGCGTCCCAGCGCCCGTATTCCGCCAGCTCTCCTTCGTTGGGAATGACCAGCTTGCGGATCGGATCGTGCGGATCGTTCCAATCGATCAGATTCAAATAATACTCATTTACCCGAAACACGAACTTATCGGTAATCCGCTTCAGCTTCTCACGTTGTTCCTCGGGGATGTGAGAGATTTTTCCGATATCGGTGATATACTTTGGTTGCGCCATTCGGCCTTCCTCCTCCGCGTATATTCAGTCGAATTCGAGAACGAATCCGTTCCAAGCCCCCCGCCGGCCCCCTTCCTTCCATAGATAAAAAATAGACCCCGCGCGCGGCAGACCATCCCTGCCGGCGAACTAGGGTCCATAAAGACGCAAAAAGACCCTCAACGGGTCAAAAGAATGAGCAGTTTATCTGCGCATAGACAATCCGACCCATCCAGTGCAAACGAGGTTAGCTGACGGGCTCGGGATAGATGGTTCCCTACGTTCGCATGAACGATTCGCCCCAATTGAATGGTTCCCCCGCTTTCCGGAAGTTTCCGGAAACTAAGCATAATCTAACTATAAATGAATTCCTCCCGCCCTGTCAACCGTCGGAAAAGCCCGGTTCGGACCGATTTGTCCGACGGGATTCGCGTCGGTTACAATGGAAGAAAGAAGGGGGAACACTCATGCAGAGCGCTCGCAAACTATCGGACGGTCTCAAAGGGCTGATCGACCGCAAATTCGTCCTGTTCCTGGTCGTCATTTTGCTGATCGGGCTCAACATTCTCGTATTGGACAAAATCTCGTACGTCTTCCATCCGTTTATCGTCGTCCTCGAAACCGTCTTTCTCCCGTTCATGCTGACCGGAGTCGTCTATTATCTGCTTAACCCGATCGTCGATTACTTGGAGCGGCTCAAGATCAAGCGCGTCTACTCCATCGTCGGCCTCTATCTGGTCATTCTCACGGTGCTTACGCTGATCGTTATGAAAGTCGTGCCGCTGCTCAGCCAGCAAATCTCCAGCCTGATCGTGCAATTCCCGACCTACAGTCAGGACGCGCAGCTGAAATTCGAAGAGCTGATCGGCAACGAATATTTCAACCAATTGCAGAACATGCTTGGCATCGACACGGCGAAGGTCGTCGACGACTTCTCGGAGCGGGCTTCGGCGATTCTGAGCAACGCCTGGTCGGGAATCGGCAGCCTGGTCGGCAAAATAACGGAGACGGTGCTCGCGATCATTACGGTGCCGTTCATTCTGTTCTATCTGCTCAAGGACCGGAAAAAGCTGGCCCCGTTCGTGCTCGGCTTCGTGCCATCGCGGCTGAGAAACCGTTCCTTCGGAGTCATGCTCGAGATGAACCACCAGGTCAGCTCGTACATTCGCGGGCAAATTATCGTGAGCGCCTGCATCGGTGTGCTTCTCTATATCGGCTACCTGATCATCGGACTGGACTACTCTCTCGTGCTCGCGGTCATCGCCGCCTGTACGAGCATCGTGCCGTATCTTGGGCCGGCGATCGCCATCACCCCCGCGCTGATCGTCGCCATGATGACCTCCCCGATCATGCTGCTCAAGATGATCGTCATCTGGACGATCGTTCAATTGGTCGAAGGCAAATTCATTTCGCCGCAAATTATGGGCAAGTCGATGCACGTTCATCCGATTACGATCATCTTCGTCATTATTACGGCCGGCAATCTGTTCGGCATGCTCGGCATCATTCTGGCCGTTCCGGGATACGCCATTCTGAAAGTCATCTGCACGCATCTGTTCCGCTGGTTCAAGCAGCGTACGAGGCTGTATGAGGAAGCTTCTCCCGCGCCCGCCGCATCGCCTCCGCAGGGGACGGCGGACCCGGCGGATTCGGTCGACTCGATAAATCCGGCGGAATAGCTGGGTTCGGAGGATGGGTTGATTCTGACGGAAGAGCCGGTTTCGGAGAAAGGGTTGGTTTCGGCGTCCGGGCGCCTGCCAAGTCTGCCCCGCAAGCAACGACGACGGATTTGGCGAGGGTGCGATGACCGATTCCTTAGAACATCTCAAGCCAATTTGCGGAGATTCGTGCGACGATAACCGATTCTTTGGAACATCTCAAGCCAGATTGCGGAGTTTCGTGCGACGATGACCGATTCCTTAGAACATCTCGGGCCAATTTGCGGAGTTTCGTGCGACGATAACCGATTCTTTAGAACATCTCGAGCCAATTTCCGGAGTTTCGTGGGGCGATGACCGATTCCTTAGAACATCCCAAGCCAATTTGCGGAGTTTCGTGGGGCGATGACCGATTCCTTAGAACATCTCAAGCCAATTTGCGGAGATTCGTGCGACGATGACCGATTCTTTAGAACATCTCATGTCACATAGTGGATTTCCGACTGCAAAAGCCAAAAATAGCGCATCTACCTTCCGGTTTTCCCCGGGAGATAGATGCGCTCTTTCCATGGCGATAAATGATGCCGCGAGCGAAACCGAAAGCTTTAAGCGTGCTGGTACTGCGCTTGGTGCAGCCTGCTGTAGATGCCGCCGGACGCGATCAGGTCCTGGTGGCTGCCCTGCTCGGCGATGCCGTTCTCGTCGACGACGATAATGCGGTCCGCGTTCTTGATCGTCGCCAATCGGTGCGCGATGACAAGCGTCGTGCGGCCGACGGACAGCTCGGCCAGCGACTGCTGGATCGCCGCTTCGGTCTCGGTGTCCAGCGCCGACGTCGCTTCGTCCAAAATAAGGATCGGCGGGTTCTTCAGGAACATCCGCGCGATCGCCATCCGCTGCTTCTGGCCGCCGGACAGCTTGACGCCGCGTTCGCCGATGATCGTGTTCATGCCTTCCGGCAGCTGCTTGATCATCTCCTCCAGCGAAGCCCGTCTCGCCGCCTCCCACACCTGCTCGTCGGTCGCCTTCAGATCGCCGTAAGCGATGTTCTCGCGGATCGAGCCGGAGAACAGGAAGACGTCCTGCTGTACGATGCCGATATTTCTGCGCAGCGACTTCAGCGTCAGGTTGCGGATATCCTTGCCGTCGACGGTAATGCGTCCGCCGGTGACATCGTAGAACCGCGGCAGCAGGCTGCAGATCGTCGTCTTCCCGGCGCCCGAAGGGCCGACGAAGGCGACCGTCTCGCCCGCCCGAACGGACAGATTCACGCCCTTCAGCACGTCTCGGCCTTCCTCGTAGCCGAACGAGACGTTCTCGAAGCGGATGTCTCCGCGCAGCGTATCGGCCTCCACGGCGTCCTTGGCGTCCCGAATGTCCGGCTCCGTGTCAATGATCTCGACGTAGCGCTTGAATCCGGCGATCCCCTTCGGATAGCTCTCGATGACGGCGTTGATCTTCTCGATCGGCCGGAAGAAAATGTTCGACAGCAGCAGGAACGCCATAAATTCCCCCAGCTCGATTCTGCCGTCGATGAAAAACCACGCGCCGCACACCATTACGAATATCGTAATAAGACGCATCAGCATATAACTGACCGAGAAGCTCTTCGCCATCGTCTTGTAGGCGAGCAGCTTCGTCTCGCGGAAATTGCTGTTGTCGACCGCGAACAGCTTCTTCTCGTGCTCCTCGTTCGCGAACGACTGCACGACGCGAATGCCGCCGACGTTCTCCTCGATGCGGGCGTTAAAGCTGCCTACGTTGCCGAACAGCCGCCGGTACGTATTCGTCATGCGGCCTCCGAACAGGATGATCAGCCAAGCCATGAACGGAATGATCACGAACGTCAGCAGAGCCAGCTCCAGGTTGATGTAGGCCATCAGCGTAAAGGAGCCCGCAAGCGTCATAATCGCGATGAAAATATCCTCCGGCCCGTGGTGCGCGATCTCCCCGATGTCGTTCAAATCGTTCGTCACCCGGCCGACGAGATGACCGGTTTTATGGTTGTCGAAGAAGCGGAACGACAGCTTCTGAATATGGTCGAACATTTTGCGGCGCATGTCGGTTTCGATATTGATGCCCAGCATATGTCCCCAATAGGTGACGACGTAGTTCAGCACGGTGTTGAGGGCGTAAATCCCGAGCAGCCCGATGCTGGCCAGCACGATCATCTTCCAGTTGCCGCTCGGCAGCAGATCGTCGATGAATTCGCTGACCGCGAGCGGAAAGCCGAGCTCGAGCAATCCCGCGATCACCGCGCAAGTAAAATCGAGAATGAATAAGCCTTTGTAAGGGCGGTAATACGAGAAAAACCTGCGAAGCATCGTTAAGTGTTCCCCTCTCCTTCGTCAGCCGGACCTTGGGGCCGCGGCTCCTCTCCGATCCCTTGAAGATCGAACAGATGAACGTAATCTTCGATGACTTGATCCAACGCCTTCAATTCGCCGGACAGCATCGGGCGAATCGCTTCGAATTCCGGCTGGACGAGCTGCTGGGCCAGCGTCGCGCGCTTCACCCTCAGCTGCTCCAGAAACATCAGAACGCGGCCCCTTCGGAACGTCTGGGCTCCTCTGGCCTCGTGCCCGCCGTGAGCGCCCCTCGAGCCGCGATGCCCTTGCGGTTCTCCGTGCTGCGCCTGAGGATCTCCCCGCTGTCCGCGCTGCCGATCTTGGGCTTCCCCTCTCGAGCCGCGCCCGTGTCCGCGTCCGTCTCCGTGTCTCATTCTTCCCGCATCCCTCCTCGTATACAAATGTATACCGCACACTATGTATACAAATGTATACGAACCTGTGGCGAACGTCAACCCCCAAATGAAAGATCACCCCCTCCCGCCGATCGCTCGCGGGAGAAGGTGATCTTGCCCGAGGGACGTCCGGTATCAGGAGCCGGACTTCCCTTTTCTAACCTTATTCACATCGTACATGTTAACGGTCGTGCTGACGACATATTCGGGAGGAGTCTGGCCTCTGCTGTTGCGGTGGCCCTGAATGTGCTCGGGACTCTTCTCCCAGTTTTTCCAGGCCTCTTCGGACTCCCAGCGGATGACAACGACGACTTCGTCCGTTTCCTTGCTCCGCTTGTTCGTCATGACGGTAATGTCGATCAAGCCCTCCCGCTCGTCGAGAACGCCTTCCCGGCTGAACCTCTCGACGACTTTGTCGGCGTTGCCCTTTTGCACGACAATCGTCCTCGTCTGAATAAGCATCGGCGGCTCCTCCTCGATCCTTTTTATTGTACGGCCTGCGCCGCCTCTTTAACCATCTCCAGCTCGGTGTTCAGACCGCCGCCGGACAAATACCAGAAGTTCGGGTTAAGATAGACGATTTTGCCGTTCTTATAGGCGTTCGTTTTCTTGACCAGATCGTTCTCGATCACTTCCTTGGCCGGCGCCGCGCCGTCTCCGCTGACGACCGCGTCGCGGTCGACGACGAACAGAACGTCCGGGTTCTTCTCCGCGATAAATTCGTTGGAGATGCTGTTGCCGTGCGTATCGACCTTGATGTCGGGATCAACGGGCGCGAAACCGAAAATATCGTGAATGCTGCCGAAGCGCGAGCCCGGTCCGTAAGCGCTGATTTTGCCGCCGGTCGTCAGCACGATCAGCGCCTTGCCTGCGCCCTCCGCCTTGGCCTTCAGATCCGCGACCGCCGCGTCGTACTCCGCGAGCGCCGCCGCAACGTCCGCTTCCTTGCCGAAAACCTGGCCGATCACATTGGCGTTGTTTTTGAAGGACTCCAGGTAATTGGCGGAATCGACCGACATTTGGATCGTCGGCGCGATTTTGTTCAGCTCCTCATAGGCTTCGCCCGTTCTGCCGCCGATGAAGATGACGTCCGGCTTCAGCTTGTTCAGCTTCTCGAAGTCCGGCTCGAACAGCGTGCCCGCGTCCTCGTATTTCGCGTCCTCGTATTGGGACAGGTTGCCCGGGATCGAAGCTTTGGGCAGCGCCAGCACTTCGATGCCCAGCTTGCCGAGCGTATCGAGCGTGCCGTAGTCGAATACGACGACCTTCTCCGGGTTCGTCTTGACGACGGCCGTGCCGAGCGCATGCGTAATCGTCACTTCGGCCGGCGCCGCGGACTCGGACGAGCTCGGCGACTCCGACGGAGCCGCGGATGGGCTCGGGGACGCCGAAGGGCTGGACGACGGGCTTGCAGCGCCTTCGTTATTGTTTTTGGAGCCGCAAGCGGCCAGCAGCGCAAGCGCCATGACAGACATCAGAATAAGGGATAATGCTTTCTTCACAATAGACCACTCCTAAGTATTTTTTTATATCGTCAGTTGACCCGCTTTCGCGCATCAACATAACTCAAGAGAAATAGACGCATACCTTTTTCCCGTCCACGACGTGGATCGGAATGTGCATCTCGTAAATGTCCCGCAGCACCGCCGTATCGATCATTTCGTCGGTCGGGCCCTCCCTGACGATCCGGCCCTCCCTCATCGCGACGATATAGTCGGAATAAGCCGAGGCGAAGTTGATGTCGTGAAGCACAAGCACAATCGTCTTGCCGAGCTCGTCGGTCAGGCGGCGCAGCACCTTCATGATCTGGACGGAATGCTTCATATCCAGATTGTTCAGCGGCTCGTCGAGCAAAATATACTCGGTGTCCTGGGCCAGCACCATGGCGATGAACGCCCGCTGCTTCTGTCCGCCGCTGAGCTGATCCAGAAATTTGTCCTGCAGCTCCTCCAGCTCCATGTAACGGATCGAGGCTTCGACATGCTTGCGGTCTTCGGCGCCGAGCCGGCCTTTGCTGTAAGGGAAGCGGCCGAACTGCACGAGATCTAGCACGGTCAGCCGGACGTTGATCGAGTTCGCCTGCTTCAGAATCGAGATTTTCTGCGCCAGCTCCCCGCTGTCCGTCTTCCTGACGTCCAGACCGTCGATCAGCACTTCCCCTTCGTCCGCCGCCAGCAGCCGGCTGATCACCGAGAGCAGCGTGCTCTTGCCCGCGCCGTTCGGCCCGATGAAGGACGTGATTTTGCCCTTGGCGATCGAGGTCGTTACCCCGTGAACGCCGTGTTTGTCTCCGTAGCGTTTCGTAATGCCTCTTGCTTCGATCACGTTGTCTTGCTCTCCTTCAACAACAAATATAGGAAGTAGATGCCTCCGATGAAATTGAGGATGACGCTAAGCGTCGTCGAGAACGTAAACACCCGCTCGACGATCAGCTGTCCGCCCACCAAGGCGACGATACTGATCAGGATGGTGCCGGGAATGACGACCGCATGACGGAACGTGCCGAGCATCCGGTAAGCGACGTTGGAGACGAGCAGCCCCAGGAAGGTGACCGGGCCGACCAGCGCCGTCGATACCGCGACGAGCAGCGCGACCGCGACGAGCAGCCGCTTCGTGATGCGCTCGTGCGGAACGCCCAGATTCACCGCGTGCTCCTTGCCCAGAGCCATGACGTCCAAATACTTGAAGTCGCGGTAAAAGTACGACAGCACCAGCAGCACGAGCGCGACGGCGATCATCAGAACGTCGGTATTCATATTGTTGAAGCTGGCGAACATTTTGTCCTGCACGATCAGGAAATCGTTCGGATCGAGCAGCATCTGCATAAAGCTGGCGATGCTCGAGAAGAACGTTCCGCAGATGATGCCGACCAGCAGCAGGAAGTAAAGATGATTGCCTTCCCGCTTGAATAGCAGCTTGTACAGCACGCCCGCGAACAGCACCATCAGACCGACGGCCAACGCGAACTGCATGTTTTTCGCCATCGACGTAAGCACCGTGGAGCCGAACAGGAACACGATTCCCGTCTGCAGCAGCAGGTACATCGAAACGAGACCGATCAAGGTCGGCGTCAAAATCTTGTTGTTCGTCAGCGTCTGGAACACGACGGTCGAGAGCGAGATGGCCGCTCCCGTCAGCAGAATGGCCACTATTTTCCTGGAACGGCGAGGCAGGATGTAATCCCAATTGCCGCTGCCGTCTATCGTCATGAACAGGGCGATGAGCCCAAGCGCCAATGCGCCCAGCGCAATCAGCTTCCATGAATCACGCATGGCTCTTCCTCCTTAACAGCAAGTAGAGGAAGATCCCGCTGCCGATGACGCCGACCATCAGTCCGATCGAAATTTCGTACGGATAGATGATGATTCTTCCGAGAATGTCGCAGGCAAGCACGAACACCGCGCCGAGCAGCGCCGTATGCGGAAGGCTGCTCCGCAGATTGTCGCCCTTGTACAGCGAGACGATGTTCGGAATGATCAGCCCGAGGAACGGCAGGGAGCCGACCGTCAGCAGAATGACCGCGGCCACGAGCGCAACGATGCCAAGGCCGAGATGAACGACCTGACGGTATTTCAGCCCCAGATTCACGGCGAATTCCTCGCCCATGCCGGCGATCGTAAAGCGGTTGGCGTACAAATAAGCGAGCGCGATCAACGGCAGACTGACGTACAGCATCTCGTATTTCCCTTTCAGAATCGAAGAGAAGTCTCCGAACAGCCAGCTGTTCACGCTCTGCAGCAGGTTGTACTTCAGCGCCAGGAAAGTCGTGACCGAGCCGACGATGCCGCCGAACATCAGGCCGACGAGCGCGATCAGGATCGGATCGCGGAATTGAATCCGGTTCAAAATCCGCATGAACAGCAGCGTGCCGCCCAGCGCGAACGCGAATGCGACGACGATCTTGATCAGCGGAGAAGCCGCGGGCACGAGCAAGATCGCGACGAGCACGCCCAGGCTGGCGGAGTCCGTCGTCCCGGCCGTCGTCGGCGAGACGAACTTGTTCCTCGCGAGCTGCTGCATGATCAAGCCGATGACGCTCATTCCCACCCCGGCGATCAGAATGCTGATCAAGCGCGGAATCCGGCTGATCCACATAATCTCCCACTGATACTCCGTCATGCGGAACAAGTCGAGCGGAGACAGGCTGGATACGCCGACGAACAAGGAGGTGAACGATAATACGATAAGCGCGACCCACAAATAACCGATTTTCATTGCGATTCTCTCTTCGTGATAATGATTCTCATTTGCATGCACCTTAATTATTTTACATAAAAAAAAAGAAACCGGAATGGATATTTCGATTTCTCCATGGACATTTCTATTTGGTTCTGTCGTCGGATAGCAGGTAGTCGACGATCTGGTCGACGAGCCGCTCGTGCATCTCGGCATTGTACAGGAACGGCTCCCCCAGCCGTATAAACAAGCAGCGCCGCCCTTCTCCCCCGCGTTCGGCCCCCGTCTTCCACCGCCGCTCCAACTCGTCGCAGAAAGCGTCGTCCGCCGGAAACTCGACCAGGAACAGCACATGGTCGCTGTCCAGCCCGATCACGTCCCGCACGTCCGGCATGTCCAGAAATCCGATGGCGTCGGCGGCCGGCGGAGCCCGAAAATGCAGCTCGTCGTAGAGCAGGTCGGTAAATTTGCGCTTCAGCTTGCCATACGCCCGGAAGTTGCCCCTGCGCACGCCGACGATCAGATAAGGCGTCCCGGACAGCTGCTCCTCGACGTGCTGCCTGGCGTTGTCCGTCTTGCTGTCGAAATCGGTCAGCCAGCGCCGCGCGACGGTCTCCAGCCCGAGCAGGCGGGAGAAATCGGCCAGCCGCGTTTTCCACGGGCGGTCGTGCCAGGGATATACGGTCAGCGGCGCAATCGTCCGCAGCTCGGCAATCAGATCGTCGGCCAGCGGGCCGGACAAAATCTGGTCGGGCTTGGCCTCCCGGACTTCTCGCAAATAGCTCTCCCGATTGGCCTCGTCCAGATCCCAGTCCCGTTTCAGCACGACGCGCGGCGTAATGCCGAGCACGGCCAGGTCGCCGCGGAAAATCGGGCAGAGCGCGGCGATCGAGGCCTGCGCCCGGGCGGCGTAATCCGTCGGCGCGATTCCCATCTGCTTCTTGAACAGACGGCTGAAATAATATTCGTCCGTATAGCCGACCGAATGGGCCGCTTCCGTCACGCTGACGCCGGGATCGGCCAGCAGCCGCAGCGAGGCCGCCAGCCTCCTCGTAATCAAATATTTAAGCGGGCTTAACCCCGTCATTTGGCGGAACGCCTTGTAGAAGCGGCTGGCGCTCACGCCCGAATTGCGGGCCAGCTCCTCCATATCCAGCGCGGCGTCGTAATTGTCCCGGATTCGCTGTCTCGTCTGTTCCAAATAATCGCTTAGATCCGCTTCGTCGCGGACCGGATTCCGGCGGGCGTTCTCGTAAGCGGCCGCAAGCGCGTACAAGCGGGCCTGCGCAAGATAATAGTCCGGCAAGAGCAGCTCCTCCGCCGGCTTCTCGGCAAATTCGGACACCCAGTTTTTCATCAGCGGCATCCGAAACTTTTGCAGACCGCCCCGAACCGCCGAACCGCCCTGCTCCACCGAGAATCCAGGCCCGCTGAAAGACACGGTCAGCAGCGAGACGCGGCTCGAGGCGAGCGGTACGATCGAGACCACGCAGCCGGCCGGCAGATGGAACAGTTCTCCCGCCGGCACGCGAATTCCGCGGTCCCCGGAATCGCCGCGCGACACCCGCAGATCGGAATGCAGGCAGATGCCGAAGCGGTCGCAGGATTCCGCCGGCAGAGCCAGCCTCTCCCCTCCCGCAAGCGGCAGCTCTGCGGAGCCTAAATATTGCAGCGGCGCAACGCCCGCGGTATGCATGCCCGAATCTCCCCCGTGATCAGTTTTTATCCCTTATTGTATCCGACCGCTCCTTCCCCGAGCAACACAACGCGTTGAACCTCCCGGAGATCAGGACAATGGAAGCCTGATCTCCACGCGGGTGCCGATGCCCGGCTTGCTGCTGAAGCCGATCGCGCCGCGATGGTTGGCGATGATGCGCTGGCTGACCATCAGGCCGAGTCCGTTGCCGGCAGGCTTGCTGGTGAAGAACGGCTCGCCGAGCTTGGCCATATGCTCCTCCGCGATGCCTCTGCCCTGGTCGGTAACCCGGACGACGACGTCCCCCTCGCCCTTGTCGTGGAACAGCTCGACGCGGATTTCCCCGCCGTCGTCCTCCATCGCCTCCAGGCTGTTTTTGACGACGTTGACGAACACCTGCTTTAATTGATTGCCGTCGCAGGGCACCGGGGGGATATCCTGCGACAGCTGAGCGTTGAACTTGACGTTCACGAGACTCGCCTGCGATTCCAGAAGCGAGAGAATGTCCCGCAGCAGCTCGGCGATATCGGTCGGCCTGAACTGGCTGAGCTGCGGCTTGGCCAGCACGAGAAACTCGCTGACGATCAGGTTGATCCGGTCCAGCTCGGGAAGCATGATGTCCAGGTAAGCGGCGGACAGCGTCCCCTGCTTCCGCCCCAATTGGACGAAGCCGCGCAGCGTCGTCAGCGGATTGCGGATTTCATGGGCCACGCCGGCGGCCAGCTGGCCGATAACCGACAGCTTCTCGGTGCGGCGGATCACTTCCTCGGACTGCTTCCTCGCCGTAATGTTCCGCGAGATTTCCGCGATCGCCACAACGTCCTCGCGTCCGTCGCGAATCGGCGACACCGTAATGCTGACGTCGATCCGGCCGCCGTCCTTCGTCAGACGGACCGTCTCGTAATCGGTCACCGATTCTCCGGCCGCCACGCGCGCGCGAATCGCCTCGCCTTCCCGCTTCAGCTCGGCCGGAACGATCGGCGCTTCCCGTCCCAGCACTTCCTCCGGCCGCCAGCCGTAGATCGTGCCGAACGCTCTGTTCGCCTGCGTAACCGCGCCCTGCAAATCGGAGACGTGAATGGCGTCCGAAGTATGGTTGACGAAGGATTCCAAATATTCCTTCGTGCTTCTGAGCTCCTCCGCCGAATCCCGGAGTCTGCCCATATACGTCTGCAGATTGTCCGCCATCGCGTTCACGCGCATAATCAGCGTGCCGAGCTCGTCCTGGCTGCGCGTCTCGAGCCTCCTGCCGAACCGGCCGACCGCGATTTCGTTGACGTAAGCGACGATCAACCGAAAAGGACGAATCATCGCTCCCGCGAGAAAATAGCTGGCCCCTGCCGCGAGCGCCAGCAAACCCGCGGAGATCAGAGATAGCTGCAGCAGCCGATGGCTCAGCACTTCCCGGACCGAGCCGTAATCGAAAATGACGCTGACGACGCAGGGCTTCTCGTTCATGAGCGGAATAAAGCTCTTGAACACTTCCCGTCCGCCCGTCTTAAACCTCGCGGTGGCCACCTCCCCGGTCTCCGCGGCGCGCTGAACATAAGCGACGTCCTGCTCGTCCGCATAAGCGTACACGCCGAAGGAAACGTCCCGCACGTCGAGATTGCGGACCGACTTGCCCTTTTTCACCTTGATAATCTGCGGTTTGCCGAAAAATTCCGGATCGAATCCCGCAATCGCCAAAATATCGGGATTGCCCGCCATTACGCTGCCGATGAGCGCGTTCGTCCCGACCTTATTCTCGTAATCCAGAAACATCTGCGCGTTCACGTAAGGGTTAATGATGTAGTCGGTCGTCCCGTCGTAATAGTAGCCCCACTTGTGGATCTGGTCCGGATCCGAAGTGGCGTATTGGTACGGTCCCGACCAGTAGTGGTCCAGCTTCTGCCCCTGGGGAATAGTCACCTGCCGCTCGTCCAGCAGCTGATTAAACGCCTTGTACCAGTAATCCATCGTATTGGAGCCCATGTTCAGCTCCAGCGGATCGGACGAGCGCAGCACCTTGATGTCGCCTTCCGTCCGCTTCCACAGCGAAATATGGTCCACGCCCAGCTTGCGGCTCAGCTCCGCCAGCTGCTCGTTGCGCACGCGTTCGATCCGCGGATCGAGCTCGTTCTCGGCTGCGATCGCGACCGCCCGCAGCTTCTCGCCGATCGCCTCCTCCATCAGCCGCTTCGACTTGTCGGCGGCGTCCAGGTTGACGCCGATCTGCTTGGCGATCGCCAGCATCTCCTGCCGCAGGCTGTTCTCCAGCTCGTTCTTGGTCGAATAATAGTAAAGCGACAGGTTAAGCGACAAAATCGTCGTCGCGATAAGCGAAATCATCAACGACAGCTTGACTTTAATGGACACGAACCTTGCCTCCGGCTCTGGGTGATGCTATACCCTATTAGACATCGTTCGGCAGATTCCTCTTTCTCCCGGCAAAAAATCGGGCTCCGATATGACATTTGTCATATGCGTCTACTGACACTTATGACTAACGGCGGGCCGCGGCATCCCCTACAATAAAGCTATCAAGCTCATATTTAAGGAGGAACCCATGGCCGATCCGAACACCCTGCGTTTAAAAAAGAGCGTCTCTCCCTATGAAAAGTCGAATGCCAAAGCGAGCCTCGCGCAGCTGTTGAACACGATTCCTCCGTTTATCCTTCTCTGGGCGGCGGCTTATTGGAGCCTGTCCGTTTCCTATTGGCTGGCGCTGCCTTTTATCGTTCTGGCGGCCGGCTTCCTGATCCGCATCTTTATCGTGTTTCACGACTGCTGCCACCAATCGTTCTTCAAAAATCGCAAAGCGAACGAACTTCTGGGCACGTTCACGGGAATATTGACGATGTTTCCGTACCATCAATGGAAACACAGCCATTCCATTCATCACTCCACAAGCGGCAACCTGGACAAGCGCGGAGTCGGCGACATGTGGCTGATGACGGTCGACGAATACGTCGCTGCGTCCCTGTGGACGAAAATCCGCTACCGCGTCTATCGCAATCCGCTCGTCATGTTCGGCATCGGTCCGTTCGCGGTTTTCCTGTTCGAATATCGTTTCAACCGCAAGGGCGCAAGACGCGCCGAACGCTGGAATACCCGGATCACGAACGTCGGCATCGTCGTTCTGTACGGAGCGCTTATCTGGGCGCTCGGCTGGGAGGCCTTCCTGCTCGTGCAGCTCCCGATCTTCTGGCTGTCCGGAGCCGCCGGCATCTGGCTGTTTTACGTGCAGCATCAGTTCGAGGAAACCTACTACGAGCACGATTCGGAATGGAGCTACGTGAAAGCCGCCGTCGAAGGCAGCTCGTACTACAAGCTCCCCAAGGCGCTGCAGTGGTTGACCGGCAACATCGGGTTCCATCACGTGCATCATCTCAGCCCGCGAGTGCCGAATTACATGCTGGAGGAAGCGCACAATTCCGTGCCTCCGCTGCAGCACGCGACAACCGTCACGCTGCGCTCGAGCTTCGCCTCGCTGAAGTTCAAGCTGTGGGACGAACACAAAAAAGATTTCGTTACATTCGGACAGATCAAGCCTCTGCTCAAGAAGACCTCTGCGAACGGGCGCGCCCGCTCCGCGGAGCGGAAGGCGGAAGCCGCGCCGAACGACGAGGTCGCATAACCGACCGTCAGCCTGCGGCCTTCTTATGGTAATATAACCATAGGAAGGCCATTGATCTTAACGGGGAGCGTTACGATGTACAAAAGACTCAAGCGATTTCAGATTTTCCCCAAGACGACCGGCATCAGCCCTTATGTATGGCTGATGTTCTGCATCCTGCCCTTCTATTTTATTTTCCGCTCCTCGTCGAACGTCGAGATCGCCTCGGGCATCCTGATGATCGTGCTGTTCTTCATCTGCTACCGGTTGACCTTGAACGCCAAAGGCTGGCCGGTGTACGTCGGCACGGGCGTCCAGATCGCCGTCTCGATCGCGATGACGCTGCTGTTCAGCTACGCCTATTTCGCCTTCTTCCTGGCGTTCTTCATCGGCAACGTGCAAAATAAAGCCGGCTTCATCACGCTGTACACGATTCACATCGCCACCAGCCTGATCGCCGTGAACGTCGGCTTCATTATGCAGGACAAGTTCTTCATCACGCAGACTCCGTTTATTCTGATCAGCCTGCTCGGCGTCATCCTGCTGCCGCTCGGCAGCTATAACCGCAACAAGCAAGGCGCGCTGCAGGAGCAGCTCAAGGACGCCAACCAGCGCATTGCCGAGCTGGTCAAGCTGGAAGAGCGCCAGCGCATCGCCCGCGACCTGCACGACACGCTCGGGCAGAAGCTGTCGCTAATCGGGCTCAAGAGCGATCTGGCCCATAAGCTGATCGCCGCCAATCCCGAACGCGCCCGCGCGGAGATCAAGGACGTGCAGCATACGGCCCGAACCGCGCTGCAGGAAGTCCGGCTGCTCGTCTCCGAGATGAGGGGAACGCGATTGGAAGACGAGCTCGGGCATATCAAGCAAATTCTGCTGGCGGCGCAGATCGAGTTCACGCTGGAAGGCAGTCCCGCGCTGCGCAGAGTTTCCCTGTTGACCGAGAACGTGATGAGCATGTGTCTGAAGGAAGCCGTGAATAATGTAGTCAGGCACAGCGGCGCGACCGCCTGCACGGTCACCTTGAGCCAGAGCGACACCGCGATCGTCATGAAGGTTCGCGATAATGGCGCAAGCCGGCCCGAGCGGCTGAACTTCCGGCAAGGACACGGGCTCCAGGGCATGAAGGAAAGGCTCGAATTCATTAACGGAACGCTGGACATCTCCACGGGCGAAGGCACGACCCTGGTCGCGACGATCCCGCAAATTTTGCAGCGCCCCACGAAGGAGGAATCGTCATGATTCGCATCGTCATTGCGGAAGATCAACGGATGCTGCTCGGCGCCCTCGGCTCCCTGCTCGATCTGGAGGAAGACATGCAGGTCGTCGGCAAGGCGTCCAACGGCGCGACGGCCGTCGAGCTCGTTCGTCAGCTCGGCCCCGACGTCTGCATTATGGATATCGAGATGCCCGGCATCAGCGGACTCGAAGCGGCCGAGCGGTTGAAGGAATCGGGCTGCAAGGTCATCATTCTGACGACGTTCGCGCGAACCGGTTATTTCGAGCGCGCCATTAAAGCCGGCGTAAGCGGCTACCTGCTCAAGGACAGCCCGAGCGAAGAACTGGCGAGCACGATTCGCAGCGTACTGGCCGGCCGGCGCGTCTACGCGCCCGAGCTGGTCGACGAAGCCTACCGGGAGGATCAAGGCAGCCCGCTCACCGATCGCGAGAAGGAAGTGCTCGAGCTGATCGCCGACGGCAAAAATACGAAGGAAATCGCGACGCAGCTTTATCTGACGACCGGTACGATCCGCAACTATATTTCCGTCATCCTCGACAAGCTGAACGTCAGCAACCGGGTCGAGGCGATCAAAAGGTTTAACGAAAAAGGCTGGTTCAAATAATGTGCAGCTTCTTGTAGTCCTTTTTCATAATGTTTTTCACCAGACTCGGCCATTTCGAGTTGGCCGGACAGTATTTGGTGGCGATTTTTTCGATCGTCGTATAGCCTTTATCCACATATTTGTCGGCCAGAAGCTGACCGAATTTTTTCACGCTGTCCCCTTTCGTCTCGAACGAGAACGCTTGGCGATGAGGATCGGAGCCCGTTGCGTTCAAGCCGAACAGATTGTTTTTGTTTTTGGCCAATCTGCTGCTGCCGTTGCCGCTCTCCAGCTTCATGACGGCAATCGTGAACAAGGCGTTGATGCCGTAAGTCTCTTCGACCTCCAGCACCGCCTCCTCCAGTCCGTGACCGGCCAGCTCCGTGCCTTTGAACATGACGGCGATGTCCTCCTCCGTCAGTCCGGAGTCCGTCTCTACCGCCGACGTCGGCGATACCGGCGCCTTCTCCTGCTCCGCTTCCACCCGCTTCTCCGCAGCCGGTTTATCTTCCGCCGCCTCGTCCCCAGTTTTCGCCGGACCCGTCAGCTGCGGCAGCATGGCGATTCCTCCCCGTAAAACCGTTCCGTCCGCCGGTTCCTCCGCGCGCCCCTGCGCCGGGCCTTCCGACGTTCCTTCCGCCGGCTCCGCATAATCCCCGTGCACGTAACCGCCGCCTTTGATTCTCAGCCAGCCTCCTTCCGTCTTCGAGACGATCTCCAGCCGAGTGCCCTTCTCCACCACGTCAATGATTTTCGACTTGGAATAAGCGTTCGCCCTGACGTTCAGAAAATAAGCGGTCACCTCGTAGAACTGCGTTTGCGGTTTGGCGGATGCTGCAATATGTACTTCCCTGTCGGGATCTTTGGCGATGGCGACGGGAGCGGCGGATGCCGCCGCGGAATGGAATCGCTCCATGTCCGCAGCCGCCTCGTATTCGTATAATCGCGGCTCGGAAGCGGACGACCGCTCCCTCTCGGCCTGATCGCTCGCCGGATCGGAGGAATCCGGCTCCGCATCGGCGAGAAGCGCCAGCGCGGAGCTCCCGCCGATCGGCCATATCGGGGCCTGCGACGTTATGCCGGTATTCTCGCTTGCGCTATAGGCGTTCGTGGTTAGGTAACTGATTCCCAAAGTCAACGTTAGCGCCGCGCTGACGATACACGCGACCCACTTGCGAATGGTTATCTTACGCATCAGGATACACCTCTTCCGTTAATGTTGGGGATAGCTGTCCGCAGTTGTTGGTTTGATTGTACATATATGCAAGCGCAAAGCTTGTCATTCTTTAAGCGAAGATTAATTGTTAATTTGTCGATTAAAAAATTTTCATAATTGGGGCGCAAAAGCCGTGCCGGCAGCGTTCTCCGCCCGAACATAGAAAGAGGCCGTTTCGCGCATAATAGCGTTGTTGCAAACATTACCAACGGCATAGGTGGTCTCGAATTGAGAGCTTCGAACGGAACGATCAACTTTTTCCAGGCCTGCACGATCCTTATGCTGACCAACGGACTCACCAACCATGTCATCGTCAACCCGATGCTGCTGGATGCCTCCGGGCGAGATTCCTGGATCGCTGTTATCGCCGCCGGGCTGCTGTTCGTGCCATGGTGCTTTTTGTTGGCCTTGTTCATAAGGAAAACGGATCAGATGGAGCTGCGGTCGTGGCTCGCCGCCAAGACGAACCGGTATGTCGCGTGGGCGCTGGCGATTCCGCTGTGCATTCAGATCTATCTGATCGGCGCGATGACCGTGATTCATTCGGCGACCTGGACGATCACCAACTACTTGCCGGGAACGCCGAAAACGGTTCTGGCCATCGTCTTAACCGGGTTGTGCGCCCTCTATGCAAGCTGGGGCATCCGCGTCATTGCGATCATGTCCGGCGTGCTGCTGCCGCTCGTCATCCTGCTCGGTACGTTCGCGGGAGTGTCGAATTATCCGCAGAAGGATTTCCATCTGCTCCAGCCTTATTTGGAGTTCGGCTTGGACCCGGTCGTGCAGGGCATGGTCTACGCGGGCGGCGGTTTCATCGAGATTGTCGTTCTGATTGCGATGCAGCAGCATATCAAGACCAGGATCAAGCCCTGGCACGTCATACTCTATGCGTCATTGATGGTCTACATCATGCTGGGACCGTTAATCGGAGCGATTACGGAATTCGGCCCCAGCGAAGCGGCGAAGCAGATGGTCTCCCCTTACGAGCAGTGGCGGCTGGTCAAGCTGGGCTCCTATGTGGAGCACGTCGACTTTTTCTCCATCTACCAGTGGCTGGCCGGCGCGTGCGTGCGGATCAGTCTGTCGATTTTCCTCGTGCTGGATCTGCTGCGAATCCGCAGGAACGCTATGCGGAATCGGATCATTATGCTGATTGCGCTCAGTTACGTCGCGCTGTCCGTCTTTCCGATCGACGCGTACGCCTTTTATTTGTGGATGTACCGCCTTTACTTCCCGATTTCGCTTGCCGCGGCGTTTGCCGTATCTTTCTGTTGGATGTCTATATCCTGGTTCGCCAAACCGGTCAAAGGAGGAGCGGCATGAGACGGAGATCGACGAACCCTCCCGCCGGGTGGGATCAAGCCAAATTGCGGGATCTGTTCGCGGATTCCGCGGACGTGCAGATAATGCCCTGCAAGCTTACGGAGAGGCCGGATTCCGAAGTGCTGCTCGTTTATGCCGAAGGCCTGTGCGATACCGAGCAGTTCGGGAAAGTCGTGCTTCCCGACCTGAAGCAGTTTTACGCGCAGGGAGACGCTTCGGCCATGCAGTCGCAAGGCTATGCCGGCGCGCTGCCGCTGATCGAGGTGAAGTCCGACGAATCGGCCGACCGCATGGCCGAATATTTGTTCCAGGGCGACGTGCTGCTGCTGTTTATCGCCAGCGGACGCTTGTACAAGATGAACATCTGCAATCGCCCGCAGCGCACGCCGGAGGAATCCAATACCGAAATTTCCATCAAAGGGCCCAAGGACGGATTCACGGAAGAGCTGGTCGTCAACGTAGCGCTGATCCGCAAGCGCATCCGCAGCACCAGCTTGAACTACGAGACGTATACGATCGGCAGAAGAACGAAGACGAAGGTCGGGCTGATTTATTTCAACGACATTTTGTCTCCGAAAATATTGATGGAAGTGCGCAAAAGAATAAGCAGAATCGACATCGACGGGTTGTACAGCATCAACCAATTGGAGGAGGCGATGGCCGATTCCAAATATTCGGTGTTCCCTTCCTTCGCAATAACCGGCAGGCCGGACTACGTCGTCAGCAGCCTGCTGGCCGGACGGTTCGTTCTGATCGTGGACGGCATTCCGATGGTGATGATCGGTCCTGCGGGCTTGTCTCTGCTGATGAAATCGCCCGAGGACGTCCATTTCAATTACACCTATATTTCGTTCGCGCGCATCGTCCGGTATATCAGCTTGTTCCTTTCCATTTCGCTGCCCGGCTTATGGGTCGCGCTCGTTGCGTTCCATCAGGATCAGATTCCCTTCCGCATGATGGCGACGATTGCCGGCGCGCGGCTCGGGCTGCCGATGTCGGCCCAGATCGAGATGTTCATCCTGCTGTCCCTGATCGAAATTTTCCGCGAAGCGGGAGTTCGGCTTCCGAGCACGATCGGACAGACGCTGACGGTCGTCGGCGGGCTCATTATCGGGGACGCTTCGATCCGGGCCGGACTCGTGTCTCCTTCGGTCGTCGTCGTCGGCGCGATTACCGCGGTGACGTCGGTCACGCTCGTCAACCAGTCGCTCAGCACGATCGTAAGCGTCGTCCGATTCGCCATCTTCCTCGTGTCGTCGTTCATCGGCATGTACGGCTTGATTTTGTCCCTGATTCTGTTCGTCGCTTATTTGTCCCGGCTGCATTCGTTCGGCGTGCCGTATCTGTCGCCGATGTCGCCGCTTAATCTGAAGGATTGGTTCACCTCTTACCTGCGTCCGCCCTGGAGCCGTATCTCCACGCGCCCCGGAATCATCGACCCGGTCGATCCCGACCACCACGGTGAGCGGAAATGATCGGCAGATGGGGCAAGTCCGCCGTCGCAGCCTGTTTGCTTCTGACGCTGACCGCCTGCTGGAACTCCAAGGACATCCAGACGATGGACTACGCCACCGCGATCGGCTTGGATTACGACAACGGAAAATACATCACCTACGTGCAATTTCTGAATTTCGGCAATGTCGGCCGGAATGAATCGATGGAGATCGGCAAAAGTTTGCCGGTGTGGGTCAGCAGAGGCGAGGGCGCGACGTTAAGCGAATCGCTGTCCTCCATCTATGCCACCTCGCAAATGCGGATTTTCTGGGGACATGTGAAAACGATCGTCTGTACGGAGAGGCTGCTGCGCAGAGGGATCGAAGAGGTGTATAACGCGGCCAATCGCTTCGGAGAAATCCGCTACAATATTCTCGTCTTCGGCACGAAGGAGAGCTTGCCCGATCTGTTCGTCCAGAAGTCCATTTTCAATCTGTCTCCGCTCGATACGATCATGTTCTCGCCGGAGCAGACGTACTCGCAGCGCTCGTTTATCGTTCCCAAGACGGGGAACCGGATTATCGCGAATATTACCGAGCCCGCCGAAGCCGGCATGCTTCCGTCGATCTCGATCAATCGAAAGGCGTGGAGCGAGGATAAGAAGCCGTCGTCCATGCTGATGATCGACGGGGCGTTCTTCTTCAAAGGGCAGAAAGCGATCGCCTGGCTGTCGGAGGACGAGCTCGCCGGCACGAGGTGGACGCAGCGGAAATTGCAGCGTTCTCTCATCCGGGTGCCCGCGGAAGGCAAACCGAAGGCGGCTCTCGTGCTCATCAAGCCGATCTACAACGTCAAAAGCGGGGTACGAAACGGCCATGCCGTATTCGATCTGAGTCTGAAGCTGGATGCGACCGTAGAAGAATTGAATGAAAACGTAAGCCTTGATGAACTGGAGCGCCTCGCCGAAGAAGTCGTAAGGGACGAGATTATGAAGAGCTTCCGCAACGGCCTGGCCAAAAAAGTCGATGTGCTGATGCTGGGAGAGACGCTCTATCGGAACTATCCAAAACAGTGGCATGCGCTCCGCAAAACGAACCAGGAGCTGCTGAGCGACGAGTGCATTCGCAAAATCGTCGTGAAGATCGATATCCGCAACACGGGCAAATACAAGGGAAGGTTCCGATAATCGGGGAATATGCCAAATGCGAGAGGCGGCGCTCGACTTCGGTCGCAGCCGCCTCTTCGGCTTGCCCTCGCGCTTGATCTGCTTGTATAATAGTCAGGCAAACATATGTTTGCCCGAGCGTATGGCCGGCTAACGCGGCATACCTTACTACAAGACCAGTCAGCGGAGGAATGAATGAAAGGAACGACACATCTGGCTATCGGCTGCGCGATCGGCGCGCTGGCCTGCGCTTATTATCCGTTTAGCCCAAGCCACGCCGCGCTGTACTTCTCCGTCGCCGGGCTGTCCGCCCTGAGCGCGGATCTCGACGGACCGAGCATTCTCAGCCGCAAGGCCGCCAAGCTGTCGAAATGGCTGAGGAACGCGACGCTGGCGGTGGGACTGACGCTTATGGCCGGTCTCGTCTGCCTGCTGTTCGTTCCCGGCCGATTCGACCCGGTATACGCCGGCTGCGCAATCTCCGTCTTCCTGCTCGGCCTTGTCGCCAAGCGGGGCGTCATCCGCAACGCGATCGTCAGCCTGACCGGCGGCGGTCTGCTCGCCTTCGGCTGGCTGCACGGATACGACTGGCTCGGCGGGCTCGGCGGATTCGTCGTCTGGGCTCCGTGGTTGAAGCATCGGGGAATGACGCATACTTTGTGGGCTTTGATCGGGTGGGGAGCGATCGGGTGGGGACTCGAGCGGCAATCCGGGATTGTGGGCGTCGCCGCCGTTGCGGTCGCGGGGTACGCCTCGCACTTGCTTGCGGATACGATGACCCCAAGCGGGGTGAAATGGCTGTATCCGCTGTACAAGAAACCGTTCAAGCTTCGCTAATCAACCGGCAGGGGCCGCGCCCGTCGTCTTGCGACGACGTTGGGCGCGGCCCCTGCTCGTATTACTGGATTTGAATTTCCGTCAGCTCTTGCGCTCTGTATTTCAAGCGGGCGCTCTCGGCAGCCTGGCCCAGCAGGTCGGATACGTTGACGCTGTCCCGCACATTGCGCAGCAAATAGCTGGGCGCCGTCGAATCGGTGGAGAGGACGGTGATATCCCCGATTTTCAGCATTCTCTCGAGCAGGTTGCGCTTCAAGGTAATGTCGCGAATGCGATACAGCTGGATTTCTTCGCGGCGCTTCGTGAAAATCCCCTTCTCCACAATGATCCTGCGCTCCGTAATGCGGTAATGCGTAAAGCTGGGGAACCCGAAGTTAAAGGGCTTCCCTTCCCAAAGCACGTTCTCGTTCAACAAGGCCATCTCTCCCATGAAATTGGATGAACGCTCATTTTATTGTACACGATCCGGATCGTCTTGGCTTCCCCTATTTCGACCAGAAGACGAGCGAGCGCATGTCCCGCTCCCCTCCGAGCTCGTGCAGCCTCCGGCCCAGATCGGTCTCCAGAATCGGCCGGCCGTTCCAGCTGTCGACCTTGATCTTCACCAGCTTGCGGCTGCGGATAATTGCCTGGAACGCCTGCAGCAGCATCGCCGCCTGCCGCTCGGTCGCCGGCTCCTCCTGCCCCTCGCTCGCTCCCGGAGCCCCGAACGCCCGCTTCCCGTTGTTCTCGAGCCAGAACAGCCACCGTTCTCCCTGCATCACGAGGAAGTTGCCCGGCTTGCGCGCATAGCTCGCTCCCCCTTCCTCCCGCGGCCAATCCATCAGCAGTCCGAACGGAATCGCCGGATCGGCCGAGGCCAGCACGGCCAGCGAAGGCTCCGCCGTATCCGGCAGCGGCTGACGAATCGACTCGCTCAGCTCGCGCGTCGTGAACTGCAGCGACGATACGCCCTTGACGAACGATCCGCGCGTCAGCGCGCCCCACTCCTCCAGCTTCTTGAGCGTCGGGTAAAAGTGCTCCCAGGAATACGGGGCCGTCTTGGCGACCAGCTCCTTGTTGATCAATCCGTACACGTTAAGCAAATGATGCGTCCATACGAGCACGGGCGAGTCTTTCTGCGGGGCCGGACGACCGGGCCCTTCTTCGGCAGCTTGACCGCCGCCCTCGAGCAGCGAGCTCGTCGCGTACCAGCGGCCTTGTCCGGACCCGGCCCGCTCCCATTGCTTCGGCTTGGCCGCGCCGACTTGCAGCCGCAGCGGAGCGAATTGGTCGTTGGACACGCGTCCTTCCCATGCCAGGTCCAGCAGATCGGGCAGCAATTCGGAAGGCGTCTTGCCCTCCTCCCTGCTCAGCCGGGTCAGGAAACTCGCCCCGCCGTCCTCGATGCGCCCCAGCAGCTCGGGATGCCTGGACGGCTTGCCGGCCGCCTCCTCCAGAAAAGCGGCGTAGAGCGGCCGCGACTCCGTCAGGAAGAAGGCGACCTTCCCTTCCTTGTCCCCTTCCTCCTTGCGGCCGATCCAGACCAGCTCGCCCGAGGCGCACAGCTGGTCGAGATATTCCTTGCGGTAACCGGTTACCCGCGTCGGCAGCACGATCGTCTCCCAGTGCGACAGCGGGAGGAACAGGCCCTGCAGCCGCTCCAGCACCGTCAGCAGCCCTTCGCTGCCCTGCAGCTGCGCCCCCTGCCACGCATGCTGCCGCAGCGCGATCTGGCCGCACCATCTGGCCGGATCGATCGGCTCGGCCTTGCTCCGCGCCTGACGGATCGACAGCCGGACGAGCAGGGAAGCGACCTTCGCGCTCGTCCACAGCCGCTCCTCGTCGCTGACGGCATGCGGCGCGCGCTCGATCACACCCTTGTCGAGCAGCTCCTCGACGGCCTCCCTGGCCTTGGGGAGCGACAGCGCGGGATAACGCTCGCACAGCTCCGCTTCGGTGAACGAAACGACGTGCTCGGCGTATCTTCCCAGCACGAACAAAACCGATTCCGGCGTCTCCGGGAATGCCGCGTACGTCTCCGCTTCGTCGGCCGCGATCCAGCGGAACTCCCCGTCTCCGGCCAAGTCGATCGCCGATGCGCGGCCCTGCTCCTGCAATTGTCCCAGCCAGACAAGACCGGGTTCGCCCGCCAAGCGGACGATTTCCGCCGAGGTCAAGTCCCCCCTCCGCTTAAGCAGGGACGCGAGATCCGCCGCATTGGCCGGCACCTGCTCCGGATCGCTCATTCTGCGGCTCTCGGATTCGACGACCTCCGGGCTGACGGCTTGTCCGAGGTCGGCTCCGCCGAAAATTTGCGCCGCCATCTCTTTGCTGATGCCCAGCAGCCGAAGCCGCGTCGACTCGTCGAATCCGTCCCCTTCGTAAACCTGCATATTCACGTAGTCGGCGATAAACTGGGCGGCCAGCGGAGACGGATAAGCCGTCTCCTTCACGACGACGGCAACTTCGCCGGAAACCAGCTTCGTCAGCCATTCCCGGAGCTGATCGATGCCCAGATAGTCGCGCAGGCATTCCGACATCGCCTCGCGCAGGTACGGGAAGCTCTCCGCATAGGGGAGGGCGCTTCTGAGCAGCTCTTCGCTGCGCAGACGCTTCTGCCATAGCGGCGTGCGGGTAAAACTGCGGGACAGCAGCAGGCTGTTCTCGGCGATGCGGCGAAAGGCGATGCCGAGCAGCGGCGAATCGGAGATCGCTTCGGTCAGCAGCAGTTCCAGGTTGCCCGGCGTCACCTGGCGAATCGCCTGCAGCCAGGAGGCGTCCCATTCCGGCAGCACGAATTCGATGCCGTTGTCCTTGGCGTTGCCGTACAGACGGTAGGGCAGCAGCTGCTCGAACTGCCGCTTGATCGCCAGCAGCCAAGCCCGGTTGACCGTCCTTCCGCACAGATTGTGCACGATAACATGCGTCTGGTTCATGACGTCGCGGTAATGCTCGATGACGATCTGCCGGTCGGTAGGCAGCGCGCAGGCACGGCTCTGCGAGCGGATAAGCTCGATCAGCTGCTCCGAGGCGATACGATCCATCCCGTAATGCCCGCCGAGCCATTCGCACGCCGCGTCCACCAGCTCCCGCTCCTTCTTCTCCTGCTCCCGCTCGTCCGCCTGCTCCCGCTCCTTCTTCTTCTGCCCCTGTTCCCGCTCATCCGTCAGCTCCCGTTCCCTCTTCTCCTCCTCCTGTTCCCGCTCGTCCGCCAGCTCCCGCTCCTTCTTCTCCCGCTCGTCCGTCTCGTCCTCCAGCCCCAGTCCGTCCGCCAGCTCCCGCACGAAGACGCCGACCTTCAGTCCCAGCTCGTAGGGCCGGCTTCCCGCCTCGTTGCGCCAGAACGGGATTTCGCTGAAGCGATTGCCGGCTTCGGCCACGTACACGCGGTCGTTGCGAATTTCCCGGATCATCCACGAGCTTGTCCCGAGCTGAAAAACGTCGCCGACCTGGCTTTCCTGAATAAACTCCTCGTCCAGCTCGCCGAGATGGGCCCGGCTCTCCAGATGGTGCACCGGATAGTTGCCGCTCTGGGGGATCGTTCCGACGCCGGTCACCGCGGCCATGGCCGTATTGCTTCTCTTCGTCAGCCGATTCGCAGCGCGGTCCCAGTCGAGCAGCGGCCGGGCGAACGGATAATAGCCGGACAGCACCTGCAGCGCGCTCTCCAGCCGGCGCTGCGGATAATCCCGGTAGCTGTCGCTCTGCCGAACGAGCCGGAGCAGGTCGCCAAGCTCCCAATCCTCCACCGCGACCATCGCGACGATGTGCTGCGTGAGCACGTCAAGCGGAGCTTCGGGAATGCGAATCTCTTCGATCTCGCGGCGGGCGATCAATCTTCCGAGCACGGCCAGCTCCGGCAGCACCGCTTTCTGCCTCGCCAACAGCAGGCCGCGGCTCGCCTCCCCGACGGCATGCCCGGCCCGTCCGATGCGTTGAATGCCTCTGGACGCCTCCAGCGGAGAATCGAGCTGGATGACCAGGTCGATGTGGCCGACGTCGATGCCCAGCTCCAGTGAAGACGTGGCGACGATGCAGCACAGGCTTCCTTCCTTGAGCATCCGCTCAACCTCAAGCCGGCGCTCCCGCGAGATGCTGCCGTGATGCGAGCGGGCCATCTCGTAGCCGACGTGGTCGTTAAGCCGCAGGCACAGCCGCTCGCACAGCCTGCGGCTGTTCACGAACAGCAGCACCGAGCGGCAGCCCTCCATCTCCTTCATGATCCGATCGAGCAAGGGCAGCCATACCGCCTCCCGCGTCGCGGCGGGCTGGCTCTGATCGGGCATCGTAATCGACACGCTCATGCTCTTGCTCATCCGGCTTTCCACAATCGCAACGGGACGAGGCTTCATCTCCGGTTGCCCCGCAGTCTCCATTCCGCGCCCGGCTCCTGCTTCCTCCGTACTGCGCCCGGTTTTAGTTGCCACCGTATCACGCTGGGTTTCTGTTGCCTTCGTGCCGTGTCCGGCCCCTGCTTCCTCCCGGCTGCCGGGCTCCCAGCCCCCGAGAAACCTCGCTACCCGTTCAAGCGGATTCTGCGTGGCGGATACGCCGATCCGCTGCACGGGCCGCCCGCCAAGCCGCTCGAGCCGTTCCAGCGACAGCGACAGATGGGCGCCGCGCTTGTCCGCGGCGACGTCGTGAATCTCGTCGACGATCACCTGCTCGACCGCGGCCAAAATCGCCCGGCCTTTCTCCGACGTGAGCAGCAGATAGAGAGATTCGGGTGTCGTTACGAGCAGCTCGGGCGGACGCCGCAAAATCGCGGCCCGCTTGCTCGCGCTCGTATCGCCCGTGCGCACCTCGCTGCGAATGCCGGGCCACGCCGCGCCGCTCGCCTCCGCCCGTGCCTGAAGCTGTTCGACAAACCCGAGCGCGTGATGATGAATGTCGTTGTTCAGCGCCTTAAGCGGCGTAATGTACAAAATGCGCACGCCCGCCGCCTCGCGCCGCGACGGATCCGACTTGGCTCGCACAACCCGGTCGAGGCAGGGCAGCAGCGCGGCCAGCGTCTTCCCGGACCCGGTCGGCGCCGCGATCAGCGTATGCCGGCCTTCCGCAATCGCCTGCCACGCCTGCTTCTGCACGTCCGTCGGCTCGCCGAACGTCTCGGCAAACCACCCGGAAAGCACGGGGTGAAACGGAATCTTCGGATTACTGTTCGCCACCCGTCCCGTCCTCCTTATAAAAACGTCCCGACCGCGCTTCGTTGCGGGCGCGGTCGGGAGGTTCAATTCTATACTCTTTTCTCGTACATGCTGTAGGTTCCCGTGGAGTTGACGCCGTCGCCCACGTAATCGTAGTTTAATTTGCGATAAAACTCGTTAAGCGCCGGAATGCTCGCCATGCAGTCCAGCCGGATGAGTCTCTTGCCCAGCTGCTCCGGAGCGGCGTTTTCGGCCCACAGCATAATCTGTTTGCCGACGTCGCGCCCCGCATATTTGCGGTTAACCGCAAGCCGGTGCAAATAGACCGCCGAGCCGTCCTCGGCCTTCCCGGCCCATAGATGACGGTCCCAGGCGTTGGGCTCCTCCATCAAAATCACCATGCCCGCGATATCTCTGTCGTTTCTGAAAATGTACACCTCGCCGCGGTTGACCGCTTCCGGCGTATTATAGGTATCTTCGCCCCGAAGCAGGGCGCTCCACTGCGTCGAGCCTTTGCGCAGCAGCCATTCCGCCGTATTCACCAGCAATCGCATAATATCGGTAGTATCTTCCGGTTCCGCCCGTTCAATGCTTGTAAAAAAAGACATAGCGTGCCTCCGATCGTCTTGAACTAAAATTAGAATACCCGCGTTACCGAAGGATAAACCCGCACTCCCTTATTCGACGTCAAAATCGAAATACTTCTGGGGATAAGGCTCGTCCTTCAACGTATAGTGCCACCACTCTTTATTATACGGCTTAAAGCCGTGCTTCACCATAGCCTTCTTGAGAAGCTCGCGATTGGCCGTCTGCTCTGCCGTGATCTTCTTTGTTCCATGACTGGATATGTCCCCGAGAAAATCGAACGGGCTCCCCATGTCCGCGGGAATGCCGGTCTCCCTGTCCGCGAGGGTCAGATCGACGGTGCTTCCGCGGGAATGGCCCGACTTCGAAGCGATATATCCAAGCTTGAACAGCTGCGACTTGTCGACGTCCGGATAAAAGACGTCTTTCATCGCTTGCTCTTCCGGCACTTCCGGCTGCTGCGCCCAGCGCTTAAAATGCGCGACCGCTTTCGCCGGCCGATAGGCGTCGTAGATCAGGAGAACGTACCCGGACTGCTCCAACTCCTCGTTCACCGCCTTCAACGCTTTGGCCGCCGGTTCGGCCATGATCGCGAGCGGAGCGTTGTAACCGTCAATTACCGCCCCGACAAAATTGTATTCCGTCGCGTACCGAATCTCGAACAGCGCTCCGGGAATCGCCTCGTCGAGGTAGACGAAACCTTCCGGCAAATTTCTCAGCTTGGAAACAGACGTCGGCCGCGGAGTCCCGCTTCCATTGCCATTGCCGCTCCCGACCGCGCCGTTCTCCCCAGTCTCTCCGGACGTCTCTCCCCTTGCCGCCTCCTGACCGTTCGGGATACCGCCAGAGCCTCCGTCCTCTCCCTGACCCGCGGGGATATCGGCAAAGTCTCCCGACTCTCCCTGACCCGCGGGGATACCGCCAGAGCTCCCCGACTCTCCCTGACCCACAGGGATACCACCAGAGCCCTCCGGCTCTCCCTGACCCGCGGGGATACCGCCAAAGCTCCCCGACTCTCCCTGACCCACCGGGATACCGTCAGAGCTCCCGTCCTCTCCCTGATCCGCAGGGATACCGCCAGAGCCCTCCGGCTCCTGAGCCGCGGGGATATCGGCCAAAGGAGACAGAGCCGACACGTTCTCCCCGCCGCCCTGGCCTTCCTCCCGGCCGCAGGCGGCGACAAGCGCCATCGCCAGGCAGAGAACGGCAATCCATCCGCTCCGGCGAAGCCAACGAATCGTCATAGCTGGCCCTCCTCTCTCGACCGACGGCCGCTATCGCGGTTATAATCGAAGCAGAACTAGAGAAACGGAGGGAGTCCGTTGTCCGAATCCCGTCGCATCGATTGCACGAAATGCCGTCATTACTATATTACCTGGGACCCGAACTTCCCGCGAGGCTGCCGCTCGTTCGGCTTCAAAACCTCCGCGATGCCCAGCCTCGCCGTTCAGTCCTCTTCGGGCAAGCCCTGCATGAGCTTCGAGGCGAAGCCGGGCAAGACCCGTCCCTAGCGCGTGTATGCAAACCCGCTCAAGGGCGTCTTTCACCGCCTTTTCGCCCCCTGCTTCGTCACTTTTGCTTGACGTACCCCCGCTAGCTCTTCTATTTATATTTCTTCCAATCGAGAGAGGACTCGTTCAGCAAATATTCGAAATCCTGCTCGCGCCTTTTCCGCTCGGCCTCCCTGGCCGCCTCCGCCTCTTGCCGCTTTGCTTCCTTCTGCCGGACTTCCTCCTGCTTCAGCGTCTCCGCCTGCAGCTTCAGCTTGGCCAGCGTATCCGCGCCGAGCATGTCCTTCAGGGTCACCGGCTTCTCGCCCTGCTCCCGCTCCAGGGACGAACTCTGCGCCCTTGAAGCCTGAGGTCCGGGCTGCCGCTTCTTCCCTTTCGCCATCCGTCATTCCTCCTTGCCCGTCACTCGACGTAAATCATCTTCCTCGTCATGCCGCCGTCGATCGTCATATTCGTGCCCGTTATAAAATCGTTGCCGCGCTCGGTCAAATACAGGCAAGCCCGCACAATATCCGCCGGCCTTCCGACCCTTCCCGACCAATGCTGGGCATGATCGGCCGCCGTCAGCTTCCCGTAATCGCCGGTTTCGATCCAGCCCGGGCTGATCGCGTTAACCGTAATCCCGTCCGGACCGAGCGAAGCGGCCAGCGCATGGGTCAGCGACACGATGCCGCCCTTGGAAGCCGCGTACGCCTCCGAATGAGGCTCGGACATGAACGCGCGGGTCGAGGCGATGTTCACGATCGCCCCTCCGCCGACGGCTCTCATCGCTTTCGCGCATTCGCGCGAGCAGAGAAAGGTGCCCCGCAGGTTCGTGTTCAGCACGTAATCCCACTCGTCGAGCTCCAGCTCGTACGGGGATTTGCCGATGCCGAGCCCCGCGTTGTTGACGAGAATGTCGATGCGTCCGAAATCTGCGGCGATTCGTTCGATCACGGCGGGGATCGCCCCGCCGTCGCTTAAATCCAGCACGTATTCTCCGGAGCTGCCGCCGGCTTCCCGGATCAGCGCCCCCGTCTCGCGCAGCGCCGCTTCATTGCGGTCGATCAGCGCCGTACGGATGCCGACGCCCGCATACCCGAGCGCGACGGCCCGCCCGATGCCGGAGCCCGCTCCCGTCACGACCGCCACGCGGGCCTCCTCCTGCTTGCTCATTCGTACCGCCCTCCTCGTCAAACCTCCGGGTCGTCCAACTCTTCGATCACCTCGAGAAAACGGTCGGGGAAGTCCGTATGGACGCCGTCGACTCCCCATTTTACCGCGTTCTCCATATTGACTTGATAATTGACCGTATAGGGATAGATCAGCAGGCCGGCCTGCTTGACCCTATCCACGTAGCCTTCGTCGATTCGCAAATAGTTCGCTCCGATGCCGTTCGCGTAAGCCGCGATCTCGTCCAACGCCCGCTCGGAAATGCGCGCGGGCCGATTGTACCACAGCAGCTGAAACAGCGGAACGTCCTTGTCCCACTCTCTGATCTTCATCAGGCTGTCCCGGCTGAACGATTGAACCGCCACGTGCTTGCGCAAATCGAACTCCTCGACGAGCGCCCACATTTTCTCCTCCATGCCGGGGTGCTCTTCCGGATCTTTCGTCTCCAGCATGTAGCGGGTGTCCTTGCCGAACGCCTCGAAAATTTCGCGAAGCGTCGGAACCCGCTCATTCACATAGTCGTCCCGGGCATAGATCGGATGCTTCTCGTTAAACCAGGAGCCCGCGTCGAGCGCCTTGATCTGGGCCAGCGTCATTTTCTTCACGGAGCCCGTGCCGTTCGTCGTGCGATCGACCGTCTTGTCGTGCATCGCGATCAATTCCCCGTCCGCCGTCATCTGAACGTCGATCTCGATGTAATCCGCCTTCATCTTGACGCCGAGCCGATACGAGGAGAGCGTGCTTTCCGGCGCGTAACCGGAAGCTCCCCGATGGGCCACCGTAACGATTTTCTCGTCGGACAGGAATAATCCCGGAAAGTCGAGCGGGATGGCCGACAGCAGATAAGCCAGTCCGCCAAGAGCGCTTAACAGCATCAAATGCAGCGTGTAAAAATACCATTTGGGAATGGTTAAAGGCTCCTGCGGCTTCTTGACCATATAGGCCTCCCTGAGATGTCCTTGCGAAGTCCGGTATCCCTTGATACTACCATTTTTAACCGCCGGCTGAAAAGAGATCAGGGCCAATTCCCGCGGGAATCGGCCCTGACAAGACGACTGCCGCTTACGGGCCGCCGGATTAGTTCGCTTGCTTCTGAAGCTGGGCCGAAGCGATCGGCTCCTGGTGCGGCTTCACCTTCTTGATGAAGAAGGCCAGCGCCAGCGCCGCTACGGTCATCCAGGTCGCAATGACGAACGAGTAATTGATGCCGTAGATCGTTCCTTGCTGGGTCGCCTCGAGCATGGCCGCCTGGTTCGCCGGATCGATGTTGTTCTGGACGATCAGCTCCTTGACGCGGCTGGAGGCGGAATTCGACATGACCGTGACGAGGAACGCCGTTCCGAGCGCGCCCGCGACGTTCCGCAGCGTCTGCGACATCGCCGAGCCGTGCGCGTTCAGTCTTTGCGGCAGCTGGTTCAAGCCGGCGGTCTGGATCGGCATCATGAGCATCGACATGCCGAACATCCGCAGCGAGTACATGACGATCAGATGCGTATAGGTTGTATCCGCCGTCAGCTGGCTGAATTCGTAAGTCGTGAACGTTGTAATGAGCAGTCCGACGACGGCCAGCCAGCGGGCTCCGATTTTATCGAAAATAATGCCGGTAATCGGGGACATGATGCCCATCAGGATAGCGCCGGGAAGCAGCAGCAGGCCCGCGTCCATCGGCGAGAAGCCGCGAATCGTCTGCAAATAGATCGGAAGCAGAATCATGCCGGAAAACATCGACATCGTAATAATCACGTTAATGACCGTCGTCAAGGAAAACATATTGTACTTGAATACGCGGAATTCGAGAATCGGCTTGTCGATCGTCCACTCTCTCCAGAAGAACAGCGCGAGCGAGACGGCGCCGACGATCAGGCTGCCGATAACCCGCGGGCTGTCCCATCCGTCTTGACCCGCGTCGCTGAAGCCGTACAGAAGGCCGCCGAAGCCAAGCGTCGAGAAAATAATTCCCAGCATATCGAGCTTGGGCATCGAATTTTTGGTGACGTTCTTCATCGAGAACGCTCCGAAGATGAGCGAGAAGATCGAAATCGGCAGAACGATGTAGAACAGCACCCGCCAGTCGTAGTGCTCGACGACCCAGCCGGACAGCGTCGGGCCGACCGCAGGGGCGAAGATCATCGCCAGCCCCATCATCCCCATCGCTTTGCCGCGTTCCTGGATCGGGAAGATCGTCAGGAAGATAACGGTCATGAGCGGCATCAGAATGCCCGCTCCTGCGGCTTGGATCAGACGACCGGAAAGCACGAATTCAAAGGTTGGCGCTACCGCGCAAATAATCGTGCCCAGCGTGAACAATCCGACGGCGGCCATAAACAATTTCCTGGTCGTAAACCGCTCGATCAAATAGGCGCTGACGGGCACGAGCACCCCGTTCACGAGCAAATACCCCGTCGACAGCCATTGAACGGTGTTCGCGCTGATTCCGAGGTCCTCCATCATAACCGGCAAGGCTACGTTCAACAGCGTCTGCGACAAAATCGCAACGAACGCGGCGATAATGAGCGCGGCAACGATCGGACCTCTCCTTAAACTACTTGTACTCATGATTCTCTCCTTCTCTCTGTCTCTGTATGATGTTCACAATTCGCTTGTGTATGCGCTGCAGCTGCGCGACGTCTTCGACGGAAAGCTGCGAGAACGCCGCCGTCATCTGCGATTGGCGAAGCTTGCTGACCTTGCCCCATAGTCGTTCTCCCTCGGGCGTGAGCGTAAGCCGAATCGATCGCCGATTCGTGGGCGGACGCTCGCGGGACAGCCAGCCGGCCCGCACCATTCTCTCCACGATGCCGCTTGTCGTACTCGTGACCGAGAAAATTTTCTCGGCGAGCTCGTTCAGTCCAATGCCCGGATTTTCGACGACGATTTTCATGACGAAATATTGAATGGCGGTGACGCCCATCTGCTGCGTCGCCAACGTCATCGATTGGTGAAACGCCTGGTTGACCTCGCGAAACGATTTGAAGATCGTTTGCAGCCTCTCGGCTTCATGCAAAGGAACCACTCCTTTCTCTCGCTGCCTGCTCCTTTCCCCGTTAATGTTCGCAAAGGAATATTTCGCATACGAAATAAAATACGCTCTTTTTGCCTCTATGTCAATGTTTACATATGTAAAAATGATCATAAAATATTCCCTGCTTCGGCCGGAAAACAACAAAAAAGCCGCCTCCGCCAATGCGGAAGAGGCTTCTTAAATTTTTGAATTCCTGAATTCGGTTCACCCGACAAATTCGATAAACTTGTCCACGACGCGGTCGATATGACGCAGCGTCGATTCGTCGACCAGCCGGTTCGTCGTCTCATCGAACTTCAGCGCGGCGGAGCTGATAATGATCTCGCTGCCCGCCGGCGGCAGCAGCTTGGCCTGCAGGCCGGGGCTGGCCAATATTTCGCGCAGATGGAGCTGGGCGCGAATCGTTCCCATCATCCCGGGAGAGACGCCGGCGATCATGAGCGGCTTGCCGATCAGCACCTTGTCGACGCGCGACAGCCAATCGATCGCGTTCTTGAGCACGCCGGGAACGGACCAGTTGTATTCCGGCGTCACGATCAGCACGCCGTCCGCGGCCGCGATTGTCCGGAGGAACGGGCGCACCGCTTGCGGCGGATTCAACTCGATGTCCTGATCGAAAAACGGAAGAGACCGAATGTCCGCGATTTCCAGATCCAACTTGTTAATGTAGCGTTCCTTCATCGTGAGCGCCAACTGCATGTTGTAGGAACCCTGTCTTAGACTTCCGATTAGTGCGGCAATTTTCAACATCCGATCGCACCCCCATAATTAGGATTTTTGCTTCCTCTTTCCTTATATTAGCACCGCTGGCACGAAAGACAACTTAATTTTCGCCGAACTCCGCTTCCTCTTCCTCGAAACCGAGCTCGACGCCGGGGGGCAGCAATCCGTTCACGAGGGCGGTCAGTCCGGAGTTTGCGCGCAGACGTTCGTCGACGATCGCGACCAGGCCCGAATCGTCCCGCGAGCGGATCAGCCTGCCGATGCCCTGCTTGAGACGCAGCAGCATATAGGGCAGATCCACCTCGTCGTAGGGCGACAGAGCGTCCTGGCGCTTGGCGGCAAATACCGGATCGTTCGGAGGAAAAGGCAGCGACCAGACGATAACGTTGGACAACGCCGGTCCGGGGACGTCCAGCCCTTCCCAGAGCGTGACGGCGCACAGCACCCGGGTCTCGTTCGCCTCGAATTCGGCGATCAGCCGGCTGATCTCTCCTTCCCCCTCGAAAGCGAACTCGAGATGCGAGATCGCTTCGCATTGAGGAACGGCCGCCTGGAACTCGGCCAACTCCTCCCGGGACGGAAACAGCATCAGCGCCCTTCCCCCGGTCCGGAGCAGCATGCGCGCGGCGGCCTCCAGCTTGCCGGAAAACCCCGCTTCGCCGGCGCGGAGCGGACAGAGCGCCTCCATCTTGTCTTCGTATTCATAAGGAGAAGCTACGCTGAACGACAAGTAGCGGTCTATTCCGAGCGCGTCGGCCAAGTAGTCGAAGCTGCCGTTAACGGACAGCGTCGCGGAGGAGAAGACGACCGGCATCGCGCGGGAGAAGACGCCTTCGCGCAGCACCTCCTTGACCGCCTTGGGCATCACGACAAGCGTCAGCCCCGTCGGGCTGTCGGTCGCCCAGCAGATGAGCGAGCCCGAGCTCTGGAACAATCCGAGCGCCTTCTGCATCATCTCGAGGTGCTCCTCGACGATTCGCAGCTGATAGCCGTCGAGATTGTATAGTTCGCTCTCGAACACAAGCGCTTCTTCTATAGCGTCCAACGTCCCGCGCAGCCGGGCGACCGCCCCGTACAGCTCGCCGTTCAGCCGAACCTCGCGGCGATCCGAGCCGGGAATGACGCGACTGTGACGTTCGAGCAGCTCGAACAGCGCTTCGCTTCTTGCGATCGCTTCGTCGATTCCCACGGCCAGCGACTCGCGAATATCGTTCTTCAGCAGTCGGGTGACGAGCTGCTCGAAATTCTCGTGCTTGATGCGATAAGTGAGCGCCTTCTGCGCCGCCGATTCCAGCAGATGGCCCTCGTCGAAGACGACGGCGCAATGATCGGGCAGCAGCGGCAGCTGTCCCTCTCTTCTTCTCCCGTCGTACGTCCAGACGTGCTCCATGTAAAAATCGTGGGAGCAGATAATCAGATCGGCCGACTTGCGGTAAAACTCGCGGGACAGCGTCTGCCCGCAGCGATGCCGCTTCTCGCAGACAAAGCAATCCTGGAACGGGTCCCAGTTGATTCTGTCCCATTGACGATCGCTCAGCTGCGGGTACATCTTGCGGTCCCCGTAAGCATGGAACGCCTGCAGTCCCTCGCTCTTGCTTACGAACGCCGGAAGCGCTTCGTACACTCCCCGGTACAGCTCCGTCTCTTCGTACTCCGTTCTCGCCTGATCGAGCTTGTTCAGACAGAGGTAGCGATCCTGCGATTTGGCCAATCTGGCGTCGATCGACAGGCCCAGATGCTTGGTCAGCTTGGCGATGTCGCCTTCCGGCTTGACGAGCTGCTCGATCAGCGATTCGTCGGCGCAGGCGATAATCGCAGGCTTGCGATGATAGCGGGCATAGCTGACGGCGTACAGCAAATAAGCCAGCGTCTTGCCGGTTCCGACGCCCGCTTCGGCGAATATCGTCTGTTTCTCCGCGAACGCCTTCTCCAGTTGGAACGCCATATAAATCTGCTCGTCGCGAATTTCGAAGCCCGCTTCCGGCAGCGCGTCGTAAAACACGTCCGCGACCCACTCGCCGACCTGCTGCACATAAGGCTTGCCGGGCTCTACTATAAAAGGATACCGATTCAAAGGATGAGGCCTCCACTACAAACGTTGTCGAGACATTATCACACTTCCGCTCCGCAAATGCAAAGCCCGAATAGGGAAACCGGGTTTCGCGGGCTTATCTCGCCCTTTTGCCTCGATTTCCGATCGCGGCGCGCCCTCTGCCGTCGGATTCTTTTTTCCGCGCTTGTCAAGCGCTTCCGCATGTGAAATCTCTCATGTTTTTATAAGAATAACCGTCAGAGCCTTGAACAGCCTATTTATCTCCTATTATTAGAAAATGATGGGCATAAACGATGTGGTAAAGTGGATTTCAGAAGGGGCGAACGCAGTGCTCCGAACGGTTCTCATTCCTATTTGCATAAGGAGGCATTTCATCATGAAATATCCGCTGTATAAAATGAACAAAGCCGTGCTGGGCGCGGCGCTCAGCCTGACGATCGCCTTGTCGGCGGGGACGCTGCTCGCGGGAGGCCACAGCGCGCACGCCGCAGCCGGCGTCGTGCAGGCGCAAGCCGCGGACAGCTCGGCGAGCTCGATTGCCGACGAGGTCATTGCCGCAGGGAAGAAATTTATGGGCGTCCGCTATTTGTACGGAGCCGAATCGAATCGCACCGACGCGTTCGACTGCTCCTCGTTTACGCAGTATATATTCAAGCAGAGCGGAATCGAGCTTCCCCGTTCCTCGAAGCAGCAATCGCAAGCCGGCGTTTACGTTGCGAGGAGCCAGCTCCAGCCCGGGGACCTTATTTTCTCCGACACGAACAGGGACGGCGAAATTAATCACGTCAGCCTTTATATCGGAGACGGCAAACTTCTGCACACGTACAGGGTCGGAATCGGCGTCACCATTTCCGACTTCGAGGGCAGCACCTGGGACAAAACCTACGTAACGGCGCGCCGCGTCATTCCGACGAACGCTTCGACGGGCGGCGGTCAATCCCAAACGGACAATCCATCCCGGACGGGCGATCAATCTCAGACAGGCGGTCAGTCTCAGACCGATAACGGCAGCTCGGCGGGCGGAACGGAAACGTCCAATGAGAGCGGCGGCCAGTCCGGCAACGGCCGCTGGTCCGATAACGGCGGCGATCGAGGCGACCGTTTCACGGACCGGCATCCCTCGTCTTTCTTCGGCCGCAACGTTCGCTAACCTTCTCGCGCAGGTGTGTTGAAATCCGCTTCCGGAGCGTTTCCGGAGGCGGATTTTCGCTGTGCGGAGCACCCGGGCGGCATGTTATAATCAAGGGATGAAAACCCAATCTTCCGCCGCATATCGCACCGCGTCCCTCGTCTCTTTCCTGCTGCATCCTTTCGTGCTGATCGTGGCGCTGTTCATGATCGTCTCGCTTCGCTTTGCGCCGACCATCCCCCGGGGCGTCCTGCTGGGCGCCGTCGTCAGCGCCGGATCCGCGGGCGCGCCGTTCGCGCTGATTCGGCGCGGCGTCGCGCGCGGACGCTGGAGCGATCACGACATCAGCCGCCGCGAGCAGCGCCTCGTTCCGTTCCTGTATACGATCGGATGCATGGTCTGCGTCTTCGCGTTCCTGCTCCTGCTGGCTGCGCCGCTCGAGCTGCTGGCGACGTTCGCCGGCATGGTCTGCGCGGTCGCCGCCGCGCTGCTCGTCACGCAGCTTGCACGCTGGAAGATCAGCCTGCATCTGATCGGCATGACCGGAACCGTGCTGACGCTCGCGCTGCTCATTACTCCGCTAGCCTATTGGCTTGTCCCGCTCATCGTTCTCGTCGGATGGGCGAGATGGCGCGTCGGCGCGCATACGCCTTCGCAGGCGCTCGCGGGAGCGGCTCTGGCCGCGGGCATCACCTTCCTCGTCTACCGGCTGTTCGGCCTGTAGCTAGGCGTTCGGCTGCCGCCGAGGCTCGTCCTTGATGAACAGCTTGAGCAGCGGCGGCGTGGCGAGCGTGGTGAAAATAACCGCGATGACGATCGGCGTAAAATATTCGGGAATCAGAAGTCCCGCCTGCAAGCCCGTCGAAGCGATGATCAGCGCGACTTCTCCCCGGGACACCATGCCCGCTCCGACGATCAGCGAGGATCGGCTGTCGAAGCCGGTCGCGCGAGCGCCGAGCCAGCCGCCGGCCAGCTTCGTCGCGCAGGCGACAGCCGTGACCGCGAGCGTCAGGAGCCAGTGCTCGCCCAAGCCGGCAAAAGAGACGTTCAGTCCGATGCTGACGAAAAACACCGGCACGAACAGCGAGTAGGCGATCGGCTCGATTTTCTCCTCCACCGTCGCCTTAAACCCGGTTTGGCCGATGGCAATGCCCGCGGCGAACGCCCCGATAATGCCGGCCATTTGCAGCGACTCCGCGAAATAAGCGAAGGCGAAGCAGACGACCAGGGCGGCGCTGACGACCGCCTCCGTCACCTTCAGCGGCGCGAGCCATTTCATGACCCGCGGCACGACAAGCCAGCCGCCGGCGATCGTCACGGCGAAGAACAGCGCCTTCTTGCCGAGCAGCGCGCCGATCGAAACCTCCGCGCCCGCGCCGAGCATGCTCATCATGAACGCCAGCAGAATGACGACGAGTATGTCGTCGAGGACGGCCGCCCCGAGAATCGTCGTCCCTTCGCGCGAGTTCAGCTTGTTCATATCCTTAAGCACCTGCACCGAGATGCTCACCGACGTGGCCGACAGCACCACCCCGAGGAACAGCGAGAAATTCCCGCTTAATCCGAAAGCGATGCCGGTGCCGTACCCTCCGACGAAGGGAAGAATAATGCCGGCGACCGCGACCGCGAAAGCCGACTGCCAGCTGCGTCTCATCTGGTCCAGATCGGTCTCCAGCCCCGCGATAAACATGAGCAGCAGCACCCCGATCTCCGCGACCTCGTCGATAAAGGCGCCTTGACCGACCCAGCCGAGCACGGCGGGTCCAAGGACGATTCCGGCGATCAGCTTGCCCAGAACGGCCGGCTGCCCCAGACGGACGGACAGGTCGCCGGCCAGCTTCGTACACAATACGATCAACATCAGTTCAAAAATAAAATCCAAACGGTCGACCTCCCTCTCTATTTGAGATGCCCAAAAAAGACAAAAAGAAGCCCGCTTTGACAGGCTCCTCCAGGCACAGCGCTATTTTGTTCCTCAATGCAAATCATTATATCGGTTATCGGCCCGTTCCTCAAGAAGAAAATGCGCGGATCGGAGATTCGGCCGCGGCATTACAGCTCGACCATCGCTTTAATGACCCCTGTCGCCGGATTCAGCCAGCTTCCGAACGAGTCGATCATGTCCGCGAAGGAAGCCCGGTGCGTCACGTACCGCCCGACGTCGATCGCGCCGCTCTTCACCGCCGAATAGACGCGCTCGAAATCCTCTTTCGTGGCGTTGCGGCTGCCCATCAGCGTCAGCTCGCGGCTGTGGAAGAGCGGGTCGTGGAAGGCGATGTCCGTCTTGACCAGACCGACGTAGACAAGCGTGCCGCCGTGTGCGGTCAAGGCGAACGCTCCGGCCATCGACTTCGCGTTGCCCGTCGCGTCGAACACGACCGTCGGCAGCTCGCCGCCGGTCAGCGCCGCCAGCTCGGCGGGCGCGTCCCCGAGCGCGTTTACCGTCGCGTCGACGCCCGCCCACGACCGACAGAACGCCAGCCGCTCCTCGTTCACGTCCATGGCGATCACCTTCGCCCCGGCATGCCGGGCGAACGCCATCGCGCCGAGGCCGATCGGGCCTCCTCCGATGACGAGCGCCGTCTCCCCCGCCTGCAAGCCGGATCTTCTTACCGCGTGCGCTCCGATGCTCAGCGGCTCCAGCACGGCGGCCTGGTCGAGCGTCAAATCGTTCGCGCGGACCAGATGCGATACCGGAACGGCGATGCGCTCTCTCATCCCCCCGTCGATGTGGACGCCGAGCACCTTCATGGAGACGCAGCAATTCGTTTTGCCCCGGCGGCAGGCGACGCATTGCCCGCAGTGCAGGTAAGGAATGATGCCGACCCGGTCTCCGACGGCCAAACCCGCCTCGTTGTCTCCGACTTGTTCGACGATGCCCGCAAGCTCGTGTCCAAGCACCCGCGGATAATCGAAGAAGGGCTGATTCCCCTTAAACGCATGCAAATCCGTGCCGCATATGCCGACTCTCTTGACGCTGACAATCGCTTCGCCTTCCCCGGCGACGGGTTCGGGAAGCTCGATCCGCTCGAAACGGCCGATCTCCGCGCACACAATTCCCCTCATCGTCTTCCGTCTCCTTAAACTTTAATGCCTTCGTTATATTCCGGTCTGCCGCTTGTCCACGTCAAGTCAAGCACCGGCTCAAGAATGTCCAGCACTTCCCGCAGCAGCGCCGAATCCATCGGCTCTTCCGTCCATCTCGCGTTATCGCGGATGTTGTCCGGGCTGGCCGTGCTGACGAGCGTCGTCGGGATGCGCTCGTTGGCCGTCGAGAACTGCACGGCCAGCTTGGCGATATTTTCTCCCCGGCTCGCGCAATGCTCCGCCGCCCTGCGGCACGCGGCTTTCAGCTCTGAGCTCGCGGGATGCCAATCCGGCGTTCCCCGCAGGCTGAGCAGGCCCATCGACAGCGGAGAGGCGTTAACCAGGCCGACGTCCCTGCTCTCCAGCAGCGGCAGCAGGCCGAGCAGAGAAGTGTCGTTAAGCGAATAATGGCAATAAGAAATGATCGCGTCCGCGTCGATCTGCGGCAGCAGCTTCCCGAACAGCGGAAGCGGCAGGCCGCAAATGCCGTAATTGCGGATTTTCCCTTCCCGCTTCAGCTCCCGCAGCGTCGGCACGGCTTCCTCGAGAATGATGTCCGCGGGAACGAATTCGATATCGTGCAGAAACAAAATATCCGCGTAGTCGGTATGCAGCCTGCCGAAGCTCTCCTCCAGGCTCTGCCGGATGCGGCGAGCGCTGAAGTCGAACTCGTCGGCGCCGTATCTGCCCGCCTTGGTCGACAGCAGGTATCGATCGCGCGGAATGTTCTTGAGCGCTCTGCCGAGCACTGTCTCGGCTTTCGTCTGCCCGTAATAGGGCGACACGTCGATATAATTGATGCCGCTGTCGAGCGCGGCGTGCACGGCACGAATCGCTTCGGCGTCGTCCGTCTCGCGGAACACGGAGCCGAGCGAGGACGCTCCGAAGCTCAGCACGGACACGTCCAACCCGGTTCCGCCCAGCTTGCGCTTCTTCATTAGAGGATCACTCCGTCCTTGAAAATCGCGATTTCCCGGAAGCCGTTCACTTCGCTGTGCGTATGGGCTTCTCCGGAAGCGATGTCCAGCATTTTGTCCCACAGCTCGTCGGTCAATTCGTCCATGCTCTTGTCCTGCAGCAGGCGGCCGGCGTCGAAATCGATCCAGTTTTTCTTCCGCCGGGCCAGCTCGCTGTTCGTCGACAGCTTCACGGTAGGCGCCGGTCCGCCGAACGGCGTTCCCCTCCCGGTCGTGAAAAACACGATATGCGCGCCGCCCGCCGTCAGCGCCGTAACGGATACGAGATCGTTGCCGGGCGCTTCCAGCAAATTCAGCCCTGGCCCGCGCACCCGCTCGCCGTAAGGCACGACGTCGGTGACGGTAGAATGCCCGCCCTTCTGCGTGCAGCCAAGCGACTTCTCCTCCAGCGTCGTGATGCCTCCGGCCTTGTTGCCGGGCGAAGGATTCTCGTAGATTTCCTGGTTATGCCGGATAAAATAGTGCTTAAAGTCGTTCACGAGCGATACGATCCGCCCGAACACCGCCTCGTCGGCCGCACGATTCATCAGAATCGTCTCCGCGCCGAACATTTCCGGCACCTCGGTCAGGATCGCCGTGCCTCCGAGACCGATCAGCCGGTCCGACAGCGAGCCGACGAGCGGATTGGCCGTCAGGCCCGAGAAGCCGTCCGAGCCGCCGCATTTCAGGCCGATTTTCAGCTTCGATACCGGCACCGTCTCCCGCTCGAACGTCTCGGCGTACTCGACCAGCTCTTCGATCAGCGCCAGCCCCTCCTCCAATTCGTCCTCGGCTTCCTGAGACTTCATGAACTTGATTCTGCGCGAATCGGCCTCGCCGATCGTTTCCTTGAACTGCTCGATCTGGTTGTTCTCGCAGCCGAGTCCGACGACGAGCACGCCCGCGGCGTTCGGATGATTGGCGAGCGACGCCAGCAGCTTCTGCGTAAAGAGAAGATCGTCGCCAAGCTGCGAGCAGCCGAACGGATGGGCAAAATGATACACGCCCTCCACGCGCCCGCGATACATCGCGTTCGCCCGGTTGGCGATAATCTCACACGTCTTGTTGATGCAGCCGACCGTGTTGATGACCCAAATCTCGTTGCGAATGCCGACTTCGCCGCTGGGCCGGACATAGCCCTGGAACGTCTGTCTCCGCGGCGTCTTGACGCTTGCGGCCGGAGGGGCGGGCTCGTACCGGTAGTCGAGCAGCCCTTTCAATCCCGTGCGCAAATTGTGCGTATGCACCCAGACGCCCGGCTGCAAGTCGGCCTTCGCCTTCCCGATGGAATAGCCGAATTTGAGCACGTCGTCCCCTTCCGCGACCGGTCTCGTCAATATTTTGTGCCCTGCGGGCACGTCCTCGGTTACCGTCAGCGTCGTTCCGTCTTCCAGAACGATCGTCTCTCCCGCCGTAAAAGCTCGCAGCGCGATGACCACCTGGTCGCGCTCCGAGACGCGAAGCCATTCTCTCATGCCCGTTCCCCCTTCGTCCATTCCGCCCAGATTTGCGCCACCTGCGCCGCCAGTCCCGGCCATTGCGACAGATCCTGCCCCCACAGCGGCTCGCAGGCCAGCAATCTGCCCGCCGTCCGCTCCGGCGACTCTCCCGTCCGCCCGGCTTCGTCCCAAACGGCCGCCAGCTTCTCCAGCGCCTCCGCGTCGTCGCGCACCGTATAAGCCCGCCCGTCGAACGCCGTTCCCCGGTATTCCGCTCCGTCTTTTTTAACCCGATAGTAACGCAGCAGAGCGGCCAAGCCTTTCGCCAATCCGTCCGGGACCCGCTCGCCCTTGCGCGCATAGTGCTCGAGCGAAGGAAGCAGCCGCACCTTGAACTTGCTGACGCTGTTCATCGCGATATCGTACAGCCGGTGGCGGACGAACGGGTTCAAATACCGATCGAACACCTCGTCCGCATACGCCTCCATCTCTTCCTGCGGATAGGGCAGCGTCGGGACAATCTCTTCGCGCACCGTCGACCTGACGAACGCTCCCAGCGTCTCATGCTCCATCAGCTCGCGCACATGTTCGACTCCGCCAAGAATGCCGAGCGGCGTCATCAGCGTATGGGCGCCGTTCAGGATGCGCACCTTGCGTTCCCGGTAAGGCTCGAGACTGTCCGTCCATACGACGTTCAGGCCGGCCTGCGCAAAAGGCAGCTGCTCCCCAAGCTCCGGCTCCCCTTCGATCGCCCACAGATGGTACGGCTCGGCCACGCATAGCAGATCGTCGCGATAGCCCCATTCCGCGAACCACGCCTCGGCCTGCTCTTGATCCGGGTAGCCGGCGACGATTCGGTCCACAAGCGAATTCAGGAAGCGGTTGGCCGTCGTCACCCACTCGCGGAACGCTTCCGGCAGTCCCCAATCCGCCGCGTATTGCAGCACGCTCTCCCGCAGCGCGTCGCCGTTGCGCTCCACCAGCTCGCACGGCAGGAACAGCAGCCCGCGGTCGGACGCGCCGTCGAACGCCAAATATCTGCGGTACAGCAGGTAAGCGATTTTACCCGGAAAAGAAACGATCGGCTCGCCTTCCGTCAGCGTCTCCGGACGATAGACGATGCCGGCTTCCGTCGTGTTCGAGACGACGAATCGCAGATCCGGGCTGACCGCCAGCTCGATCATTCGCTGCCATTCCCCGTACGGGTCGAATGCTTCCGCGAATACGGAGACGATCTCCCTCCGTTCGACCGGCTCCCCGTTGTCGAGCCCCCGGATAACCAGCGTATACAGACGATCCTGCCCGTTCAGCGCCTCAATCTTCGGCTTGCCCGACGGACGCGGCTGCGTGACCGCCACCCCGCCGCGAAACAGCCCCTGCTTGCGGCTCTCGTGCACCATCCAATCGAAAAATCCGCGCAGAAAGTTGCCTTCCCCGATCTGCAGCACCGTAATCGGCGCGTCGGTCCGGCCCTGCTCCGCCGCCCCCGCGGCTGTTAATTGTTGTCGATTCAGCTTGTTCATAGCTTATAAAACTCCTTTGCATTAAGTCCGTATAGACGGGCGCGTTCCGCTTCTCCCCAGTCTTCGGGCAGGTTGCTCTCGATTGCCTCGACGACTTGATCGTAGCTTGCCGCCAGCAGGCAGACCGGCCAATCGCTTCCGAAGAGGACGCGCCCGGAACCGAACAGCTCGCTCGCATGGCGAACATACGGCTGAAACTGATCATACTGCCATGCCGCATGATCGGCTTCCGTCACCATACCCGACAGCTTGCAGGAGATGCCGGGATGTCCGGCGATCCTGCTCATCTGCGAGAGCCAAGGCTCCAGACGGCCGTTAGCGATAGCGGGCTTGCCGAGATGATCGACGACTCCGCGCAAATTCGGAACGAGCTCCAGCAAACGCGCGAGATACTCCAGCTGATCCGAGCGGACAAGCAAATCGACCGGCACGTCCTCGTCGGAGTAGAAGCAAAGCGCTTCCACGAACGCCGGCTCCAATATGCGGGCGGCGTCGGGCATTTCCTGGATCATCGTCCGGAAGCCGACGAATTTCGGATGGGCTGCTATTCGCCGGTAATGCTCGCGATGGTTCGGATCGTGCAGGTCGAGCCATCCGACCACGCCCAGGATCGAAGGCTCGCGCTCCGCAAGCGCAAGCAGATAGTCCGTCTCCGCCAGCGTCGGCGCCGCCTGCACGGCAATCGTGCCGTCGAGGCGATGCTTGTCGAGCGAGGGCTTCAGATGCTCGGGAAGATAGTCGCGATACAGCACGGGCAGCTCCGGCGTAATCCAGCCGTAATCGCCCCGTTCGATTTTCCAGAAATGCTGATGCGCGTCGATTCTCATATAACCTCTCCCCCTGCGTGCCCAAGCGGCTCCCGATTTCGGGGCTGCTCAATATTGTCCTATTGTTTTTATTGTATCAGCTGCAAGCGGTGTAAAAAGGCTTAATCCTTGCGGAAATGTACTCTATTTTGATATTTTATACGTATACCGCACTTTAGGGAGATGCATCCGATGAAAATTTACCGCAAACCGTTCGCGAGCGAGCCGCTGTTTCCGTTCGAATTCGTCTATCGAGATAAAAAAAGCCCGGAGCGGGAGCTTCCGGACCATCTGCACGATCAATATGAGTTTTTTTACGTCTACATGGGCAAGGCGGCGTTCTTCATCGATCAGAAGCTGTACGACATTAAGGCCGGCGACCTGCTGCTCGTGCCGGGCAATTCGATTCACCGCTCGTTCCAGGACCCGCAGGACCCGGTGACGTCGACGGCCGTTTTTTTCGCCCCGGGCTTCGCCTCCTCGGGCGACATCGGCGAGCCGTACAACAGCTTGCGCTGCTTCGAGCTGGCCCGCAAACGCAAGCATTACCGGCTGGAGCTGGACGAGCCGCTCCGCCTGGCTACGGAGGAAGCGATGGAGCGGATCCGCGACGAGCTGGCAAACCAAGCGGTCGGCTATCGCCACGCCGTCAGCCTGCTGCTCCAGCAATGGCTTCTTCTGATCAACCGCCACGTGAACAGCGCGATGGACAAGGATGCGAACGAATCGGGCATCGGCCCGCAGTGGATGAAGGACATCCTTCACTATATCGCGACGCATCCCGACGCCGATCTCGGGCTGGCCGCGCTGGCCAGGCACGCCTCCGTCACGGCCGCGCACTTCTCCCGGGTGTTCAAGCAGATTACCGGCATGAACGTCACCGACTACGTCAACGCCAAACGCATCGTGCTGGCCAAGGAGCAGCTGCTCGGCACCGACGACAACGTCAGCCTGATCGCCGAGCGCTGCGGCTTCGAGAGCCTGCCCCATTTTCACCGCGTATTCAAGAAACTCACCGGCACAACCCCTGCCGGCTATCGGCGGGGCTAGTTCGATTCAACCGCAGCTTTCCCCCTAACGGACAGAAGCACCGGAGCGACGGCTGCGGTCAGCGCGATAATGAACCAGAAAGGCAGGCTCATGTGCGACTGGTACAGGGTTGTCGCGACAATCGGGGTTACGATGGCGGCGATGCCTTGCACCGAGGCGACGAGGCCGGCTACCCCGCCCTGCTGCTCCTTGGAGACCGCGAGCGACGCGGCCGACATAAAGCCCGGCATCGACAAGCCGGCGCCGACTCCGAACAGGATAAAGGCGAAATAATAGAAAGCCTGACTGTCCGAGTAGAGGAATACGAGCAGGCCGAGCACGACGAACAGAGCGCCTGCCAGCATCATCGTTTTCGGCTGCAGCTTCGGCCCCTTCATCTGAACGGCTTGCACGGCCAGCATCGCGAAGCCGGACAGCATCAGTCCGACGGATACCATACGCGCCGTTCCTTGACCGGTCAAATGCAGCATGTCCTGAAAATAAAATCCGCCGACGACCTGGATGCCGATCACTCCGGTCATCGTGGCGAACCCCGCCAGCAAATACACCCGCAAGCCCGGACGGAACGGATTCACCTTGGCCGGCCTCTCCCTGGCGACCGGCTTGGCCGGAGGAATAAACAGCAGCGCGACGGCGAATGCCGCAAAGGACAGCGCCGTGCCGAAATACAGCGGCCACAGCAGACCGATTCCGGCGAAAACTCCCGCGATCGCCGGGCCGAACACCAGCCCCATCCCGTTCGCCGCGCTAATGACGGCCATGCCGGCCGTTCGCTCCCGCCCTTCGGTAACGTCTCCCATATACGCCTGCGCCGAGGACAGAACAGCCGGAATAAACAGACCGATCATGCCGCGCGTCGCAATGAGCAGCGCAACGAGCGGCCCGCCGGAAATCCAGTCGTGCAGTCCGGCGTACAGCGCCAGGGCGAACAGCAGACAGCTGATCCCCATCCCGACAAACCCCGTCAAAATAACGGCTTTCCGTCCTCGCGTATCGCTTAGGCGGCCCCAGACCGGCGCCATAACGGCCATCGTGACGGAGCCCAGCGAGATGATCCAGCCGGAATGGCTTTCGCTTAAACCCAGCTCGCGGATGAGCGGCGGCATAATCGGAGCGATCAGCATCAAGCCGAGCATGGCGGCGAATACGCTGAAAAAAATGCTTGCTTTGATTCGGAACATGCGAATCGTTCTCCTCTCCTTCTCCTGTCTCGGAACTTTACGTTACAGGAGAGAAGAACCGGCTGCCGCCTTCGTACGGAGTTTCCTCCCTCCGCACGGATTAATTCGCCCTCCGGAGCGATCAGTAGATTCGTTTGACCGCGGACGGATTGATGCCGTACGTTTTACGGAACTGCTCGGCGAACGCGCTAACATTGCAGTAGCCCGTCTCGATCGCCGCCTCCGTTACGTTGGACGCTCCCGTACGCAGCAAATTCATCGCGTGCTTCATCCGCGTTTGCCGCAAATACTCGTAGACGGTTGTGCCGTAAAGCGCTTTGAAGCCCTTCTTGAGCTTGTAATCGTTAATGCAAGCCAATCTGGCCAACGCCAGCAGCGACGGCGGATTTCTCATCTGCGCTTCGAGAATTTCCGCCGCCCGCCGCAGCCTGCGAACGTCTTCCCGCGAAAGTCCCTCCCGGACGGGCGTCGGCTCGAACAGCTGCGTCAGATAAAGATTAAGCAGCTCGTAAGCGGCGGATTCCATCAACAGCGGAGCGCGCGACGCCCCTTGCGCGTCCTCGATCAGCCTCCGAACCAGCATTAAGCCCCGTTCGTCCGGCACGAACTCAAGCGTCCGGAAGGCGAGGCCTTTCGTCAGCCGCTCGAAATGCGAGTCGCCTTGACGATCGCGCGCCGCCGCGTACTCGAACAATTCCACCGGTATTCCCAGCGTAAACGAACGGAACGTTTCTTCGCAGCCGATGTCGAATTCGACGTCGAAGTCCTGCATCAGCAGCAGAGCGCCCTTGCCGCTCTCCAGCGTAAAATCCAGCCCGGAGACGCAAGCGGAACGCCGGCCGGACAGGGCGAATTGCAGCTCGATCATCCGTTCCCTCGTAGCGAAGCGATTCAACTGCCGCGAATGCAGGCGATATTCCGAATAGACGATCTCGATTCCGCTGTAAGTGCTCATCCGGTGAATGCTTCCGCTCCCCGCCGACGGGGCGACGGCATAAGTCGTCGGACCGACGCGGGAAACCGGCGCGGTGTCGAAATAAAGCTGATAAATGGCGTCCAAGGAGGCGTCCATGCCCGTTCCCTCCTAACATGAGAATCATTCTCAGTAGAGTGTAACCCAGTTCTCTTCCTTTTTCCAGCCCCTGGCCCGAATCGGGTATTGCCAATCTTTTCGCGGTTGTTCATAATTGTGAATGAGAATGATTATCATCTATAACTCTATCGAAGGAGTGCAGCCTGTGAACGATGCCAAAGACCGTGTTCCCCATGCTTACGGAGAATCGCATTACCTGACCGCCCCGGACGGCCGCAAGCTGCATTATATGACGAACGGCGCGGGACGGCCGACCGTCGTTTTCGAATCGGGCATGGGCTTTTCCCGTTCCACTTGGGGTCTGGTTCAACCCGCCGTCGCCAAGCATACGCGAGCCGTCGTATACGATCGCGCCGGAACGGGACGAAGCGGCGAGGCCCCGGGTCCGAGAACGCTGCGGCGAATCGTCGACGACCTGCTGCTGCTGCTCGACGAGCTCGGTCCGGGCCCGTTCGTGCTGGTCGGCCACAGCTGGGGCGGCCCGATCGTCCGCGCCGCCGCCGCGGCCGTTCCCGAGCGGATTCGCGGCATCGTGCTGGTCGATCCGAGCGACGAGAACGCCGATCTGTATTTCAAGCCCGGAACGGCGAGATGGTTTGCCTTTTCCCGCATTCTGTATCCGGTACTTGCGCGTTTGGGACTCTACCGCCTGCTCGGGAGCAAATACGGCAGCGTCCAGCCTCCCGATATCGCCAGAGACCACCGCGAAGAGGATTTCACGCCAAGGGCCGCCCGCACGGCGGGAGCGGAGCTGAAGACGTTTTTGCCGGAGTTGGCCGCACTGCGCGAGCGTCCGCCGGCGCTGGGCAGCCTGGAGGTCAGCGTCATCTCCGGCACGCAAGTGAATCGCCAGGAGCGCAAAATTCGCCCGGCCCTCGTCGAGGCCCATCAAAAAACGGCCGCCTCGTTAGAGCGCGCCCGTTGGGTAGAAGCCGCGAATTCCGCGCACCTGGTGCCGTTCACCGAGCCGGAGCTGATCGTCGCGGAGATTATGCGTTTGCTCGATCAGGCAAGCAGTTGAATCCCCGATAGAACGAGGCCGATAAGGAAACCGCACAAGGCGCCGTTGACGCGTATCCACTGGAGGTCTCCGCCGATTTTCTCCTCCAGCATGGCGACGAGCTCCTTGTCGTTCATCTTGTCGATATTGTCCCGGATCAGCAGCCCGATGCGGTAGTGGTTCGCTTCCACGGTGTCCGCGACGAAGGCGAGCACTTTGCGCTCGATGCCTTCGACCGTCTCGGGCTCGGCTTGAAGCTTGCGCACGATGTAGCGAAGCGCGGACACGACCCGGCGTCCCCCCCGCTCCATCTCCCCTTCCAACGCGGAGAGAATCGAGCCGCACAGCGATTCCATCCGCTCCAGCAAAAACCGCCCGCTGTCCGGATGCTCGATTTTGTCCACGACCCAGCTTTTGCCGCGCTCCAGCAGCTCCTCGTTCTCCGCCGCCTGGCCGATCTGACGGCGGATTTCCGCCAGCAGCTTCTCCCGGTTTTCGTTGCCCGGCATGAGCAAATCCCGAATGCCCGACAGCAGCAGCTGCTGGATCATCCCGCCCAGCTTGTCCTCGTTCATAAAACCCGCGAACGCCTGCACCGCAAAGCCCATAAATCCGCCAACCTTGGCTTCGGACACTTTCTGCATGGCGATCGAGCCGAGCATGTAGGCCGTCTCAGGCTTGCCGGCCCATGCCCCGCCCTGCCTGAGCGCGTAATCGAGCGCCCGCTCGTCCAAACGTTCGCGCACGACGGCTTGCGCCGCTTTGCCGGCTAGCGGCTGCATGTCGGTACTCCGGATCGCTTCGGCGATCGCGCGCTGAAGATAAGGCGCGAACGTCTCCAAGGGCAGCCGGGCGACCAGGCCGTGCGCCAGCTTCAGGACGCCTACGCGGTTGCTCCGCTTCGCCGCCAGCCGGGTCAGGGCCGAGCCCGCCGTCTTCATCAGCTGAAACTGCTTCAGCTTCTCCTTGATGCTCTCTTTGTTCAACAGCTCGTTTTCCAGCGCGGACACGAGCGAACGGGCGATTTTATCGCGATTTTTGAGCAGCAGCGACGTATGCGGGATGGGGATGCCCAAAGGATGGCGGAACAACGCCGTTACGGCGAACCAGTCCGCGAAGCCTCCGACGAGCCCCGCCTCGAAGCCGCCCTTGAGCAGCTCCGTCACCGGATGATAAGGCAGCAGCAGCGTGACGATAAAGCCGGCTCCCATCGCAATTAACGACAGCAGCGCGATATACCTTGTTTTCATTGTTTTCATGGATGATGACCTCGTATGGAAAGATTAGGCGTCAGCTTCTAGTATAACCTATCCGGGCCGCCAAACCGAAACGGGATTGTCGGATCGCCTGCGCGCCAACAAAAAACCGCGCAGATTCGCGCGGTTTTTAGTACGGATATTCGACAAGTCCGCGTCCGTATTTAAGCGGCTTGCTTCTGCGACTCGGCCTCCGGCGCCTTCGTCTTCTTGACGAACAGCGCGAGCACGACCGCTACGATCGCGAAGATCATCCCGACCTTGAACGAGTTGTGAATGCCCGCGTTCAGCGCCAGCGCCGGAAGCTGCTCGGGAGAAGCGTCGGCAGGCGGGCTGGTGAAGAAGTCCTTCGTTCCGTTGGTCATGATACTGATGAAGAACGCGACGCCGATTGCGCCGGACACCTGCTGCAGCGTATTGAGAATCGCCGTGCCGTGCGGATAGTAGGCGCGCGGCAGCTGGTTGAGGCCGTTCGTCTGCACCGGCATCATGATCATCGAGATGGCGACCATCATAATGCAGTGGTACAAAATAAGCGTGCCCTTCGTCGTCTCCAGGTCGACCGTCGTGAACAGGTACATGACGATGACGAGAATGATCGCGCCCGGAAGGGCCAGCACGCGCGGACCGAACTTGTCGAACAGCTTGCCGGTCACCGGGGACAGGAAGCCGTTCAGAATACCGCCCGGCAGCAGGACGAGACCCGCGGCGAAAGCCGTCATGAGCAGACCCTGCTGCAGGAAAATCGGCAGCAGCATCAGCGTCGAGAACAGCGACATCATGACGATGATGAGCAGCACGGTGCTGAGCGAGAACATCGGCGACAGGAAGGCGCGCAGGTTAAGCATCGGCTGCTTGGACACCAGCTGCCTCCATACGAACAGGATGAGGGCTATGCCTCCGATGATAAGCGTCCAATACACCTTCGGCTCGGCCCAGCCGGCCCCCTCGGTATCGCCCACGTTGCTGAAGCCGTAGACGATGCCGCCAAAGCCGATGGTGGACAGGATGATCGACAGAACGTCGACCTTCGGTTTGGTCACGTCCGTCACGTTCTTCAGATAGAGCGAAGCGATGACAACGGACAAAATGCCAAACGGCAGCACCAGGTAGAACAGCCAGCGCCAGTCGAGCGATTCGAGAATAAGCCCGGACAGCGTCGGTCCGATTGCCGGAGCGAACATGATGACGAGGCCCATGCTCCCCATCGCCGCGCCGCGCTTCTCCGGCGGATACAGCACGAGAATGGTGTTCATCATGACCGGCAGCATCAGACCGGTACCGAACGCTTGAATAATCCGGCCCAGAAGCAGGACGGGGAAGCCCGGAGCGATGGCGCACACCAGCGTTCCGATGGAGAAGAGCACCATCGCGCCGATGAACATCTGCCGGGTCGTGAACCATTGCACGAGCAAGGCGGACACCGGAATAAGTATGCCGACGACGAGCATATAGCTGGTGGACAGCCATTGAATGGTCGTATACGGCACGTTAAGGTCGATTGTCAGGTCGACAAAAGCGATATTGAGCAGGGTTTCGTTCAAGATGGAGAAGAACGCGCCGATGATCAGCGTGATCAGGATCGGCAGGCGCTTGATGTTCTCCAGCTCCTTGTACTGCGGCCCCGCCGCGTTGTCTGCGGTATTCATTTTTCTCTGTTTCCTCCATATCCAATGATGGATTATTATGTCCAGCTTTCCTACTATACCATCCGCTAAGTAAATCTTCAAACGTTGATTTCCAGCCTTTTTACGGCTTGACAAGGAAAATAACGGCTGTCTATAATAGCACCATATTACACGCAAGGAGGCTGAGGAATATGCTTAACATCGCGAACGAATGGGTTGCCGCGTCGGTTGTTCTCGGGCATAGCCCCCGGTCTCTACGGAATGTTGCGCTGTAATGCTTTTCGCTTAAGCAAGCGGGATCGACGTTTGCTTACCCGAGTTGCATATGCCGACCGCCAGAGACCCTCCGGTTTCTGAGCGGTTTTTTTGCGCGCCGATTCGCTCGGCGCGAAGCCGGGGCTGTCCCATAAGCCAAGCAAGCTGCTCTGAAAAATAATCGACGATAAAGGTGCAAGGGGGACATCCCCTGTTCCTGGTCTATCGATTATCCCGAGCGGCTCCGCTTATGGACAGCCCCGTTCGTTTTAAAAAAATCAAATCATAAGGGGTTTTCCAACGATGAATCCGATAACCAACGAACTGCTCGCCGCTTACGGCTGGAACGAGCATTGGCGGCAGGCGCTTGCAGCGCTGGAGCAGCCTCTGCGCGACTATGCGCCCGCGCGTGTCGTCGCTCAATTCTCGCACTCGTACAACCTGATGACCGCGGACGGTTCGCACAGCGCGTCCGTCACCGGAAAATTCGAATTTCTTGCCACCAAGCGCGGCGACTACCCCGCCGTCGGAGACTGGGTGCTCGCGGAGCCCCTGCCCGGGGAGAGGCGTTCCGTCATCCATGCCGTCCTGCCCCGCCGCTCCGCGATGGTTCGCAAAGTCGCCGGAGCCGCCGTCGAGGACCAGATTGTCGGCGCCAATCTCGATTATTTGTTTATCGTGAACGCCTTGAACCAGGACTTCAACCTGCGCAAAATCGAACGCTACATGATCGCCGCCTGGGACAGCGGAGCCGCTCCGGTCGTTCTGCTCACGAAAGCGGATCTGTGCGCCGATCCGGAAGCGTTCGTCGAGCAAGTCGGGAGCGTCGCTCCCGGCGTGCCGGTTCACTGCGTCAGCGCGCTGACGGGCGCAGGCAAGGAAGCGCTTGACGCCTACCTGAAGCCCGGAGCGACGATCGGCATCACGGGCTCCTCCGGAGTCGGCAAGTCCACGCTGCTGAACTGGCTGGCCGGACGAAACCTCCAGTCGACCCAAGGCATTCGCGAGGACGACGCCCGCGGCCGCCATACGACGACCCATCGGGAGCTGTTCCTGCTCGACTGCGGGGCGCTCGTCATGGATACGCCCGGCATGCGGGAATTGCAGCTATGGGATGCGCAGGATGGCTGGCAGCAGGCTTTCGCGGACATCGAACGGCTTGCCGCAAGCTGCCGTTTCCGCGATTGCAAGCATGACGGCGAAGCCGGCTGCGCGATGCTCCGGGCCTTGGGCTCCGGCGAGCTCGACCCGAAACGGTACGCCAATTACCGCAAAACCGAGAAGGAGCTTGCGCATCTGGCCCGCAAAGAGCGGACGGCCGCCGCCAAAGCCAAAGGAAGCTCCAAAGGCAAACGGCCGCCCTCCGCCGGAAGGGCGGAACGGCGGCCGAACAGGCTGCTTGACGATAGGGACGACGAGTAGGATCTCGGAAGCGCTAGGGCGTGTATGCAAACCCGCTCAGGGGCATCTTTCACCGCCTTTTCGCCCCCTGCTGCGTCCCTTTGACGTACCCCCGGTACGCCTTCGCAAAAGTTCCTTGCATGGAACGAAAATTCGGCAATATCTGCTATCCTCGGAGGTTGCATACACGGCCCTAGGCCAAATACTTGTTTTTCACGATGCGAAGATGGTGCATTCCGTGGCCGGCAACGACGTAGGCCAGAGCTTTAACGCTCATGACGGTATTGCTGGCCGTGCCGGTTCTGGCCCACGCCTCTTCCGTCAGTCCCCGGACGAGCGTTAACGTCGCTCTGCGCACGGAGATGAAGTTCTCGATCAGGTCGGCCAGGGAATAGGCGTCGAAATCGACGTATTTCATATACTCGTCCTGCTCGAAGCCCGGGAGCGGCGTGGCGTCTCCCCGCGCGATGCGCAGCAGCCGGTAGCTCATGATTCGCTCCGTGTCGGCGATGTGGCCGATCACTTCTTTAATGCTCCACTTGCCCGGCGCGTAGCGGTGCTCCGCCTTGTCCAACGGAAGATCGGATAGAAATTCGGAAGTCGCCTTCAAATCGTCCGTCAAAATATCGACAATGCTGCCATCCGGAACGAGATCGATATAGGTTCCGAAATGTCCGCCGTATTCTTCCTTCGCCGGACGTTGAGTCAAGCTGCTCATCAGTCATCTTCTCCTTTGTCCATCATATAGGCAATCAGCAGCGCGGCGGTGTTCATGACGGCGTCCGCATGCGTTCGCTCCATTCCGTGCGAAGCATGCACGCCGGGGCCGATCAGCGCCGCGCGAATGTTGCCGCCTCCGCGCAGAGCGGCGGAAGCGTCCGAGCCGTAATACGGGTAGATATCGACGGCATGGGGCAGTCCCTCCCGGCGCGCGAGCCCGATCAGCCGCGAAGTCATGCCGTAATCGTACGGTCCCGAAGAATCCTTGGCACAGATCGAGACGTCCCGTTCCGTCGTCGACAGGTCGTCCCCGATCGCCCCCATGTCGACGGCGATCAGCTCCGTAATGTCCGGCGGAACGTAGGAGCTGCCGTGGCCGACCTCTTCATAGGTCGACAGGATGATCTTAACGGTTCCGGCGGGCCGGACGCCCTCGCGCTTCAGCCACTCCATGACGCCGAACAGCGCCGCGACGCTTGCTTTGTCGTCCAGATGCCGGGATTTGATCCATCCGTTCGGCAAAATCCGGGTTCGGGGGTCCCAGGAGACGTAATCTCCCGGAGCGATGCCCAGCCTCTCCGTCTCCTCCTTCGTCCGGACAAGCTCGTCGAGGCGGATTTCCATGTTCGCCTCTTCCCGCTTCTGGTCCCGCACGTCGGCATAGACGTGCACGGAGGGCTGCGTCGACAGCACCGTGCCCTCGTACGTTCTGCCGTCCCGGGTATGTACGAGGCAGTATTCTCCCTCTACGGTCTGCATCGCGTATCCGCCTACGGGCGTAAACCGCAGCATTCCGTTCGGCTTGATCGAGCGGACCATCGCGCCGAGCGTGTCCACATGAGCGGTCAGCGCCAGCGTGCCGCCCGCTTCGTCATCCGCTCCGGGAAGCGTAATGACGGCATTGCCCTTCGGCGTCATCTCCAGGGCGAAGCCCAGCTTCTCCGTCTCGGCGCGTACAAGCTTCATCACTTCCATGCAGAAGCCGCTGGGGCTCGGCGTCGCCAACAGAGCTTCGAGTATTCTCATTATATATGCCCGGTCGAGCGCAGGCTGTAGTGCTTTTGTCATGTTTTCCCACCCCTTTCTGTGTAAAAAGCCGCGTTTCCGCGACTTTTTGATTGGACTTTAAACGCTGAATCTTTGACGGTAACCGCATTTGCGGCACAACTCCTCGACGACTTCCCTGCGGGAGAAGCCATCGTACAGCCGGGTCGCGCGTTCGTCCTCAATGATTTCCGAGAACGGCTTGGCGTGCAAGTTGCCCAAATTGATGACGCCTTCCCCGTCGAGGCAGCAAGGAATGACCGTGCCGTCGACCAGGACGCCCGCCTGGTTGCGCAATGCGTGGCAGAAGCCCCGCCCTTCGTCTTCCTTCTCCTTCAAGTCCGGCCACTTGAACTCTTCCTCGTGATTCAAGTATACGCGCTCGGCGATTTTTAGGCCCTGGCCTCTCACAAAACGTTCCTCGATCCGGAAATCCAGGTTAAACGTCTGCTGAATCTGCTCCAGAATTTCGCGGTTGCGGTCGTTCTTCACGTTCGTCTCGTTATCCGGCGTCAAATTCCACAAACGCAAGGAGGCGATCATATCGGTCGTGGCGACCGCCTCTTTGACAAAATCGAGCACGCTTCCCACATAGCCTTCCTTGTCGACCGAGCCTTCATGCCCGTCGAAGCTGTGCAGCGAGAAATTCATCTGCCTGAGCGCGGGCTTGCCGAGCAGCTTATGCCGGTTCTTGCCGAGAAGCGTGCCGTTGGTCGTCAGGTTGACCTTGAAGCCTTTGTCATGGCTGATGTCGAGCAGCTCGTCGATCTTCGGATGAAGCAGCGGCTCGCCCTTCACATGGAAATAAATATATTCGGCATGCCCCCGAATCTGATCGAGCGTATGCTTGAAGGCGTCGATTTTAATGAAGTTCGCCTGACGTTTCGTCGGAGGACAGAAGCTGCACGCAAGATTGCAAATGCTCGTGATTTCGATATAAAACTTTTTGAATTTCTTCAAGTCCGGCGCTCCAATCTGGTCTGCTTATTCGATCGTTTCTTCATTATAGCATACCTCCCGGCATCCCTCCTGCGGCATTCCCGGGATATCCGCTTAAGCTTTATCCTCGTAAAAGACATGCTTTGCTCTCAACGCGTTCCCGACGATCTCGAAAATACCGAACGAATACAGCGGCTGCTTTCGTTTGTCCGTAGGAGAGCCGGGGTTGAACACGAGCATGCCTCCGGCCGTCTTGCGAACGGGAATGTGCGAATGCCCGTAGACGAGCGCGTCCAGCTTCGTCCCCTTGAACGCTTCGAGCGCATACGCTTCCGTCGATGCGCGCTTGGCCGCGCCGTGGCCGTGAACGAGCCCGATCCGGCATTGCTCGAACTTCAGCAGCTTGCGAAGCCCGAATCGGGCCTGCAGCTCGGCTCCGTCGTTATTGCCCGCCACGCCGTAGACCGGACCGAACGCGGCAAGCTGCTCATAGACCGACGGCTTCGTCCAGTCCCCGGCGTGCACGATCGCGTCCGCCTTCTCCAGCTCTTTCAGCAGTCTGTCCGGCAGCTTCTTCGCCATTCTCGGCATATGCGTATCGGATACGACGACGATTCTCATCCGCTCCGACCTCTTTTCCCTTGCGATGATATCGCCCTAACTAAAAATGTCTCGATCTGCGAGCGGTGGTGCCGATTATGCCAGACGAACCGCTGCAGGGCGACATCCAGCGTCACGCTGCCCAGCGCCTGCGTGCGCAGCTTGCGCTTAAAATCCGCCGGTTTCAAATTCTTCAGCAGTATAGCGAAGCGGGTATGCAGCGTCTCCAGAAGCAGCAGCGAATGCTCGGGCGGCAGCTTTCCGTAATCCGGCAATTCCGCCCACAGATCCTCCCGATAAGAGCCGGCCAGCGGCTCCTCCTCCGTCAACGCCCGCTTAAAGCGCAAATAAGCGTTCATATCGTTGTCCGCCAGATGATGAACGATCTGCGCGATCGTCCACCCGCCTTCCCGATAAGGAATAAGCAGCCGCTCTGGCGGCAGGCCGGCGATCAGCTTGCGAAGCTGGTCGGCCAGGCCGGGAATTTCCCCGATCAGGGCGCGGCGTCCCTCATCCGTCTGATCGCCAATCGGCTCGAAACGCCCGATGGGAAATCGAATATCGTTCATAGCTCCATTCCTCCAGTGACCGGCGATAGCAGACCTCAAATCCATTTTACGACCGTGCCGATAAAATAAGCCGCCGGAACGAGCACCAGCTGCGCAAGCATCGTGCCGAAAAACCGCGTCGTCATCATCAGTACGTAGATTTTGCCGAGCTGCTCCCGCCGCTGCGGGTCGGTTAACGCTTTGTCCGTAATCAGGCCGAGCTGAGGATCGATGAATACGGTGAGCAAAATGGTCGCCATCCCGTTAATGATGCCCGACGCCTGCGAGGCGGTCGTGCTGAACTGCGGCAGAAGATGTGCGGCATAGAGCGACGCGAGAACTCCGACGGTGTAGAAGGAGGTGACGACCATATTGAGCAAAATGAACTTTTTGGATATGCCCAAATAGCGGTATTGGCTGATCCGCAGCCGCGGCACTCGCAAATACCGCTTGGTGTTGCGCAGTTGGCCGAGCGTTACGCTGGAAATCAGCCTCGGGATCGAACCGGTCACTTCCAATCTGCGGATGACGATCGCGAACAATCCGACAAAGCTGGGAAAAAGAACGATCGCCACGAGCGTGCCGACGGACGATGCCAGCAAAATGACGCGCAAGTAGCGAAGCAGATCGAACGTCGCATGGTCTCGCGCGAAATCCACGAATTTGGCGGTCAGCGGCGCCTGGATGAGATTCGCCGTCCGGGATACAAGCACGATAATGCCGGTAAGCGACAATGCGACGGCGATCTTGTTCAGTCTTACGCCGGCTAATCGGATGGAGTAGGACAGCGTCTCGGCGGCGTGAATAATCATCGTCATCGCGAATACAATCAGCAGCTGTTGTTCCATTCGCTCAGATCAACTCCGAATCCGGGAAACGTCTTCCCGCGGCTCAGGACATTTGGAAGATGCTTTTCCAGTCCCCGATCAAAATGATGAATATCGGCTCGTTCTTCGAATCGAAAAAGCCGAAACTGATCGCATACAGGTGTTCCTGATCGTAATTCCATAATTGAGCTTTCTCGTCCAATGCCTCCATCGCGTCTTCCGTTTCCGCCAGCCGATAGGTCAGACTCGTAGATCCGCCGCTCAACTCGTCGTCGAACGCGTATTGAAGTCCGTACCTTTCCGCGACGTCCTTCTTGCCGCTGCCCAAGCCGATCCCTCTGGCTGTTTTGAACCGGCTGCTCGCATTGTCGTCGGCTGCGATTCGGAAAGAGGCCGCGACGTCGTCCCTGAAGAATACGCCCAGACCTTCGTAATTTTCATAGGGGAAGGTCGGCTCCTCGTCTTTCTCGTACAGCCGCTCAATCTCCTCTCTCGTCATCCCCAGCTTTAACGTCGCTCCCGTAATCGAATCCACGATCGTCAAATCCTCGGCGCTATACGCGTTGGGCGCATAGCCGCGATTCGGATCGGGAAGTTCAGGCTCGTCCCGACCGAGGCTCAGAAGAAAAAACAGCAGCACGATCAGTCCGTTCGAATAAGCTTTCACTTGGTTTTCAGCCCCCTGCGGCAATCTTTCGTTTTCTATAATCTTTTGATCATGTACAGCAGCAACTCATCGTCCGCGGTTACCGTCTGCCCCGGTCGGACGACTTCGTTGGCATAGGTCAGTCCCCTTCCGTCCATGACGTAACCGCGTTTTCCATAGAGGCGCTGGGCGTTCCCGTAATCCGCATACAATCCGACGCCGAGACCGACCGCCCTGGACGTTCGGGCCGCAATCGCCTCCAGCTCGTCCAGCAGCGCCCCCGCGATTCCCATCCTCCGCTTATCGGGAAATACGTTCAGATCGTTAATTTCCGGAATCCCGTTTTCGCGAAAATAAGGGTAGCCCGAGCGGTAAAGCAAATGGCAGCAGCCCGCCAGCTCCTCTCCGCCGTAGGCCATCAACGTCACGCGGCCTCCCTCCCGGTTCTCGTCAAGACATCGGGCAAAGTAATCTCCCCGCTTGTACCAGGGATAGGTGTCCGTAAACCGTTCATCCAGCAAACGGGCCTCTTCCCTAGTATATAGCCGCTTTAGCGAAATCTTGACCGCCAAAGATCCTCCCACCTTCCAAACATTGGACATAGATACGATTATAGCAAAACCTTCCTCGGACGAGTACCCGTTCTTTACGCAGCCTGGCACCAACCTCGGCAGATTTCTCTCCTCGAAAACCCCACTTCTGGCCCACGATACTCGACAAATTCGGTTATTGCCTCTCGAAAAACCCCACTTCTGGCCCACGATACTCGACAGATCAGGTTATTGTCCCTCGAAAATCCCACTTCTAGGCCACGATACTCGACAGATTCGGTTATTGTCCCTCGAAAATCCCAGTTCTGGCTCACGATACTCGACAGATTCGGTTATTGTCCCTCGAAAATCCTAGTTCTGGCCCACGATGTTCGACAGATCCGGTTATTGCCCAAACGCTGCGCGCCCACCTCTCCTGCCCGATGCCAACCGCAGAAAAAAAACGCCTTACGGCGTTTTTTCAGATCGTTCATTCCCCTCATTTCAAGTCCCCTGCAGCACCAGCTTCAAACGAATGATCTCGCTCCGGCTGCCGAGACGGATCGGCGGGCCCCATGACCCGAAGCCGGAGGAGACGACTACGTGCATCGCGCCCTTGCGCATGTAGCCCCAGTCCAGCTCGAACAACCGCCTCGTGAACAGGTAGTTCGGCCAGAACTGTCCGCGATGCGTGTGACCGCTAAGCAGCACGTCCGCTCCGGCTTCCTCCGCTTTCGCGAATTGCGTCGGCTGATGGTCCATCAGCAGCAGCGGCTTGTCCGGCTCCAGACCGTCAAGCAGCTCCCGCACCGCCAATCTGCCGTCCGGTCCGGACGCTTCGGCGGTTTTATCCTTGCGGCCCGCGACATAAAGCCGGCCCTCGATGTCGACCGTCTCGTCGCGCAGCACCCGAATGCCGAGCGCCTTCATCTCCTCCACGTAACGATCCGTATGCCCGCCGTAGTATTCGTGGTTCCCGAGCACCGCGTAGACGCCGTGGGCGGCCTGGAGCCGGCCGAGCAGCTCGCCCATCCGGTTGCGCAGAAACGGCTCGATCGAATCGTCGATGACGTCTCCGGGAAGCAGAATCAGATCGGGCTTCATCGCATTGACGCGTTCGATGAGGCGGCGCAGATGCTTGCGGCCCACGAGATTGCCCAGGTGAATGTCCGAGGCGACGGCAACCGTCCATTCCGCCTTCCCTCCGGCCGCCGGCTTGTCAATCCGCAGCTCGTGCATGCGAACGACGGGACTCCAGGCGTTGCGCGAGCCGACGAGCAGCAGGATGGCGATCAGACCAAGCGCGACGCTGCCCGAGACGACGATATATTCTTCCGTCACTCCCGCCGTCAGCCACAGCGCCAAGCGGACGATGTCCGCCGCAATAAACAGCAGCAAGCCGATCTCCATGACGAAAATATACACCGATCCCGCCACCTTCAGCAGGCGGCCGATCGGCTTGAGCGGACCCGGAAGCGGAATCCTTCCCAACACGAAACCGTAAGCGAGCAGCGCGAACGGAATCCAGAAGCCGTACGGCGAGTAGCCGAGACCGACCGCCGTGGACCATTCCGCGACATGCCAGCCAATGTAGAAATTAAGAGCCGCGTACACGGTAAGCAGCAAAGAAACGAGGACGACAAACCGAGGTTGGATTTTCATCTGTGAACGGACTCCCTACTTTCCCTATCTAGTTATGAGGAGATTATAGCATAGAACAAGCCTTGAACTAAAACCGCTCAAGGCTTGTTCCTTTCGTATTCGCAATCGGTCCCAGATTTAGCGTTCCGACAAGACGGCTTGCGGCCGTTCCTGCATGACCGCCCGCGACCAGCGCTCGACGTCCCGCCGAATGACGGCCCGGCGGGCGGAAGCTTCGCCGCGTCCGCGCAGCGTTTCGCGCGTGCGGTGGAGCAGCGATTTGACCGCGGAGACGGAGACGTCCGTCGCCAGCGCAATCTCTTGCATCGAGTATCCGAAGAAATGAAACAGCAGCCAGATTTCGATGTTGCGCCGGGGAAGCCGCTCCGCCAGCCATTCGATCGTGCCCCGCACCTCGGCGTAATCGCTGTCCTCGAACACGGCGTTTTGCCGGTCGTGGTGCGCGGCGGAAAGGCGCCGTCTCTGTCTCTTGCGGCAGGCGTCGATCCATAAATTTCTCGCCACGCGGATCAGGAAGGGCTTGACGTCCACGTAAGGCTCCGCGTGAAGGAAGAACACGAGCGCTTTCAGCAGCGTCTCCTGAAGCAAATCCTCCGCGTCCCACTTCGATTTCGTTAAGTACCAGCAGTAATTTTGCAGCTCGCGAAGATGCGGCAGCACCCTGACTTCATATTCGGAGTACGCGCCCATGCCCGTCTCCCTCCTTTCCCGCCCGGGGACCCTTATTCGAATCTCAGCGCTTCGATCGGCTTCAGCTTGGCCGCCTTGTTCGCCGGGAACATGCCGAACACGACGCCGATGCAGACGGAGAACGCGAAGGCGATCAGAATGACGTTCGCCGAAAAGGCGATATCCATATTAAAGGCGGACGAAGCGCCCTTGGCCGCTCCGATGCCGATGCCAATGCCGAGCAAGCCGCCGAGCCCGCTCAGCACCATCGATTCGATCAGAAACTGGATCAGAATATCCCGTTTCTTGGCGCCGATCGCCTTGCGAATGCCGATTTCCCTCGTCCGCTCGGTGACCGACACGAGCATGATGTTCATAATGCCGATGCCGCCGACGAGCAGGGAGATGCCGGCAATGCCGGCCAAGGCCAGCGTCAGCGTGTCGGACACCGAGGTCAGCGCCGACAAGGCGTCGCTCTGGTTGAACACCCGGTAGCTGTCCGTGTTGCCGCGAAAACGGCTGCTGAGCGATTGCTCCAGACCGGCCACGACCGCATCCATCTGCTCGGTCGACGCGACCTGCACGTAGATCGTCCGCACGCCCTTCGTCTTGAACAGCCGCTCGAACGAGGTTTCCGGAATGATGACGACCTCGTCGTTCGATCCCGTCATCGTGCTGCCCTTCTCGGCCAGCACGCCGACCACCTTGTAGCGCGTGCCCTGAATGAGCACGTATTCCCCCACCGGGTCGGCGAAGCCGAACAGATCGGAGGCGGTCGTATAGCCGAGCACGGCGACTTTCTGGTACACGTCCAGATCGATCTGGGCGACGAAACGCCCCGACGCCACTTCGTATTCCCTCACGTTGGCGTAATCGGCGTTCGTGCCGACGACGCTGACGCTCTCGCTCGACGATCCGAATTTGACCGTCGCATTCTGCGTGTTCGCCGGCGCGATATACTGGATGCCCTCGACTTCCTCCCCGAGGGAGGCCGCTTCGCCCGCATCCATCGAATTGGCCGACCCGCGCCCGAGAACGTTCACCGTCAGCAGGTTCGTGCCCAGGCTCTGCACCTGCTCGGTGACGGATTTCGTCGCGCCCTGGCCAAGGGCGACGAGCGAGATCACCGCCGTTACGCCGATGATGATGCCCAGCATCGTCAGCAGCGATCTCAGCTTGTTGGACAGAATGCTCTTGATCGCCATCTTGAAAGCCTGCATAACGCTCATCCCGGCACCGCCTCCTCTTCGTGCAGCCGCCCGTCCTGAATGCGGACGATCCTTTTCGCCTGCTGCGATATGCCGGGATCGTGCGTAATCAGCACGATCGTGTGTCCGAGCGCATTCAGCTCCCGGATGAACCCCATGACTTCGACGCCCGTCCTCGTATCCAGCGCGCCCGTCGGCTCGTCCGCCAGCAGAATCGGCGGATTGCCGGCCAGCGCGCGGGCGATCGCCACGCGCTGCTGCTGGCCCCCGGACAGCTCGACCGGACGGTGGTGAATCCGTTCGCCCAGTCCGACCTTGCCCAGCGCGTCGACGGCATGCTGCCGGCGCTGCTTCGCGGGAACTCCGCGGTAGACGAGCGGAAGCTCCACGTTCTCGATCGCGGTCAGCTTGGGCAGCAGATTAAAGCCCTGAAAAATAAAGCCGATTTTACGATTGCGGATTTCCGCGAGCTTGTTCTCGCGCAGCCGGCTGATCTCCTCTCCGTCCAGCCAATATTCTCCGGAGGAAGGCGTGTCCAGACAGCCGATCACGTTCATCAGCGTCGACTTGCCGGAGCCCGACGGGCCGACGATGGCCACGAAATCTCCTTCGTTGACCGTTAAGCTGACGTTGTCGAGCGCGTTCAGCGTTTCTCCGCCCATGCGGTATATTTTGTTCAGATTGCGGATCCGTATCAGCTCTCCGGCCGTGGAGACATGCGATTTGCTCATCAGCGTCCACCGCCTGCCCCTGCTCCCCCGCCGGCGAATTGGCGGTTGGCTCCGGCACCCATGCCGCCTCCTCCGGAGAAGCTTCCGCCGCCCCCTCCTGCGGGGAAGGCTCCGCCTCCCAGGCCCGGGAAGCCGCTCTGCATGTTCGTTCTGTTCGCGCCGGAGCTTGAAGTCGTCGGCAGCACGACAAGATCTCCTTCCTTCAGGCCGGATACGATCTCGATGTTGTCCTCGTTATTGACGCCGACCTGGACCTCCACCCGGGCCGTGGCGAACGCTCCGCCTCCCGCTGCTGCCGCGCCGCCGCCTTGGCCGCGCTCGGCCATAAAGCGCTCGCGCATCGCCTCCCGCTCCTCTTCGGACAGGTTGCCGAACCGCTCGGTTCCCCCTTCTCCGCCGGGAGCGAAACCGCCCGGCAGCGTCTCACCGCCGGCACCCGGGCCGGCTTGGGCTTGCCCCGTTCCTTTTTGGCCTTGCTGAGCCTGCCCCGTCCCCTGTTGAGCTTGCCCTGTCTCCTCTTGTCCTTGCTGAGCCTGCCCCGCCCCCTGTTGAGCTTGCCCTGTCTCCTCTTGACCCTGCTGAGCTTCCGCCGTCCCCTCTTGACCTTCCCGGGCTTGCCCCGTTCCCCGTTGTCCTTGCCGGGCTTGTCCGCCTTGCGCTCCGTCCGTTCGAGCCGGAGAAGTTGCCTCCGAAGAAGGCGCCCCCGCCCCGACCGCGCCTTCCGAAGCGCTCGCCGGCACCAGGACGAAATATTTGCCCTGCGACGATTGGACCGCCTCCACCGGCACATAGAGCGCATCCGTCTTCTGCGCCGTCAGAATGCTCGCCTCGGCCGACATGCCGACCTTCAGATTGTCGGCCGCCGCCAGGGCGATCGTCACGTCGAAGGAAGCGACGCCGTTGCTGGACGTGCCTTCGTCGGCGATCGTCACCACTTTGCCCGTGAACGTCTGATCGGGCAGCGCTTCGACGAGTATCGACGCCTCCTGGTCAAGCTTCACCTTCGGAATGTCCAGCTCGTCGATGCCGACGACCATCTGGAGCTGCGCGTAATTGACGATTTCTCCGACGGTCGTATTCGGATTGACGGTATCTCCCGCCTTAACCTCGAACGACGTCAGAACGCCGTCGATCGGAGCAAGAACCGGCTCGGTGCCGTTATCCGTCTTCAGCGAGGCGATATCCGCCTGCACGCTTTCGATATCCAGCTCCTGCTTCTGGATGCTTAGAGCGACCGCATCGCGGCTCTCGTCGTCGGCGGCGGACTTGAACTTCGTCTGCAAGTCCTGCAGCTCCAGCTTTTTCTTCTTCAAATCGATTTCCTTGCTCCGCAGCTGACTCGAGTTATCCTCTTCCTCGTATGTAACAAGCACATCGCCTTTCTTGACCGTATCTCCTTTTTTCGCATGCACTTTCTCGACGGTACCGGAGCTGCCGGCCGTAACCGTCTCTCTGGCGGAGGGCTGAATGTTGCCCGTTCCGCTCACTTTCACCTCGATCGTTCCTTTGCGGACTTGCGTTGTCGCCTGAGCGGCCGCAAGCGGCGCTTCCTTCTTCCCGTCGAAATACCGGTAGCCCGCCCAAGCGCCCCCCGCGATGACGACGATCGCGAGCGTCCAGCCCAACCACCTTAGCCAGTTCCTTTTCATCCGACTCGTTCACCTTCGCTTTATCTGATCTTGCCGCCTATTATGAGAGGGGAACCTTAGTTCCACATGAGCGCGGGCTGAATGTTTGCTGAACGTCTTTTTTCAGCATTCTTTCAGTTTTCTCTCAGCACAAGTTAAGCTGCATCGCTCATAATGGAGGAACGACGCAAACGCCGCCAGGAGGACGACTACATATGGCCAAGCAAGCGCAAGGCATCAAAGTGATGCTCGTCGACGACGAGCCGAATATTTTGCAGTTTCTGGAGCTGGGACTTGGCAACGAAGGCTATAAGGTTGCAGCGGCGCAGGACGGACGGGAAGCGCTCTCCCTCGCGGAAAGCTTCGAGCCTCACGTCGTCGTTCTCGATGTGATGATGCCGGGGATAGACGGCTTCGAGGTGTGCCGCGAGCTGAAAAGCGCGAGGCCGGTAGCCGTCATCATGCTTACGGCGAGAGAGGAAGTCGAGGACCGGGTTAAGGGGCTGTCGATCGGGGCGGACGACTACATGCCCAAGCCGTTCAGCTTCGCGGAGCTCCTCGCCCGCATTCAGGCGAGAGTGCGCAACCAGTTCCCCCATCTGCTGGAGGAGGTGACGATCGGCCCGTTCGCGATCGATGCGGCGCGCAAGGAATTCCGCTACCGCGAACGCCTGCTCGATCTGTCGCCGACCGAATTCGAGCTGTTGAAGCATCTCGTGATCCATCACGGACACGTGTGGAGCAAAAGCGCGATTCTCGATCGCGTATGGGGATACGATTTCGGCGGAGAGGACAACATCGTGGAGGTGTATATCCGATCGCTTCGGGACAAGCTTCAGGATCGGGAGCACAAGGTGATCCGGACGATCAGAGGAGCGGGCTACCGGGTGGATCCGATATGAACCGGCTTGCGGCCTGGCTGCAAGGCGTACGTCCCATTCTGTTCCCCCGCTCGCTTCGTTACCAGCTGCTGTCCCGCATCCTGCTGATCCTTGCGGGGCTGCTGCTCGTCCTCGGGCTGTCCCAGTACGTCTTCTTGGAACGTTTTCTCTACCAGAACCGGGCGGCCGCCGTTCAGAGACAGGTGCTCTCGGTGCCGGGAGACATCTGGGAGAGACTCACCTCCTCCAATCGTCGCGGTCCGGCCGAAGCGTTCGTCTTTTTCCCTTCCTCGTCCGTCGCCTATTTGAACAAACAGGGACGCTTCGCCGTCTTGACCACGAACGGAGCCGAGGCCGAGAGCGCCGTTCCCAGACTGTCCGACGAGGATTACGGAAACGCGGCGAAGCGGACGCGCAGGGACAAGCCGCTCTATCGCGTCGTAAACGGGGCAAGCGGGGAGCAGCTTGTTGTCCTGCAAGCCGTCCGCTCGTTCCAGGGAACGGGCGGCGTCGTCCAGATCGCTACGGGAACGGCGCCCCTGAAGTCCGAGCTGTACCGGCAGCTGAGGCTGTATCTGGCGCTGGCCTTCGCCGCTCTCGTCTGCGCGCTGCTCGTGTTCCTGCCCGCCATTCGGCGCACGCTGACGCCGCTCTCCCGCATGGTCGAGACGGTCGAACGGATCGATTCCGGCAAGCTCAGCGAGAGGCTGCCCGAGCCTGCCGGTCCGATGGAGATCGATCGGCTGTCCCACTCCTTCAACCGGATGCTGGAGCGCCTCGAACGCTCGTTCCGCGCCGAGCAGGAAAGCCGCGAGCGCATGCGGCGCTTCGTATCGGACGCCTCGCACGAGCTGCGGACGCCGCTGACGTCGATCCACGGCTTCCTCGAAGTGCTGCTGCGGGGCGCCGCAGCGGACCCCGACCAGCTCGGCAAAGCACTGCGCAGCATGCACGGAGAATCCGAGCGCATCAACAAGCTCGTCGGAGACCTGCTGCTGCTCGCCAAGGCCGACCGCGCCTTCGACGCGCGGCTCGAGCCAACGCAGCTGGGCCCCATCCTGAGCGAGATGGAGCCCCAATTCAAGCTGTTGGCCGGCGAGCGCCAGGTCCGATTTGACCTGCGCGAGACGGAAGAGCTTCCGCTGGATGCCGACAAGGTGAAGCAGATCGCGCTGAATCTGTTCCAGAACGCGATCCAGCATACCGATGCGGCGAGCGGCGTCATTGCGGTATCGGTGCGGCCGCATCCGCGAGGCGCGGAGCTGACGGTCGCGGACAACGGACCGGGCATCGCGCCGGAGCATCTGCCCCGCCTGTTCGAGAGGTTCTACAGAATCGACGATTCCCGGGCCAGGAAGCTTGGCGGCGCGGGATTGGGCCTCTCGATCAGCCGCTCGCTGGCCGAGGTGCACGGCGGATCGATTCGGGCCGAGAGCCGCTTGGACGAAGGGAGCGAGTTTATCGTATTCTTCCCCCATGGACGGCGGGAAACGGACCCGGCGGACGGCGGCAGAACCGGCGGAACGCCTCCTGAAGCCGGGTCCGAAGATTAACGGTCCATGCACTGAATGCCCTCGAACAAGGTCGCCATATAATACTTCCGGTCGTCCACGTCGACATCGGTCACCTGGCAGCCGATTTTTAACGCCATCAGCGAAATGCGGCCGCCGATCGAGCTGACGCGGTACAGCCCCCGATCGGTGCACGCGAAAATCTCCTGCCCCCGCGCCACGATGGAGAAAATAAAGATGCCGGCCATCCGGCAGCGGTCGAATCCTCCGCGCCGGTTGCCGCACAGCAGCTCCCCGTGCTCCGTGGCGCCGATGATCGTGCCGCGGTGCACGGCCAGGCTCGTCACGGCCGTATCCAGCTTGCAGTTGATCCAGCTCGTCGTCATCCGGTCGAGAATCGATACGCCTTCGTTCGTACCGAGCACGACATATTGAGGCAAATACATAAAGTCGTAGACGGTTACGTCGGAGCGCATCATCACGCGCCATTCTTCGCCTTCCGTATACCACAGGCCGCACACCGTAGACGCCAACCCGACTTCGCCGAACTGCTTGTACTGATAACAGCCGAGAGACAGGCCGGCGGTGTACCACATCCCCTCGGAGCAAATAAACAAGCCTTTGTTGGAGCAAGCGTAGAGCTGATCGTCGTACGCTTGCAGACGGTTGATATGCGTCTGGTCCGTCAGCCCCTCGCTGATCTCGACCCATTCCTCCGCCGCTTCCTTTTTATAGACAATGCCTTTCCCCAACGGGGCGGCAACCAGTTCGTCCTCCGATAACCTTTTGACCGAGGAGAAATGAAACACCAGTCCTCCCGGGTTCGTCGATATTTGCATCGCCAATTCACAGCTCCTTTTCGCCACCTACTCCCAGTCTATGTGATAATGATTATCAGTGTCAACTCGATCCGGGCAACTTTCTTGCAAAAAAAAGAACCGCCCCCGCCGGAAAGCCCGTCTCGTCGATACGGCGAGAGGAATTCCCCGGCAGGGACAGCTTGGTTCGTCTTTCGGTCTAGTGAGTCGGCATCGGCATAAACAAGAGATTGATAGGCAGCATGCTGCCGTTCGCCGGCGTAAACGTAATCGACACCGATTCGGCCGTATCTCCCGTCTTGTACAGCATGCCCAACTCGTTCGTGTTGCGGAGAATGCTCGTGTTCGTCGTGTAGACGACTTGGCCGTTCACCGTGAACGCCCCCGCATAGTGGCCTCCGCGCGGACTGAGCACGATCGCCGTATGCGGCTGGACGTTGTTCAGCTGAATCGTGTACAGCACGCCGTAGTTGCCAGCATTCAGCACGGGATTGCCGATCGTCTTGTCGATGCCCGAGATTCTCGTATCGATGACATTGTCGGCGAGCACCATGCGGCTCTTCACATCGCCGACCATCTGGTTCACGTACATAATGCGGTTGGCATTGTCGAACGTGCCGCGAACGTGCTGGCCATCGCTTGCCAGAATGCTCAGGCTCGGCAGCGCGCTTATGACGTCGCGTTCAGCATCCACAACCACGACTTTGAAATCCAAAGCAGTGCTCATCCACACATCCGCGAACATCGAGTATACATCGCCCGGCTTAACCGGTTTATCGCTGTACTCTTGGAAAATCATCCGGCTTTCTCCCGCAGGAATTTGCACATAAGAGTATTGCGGCGCAAGCAGCGATTCGAGGAATCTTCCCGTCACCGCGCGTCCTACCGTCGATACGATCGGATTAGGGCCGGCCATGCCTTTGGCTCCCATTCGCACCGTTGCCGACTCCGCATTGTTATTCGTCAGAATCACATAGATTTTAACCGGCTTGGAGCGGCCATTCTGATTGTGAAGCAGGAAGCGAACGTCGCCGGATACGATGTCTTCGTAATAAATGCCTTCCTCCCGGATCGTCTCCGGGCTGTTGGCGCGGATCAACGTCTGCTCGCGGTCGTTGATGTTGTAGCTCATCGTCGGCCACTGGAGCACCGAGGAGCCGTTCATCTCGAACTTCTCTCCGACCTCCGTGTACAGGAGATCGAACTCTTCCTTCGTGTACAGCGTCTCGTCGAGAATCGTAATCGTCTTGGTCACTTCGTCCGTCTCGCCGAGCGCGTCCGTTACTTTCAGCGTAACGGTCTGCTCGCCCGGCTCGAAAAATCCGCGCTGCGCGTTCGTCCAGACGCGGCTGGCGATCCGATTCTCGTCATCGGTGCTGTAGTCGGTGTAAGTAATGAATTCGCCCATCTTGTACGTAGACTTATCGGTCGTAAAGCTCGCTACCGGAGGCTGGTTGGCCGGCTTGACCGTCACGGTTACCGAATAGGGCTCGCTCCATCTGCCGGATACGTCCTTGACCCAGAGGGTCACGACGTAGCTTCCCGGCTGATCGAACACTTCATTGTTGTTCTCCCAGCGCTCTTCGACAATCGCCAGGCCGCTGGGATGATAGGATTCGTTGACGTAATGAACTTGCGTCTGCTGGGCGTATGGATTCAGATCCGATACGGAGAACCTGGCGATTGGCGCGTTGGACCACGTCAATTCGATCTGCTGCGTCTCGGGCAGAGTTTTCATCGTCAGGCCGAAGCTTTGAGCGGCTATCCGAACGGGCAGCATCAGCGTTCCCTTCAACACGTAAGGAGCGCCCGTCATGCTCTTCGACGCGCCGTTAAGCGTGTAGGCCGACTTGTTCGCGGCAAGCTGCAGCACGTTGTCGCCGCTGGTCAGCGTATACTTCTTGCTCTTGGAATCGTAAGCGATCGTGCCGTAGATTTCATTCATGAACGTTCTTGCCGCAACGTAGGTTACGCCTTTGACCTGGGTCAGAGGCTGCGGGGCCTTGACGGAAACGTCGTTGTGCCGCATTTCGTTGGAATCCCGGACGAGAACAAGTCTTTCCAGGCCGCCCGCGTTTTCTTCGGCATAGGCCGGCCGGGGCATTTGAAACGATAACAACATGAGTGCCGAAAGCAATATTAGCGCAAAACTCTTCTTCATACTCTGCTCCTTCTAGTCTAGTTGGGTAACCACTCCCGTTTATCGGATCATATGATATAACGCCAAAAACGGATAAAGGTTGCTGGATTTCGCGAAAAAATATACGGAACCGCGCTCCTAAATTTGGGAAAGGTAAACAAAGCCGAAAAATCCGTCCGGGAAAGAACGTTTTTCCAATGCTTCGGCGCCGAACAGGCCCGCTACGCCAACCCGTTTTTGCGCATACGGACATGCAAAATCCCCGCATCCAGGAACGGTTCGCTTGAGATGAGCTCGTAGCCCAGCCTGCGGTAGAACGCTTCGGCGGAGCACTGCGCGTCGAGAATGACGGCGCGATAGCCTTCCCGCTTCGCCTCTTCCTCCATCGCCCGCAGCAGGAACGTTCCGACGCCCGCGCCGCGCCAAGGCTTAAGCACGGCGAACCGCTGCAGCTTGGCGACCCCCGGCTCGTAAGTCCGATACCTGCCTGCGGCAATCGTCGCGCTGTCGGATTGGACGATATAATGCCGGCAAGCCGACGGAGACGCGTCATGCTCGTCCACCTCGATATCCGCCGGCACGCCCTGCTCCTTCACGAACACTTCCATACGGACCGCAAGCGCTTCCCGCAGCTGCTCCTCCGTTTCCACGCGTATCCATTCCATCGTATCCCTCTCCCCCCGACAAACCGTCGTCCCTTCGGGCATTTGGCGCCTTCCGGCGTTTTGCCCGCATTTCTACAGCATAACCGAGCCTGTCGCAATGATCAACGGCAACGACCGTTCCATTATTTGCATACGATGCCAATTCCGCGCTCATACTAACCGGTACAGGTGAAGGGAGTTTTCGTCATGCCCCGGATTAAAATCGGCACTTTCCAGGCGATGCTGATGTTCAGCCTGGCGATCGGAATTACGAACCACGTCATCATCGTGCCGCTCATCCTGCAAACCGCCTTTCGGGACTCTTGGATTAGCGCGCTTCTGGCCTTACCGGCGGTCGTGGTCTGGACAATCGTCGTCCATTGGGTCATGAAGCTTACCGGGCAGCAATCGCTGTTCCATTGGTTCAAAGCCCATTACAATTCCGTTATCGCCTGGCTTGTCGTCCTTCCTCTCGTCCTGCTGTGCATGATGATTTTGTTCGTCACCATAAGAGATACAACGATCTGGACAAAGGTTACGTATCTGCAGAAGACGCCTTACCCCGTCACCGTCGTTCTGTTTGTCTTCTCCGGCATGGCCGCGGCGGCCGCCGGACTGCGCACGACCGCAATCGCGGCGGGCATCCTGCTGCCGGCGGTCGTCGCCTTCGGCCTGTTCGTCATGAGCGTTAACTTCCAATTCAAGGATTACAGCTATCTGCTGCCGATGCTGACCCATAACGCCGCGGAAATCGCGCGCGGAACACAGTACACGCTGAGCGGCCTGGTCGAGTTTATTTTGCTGATCGGCCTGCAGCACCACCTCAGCAGAAGGTTCAAACTGAGCGCGTTTCTCGTTCTGACCTTGGCCGTAACCGGCCTGGTGTTCGGGCCCCTGATCGCCGCGATCACGATATTCGGTCCCTTCGAAGCCGCGGATCAGCGCTATCCGGCTTTCGAGCAGTGGCGAATGGTCATGATCGGCAAGTTTATCTCTCACCTGGACTTTCTGTCTATCTACCAATGGCTGTCCGGCTCCTTGATTCGGGTCGCGCTCGCCTACTATCTTTTATTCGATCTGCTGCAGCTTACGCGCAGCAAATTCAAGCTGCCGCTCATGGCGCTGTCCGGCGTCGCGCTCGTGGCCGTCTCCTCGGATGCGAGAATCAGCGATTCGGTCTTCTTGCGTTTTATCGGCCAATATTATTTTCCGAACGTGATGCTGATCTTCTACGCCTTTCCGTTTCTCCTGCTGCTGCTCATTATTCCGAAACGGAGGAAAGCCCATGGAACCGAAACATCCGCCGCGCGGAATCTCGCATGAGGACCTCAGCTCCGGCGAACGTCCCGAACACGCGAAGCTTCGTCCGAACGAGCTGAACCGCGAAGCGCTGAAGGAGCTGTTCGCAGCTTCGGGCGACGTGAACCTTCATCTGTTCTATGATCAAGACGACGCTCCGTCCGGCCCGAATCCTCTGCTGATCTACTGCGACGGCATGATCGATTCCGCGCAGCTCAACGACTTTATGTTCCGCGAGCTCCCTTGCCTGCTGGCGGGCGATTCCGATCAAGGCAAGGCATCGAATGCAAAGCTGCCCTTGCGCCCGCGCAACCTGCACCGGATTGAAGGACGCGATGCGGTCGATAACCTGATTCAACAAGTATTTTCCGGCAATCTCGCGCTTTTCTTCGAAGAAACCCAAGAGATCCACGTCATCCACATGGCCGCTCCGCCCCAGCGCGGGACGGACGAATCCAATACCGAAATTTCGATCAAAGGACCGCGAGACGGCTTTACCGAAGCGATCGAGACGAATATCGCTCTCGTCCGCAAACGGTTGAAGTCGCCGACCATGGGCGTGAATTACTTCCATATCGGCGCGCGCAGCGTCACCTCCGTCGCCCTTCTCTATATGACGGACATTACGAATGCGGATTTGCTGGACGAAGCGCGAAGACGGCTTTCCAAAATCGAAATCGACGGCGTCCTGTCCAGCCAACTGTTCGAGGAAGCGTTGGCGGATTCCTCCTATTCGCTGTTCCCGCTTATCGAATACATGGGCCGTCCGGATTACATCGCCGCCGGGCTGCTGCGGGGCCGCTTCGCGATCGTTGTTGACGGGTCGCCCATGGTGCTGATGGCTCCGTCGAACATCATGATCTTGCTTAAATCTCCCGAAGATATGCATCTTCCCTTTTATTATGTCGCGCTCGAACGGCTGCTTCGCCTCATCGGCTTGATTATAGCGATTTTCTTTCCCGGATTTTGGGTGGCGATCTCCGCCTATAATCTCGATCAGATCCCGTTCCCGCTGCTGGCCACCATCGTCGTATCCCGACTGGGACTGCCTCTGTCGGGTCCCGTGGACCTGTTTCTGATGATCGCCCTGTTCGAGCTGTTCCGGGAGGCGGGCATGCGTCTGCCGAAAGCGGTCGGGCAGACCGTCGCGGTCGTCGGTGGGCTAATCGTCGGCGAGGCCGCAATCAGCGCGGGGCTGACCAGCCCGACCACGCTTGTTGTGACTGCGATAACGGCGGTGGCGACCTTCACGCTCGTTAATCAGTCCCTGAGCGGAGCGGTTACGTGCATTCGCTTGTTCGTGCTGACCGTCAGCTGCCTCTTCGGCATGCTGGGCTTTTTCCTGTCCGTCTTTCTACTCGTCGTATACCTGTCCTCGCTGACCTCGTTCGGCATCCCGTTTCTGTCTCCGATCTCTCCGTTTCGCTTCAAGGAAGCGATGTTCGCTCTGCTGAAATTCCCTAAAAACCGGTACAAAACAAGGCCCGGCATGAACGGTCCGATCGACGGTACCCGCCAAGGAGAGAATTCGTGAAATGAAAAGATGGCTGCTGTGCGCCTGGACGATCGGCTTCTCCTGCCTGCTCGGCGGGTGCTGGGACATTAAATCGCTGCAGGACGTCAATTATTTCACCGGCATCGGCATCGATTTCAAGGACGAACGCTACGTCGTGTATATCCAGCAGCTCGATTTCTCCAGCGTCGCCAGAAGCGAAAGCGGCAAGAGCGACAAGCCGGCTGTCGTCTGGGTAGGCCAAGCGAGCGGCGCAACGTTGTCGGAGGCTATCGTCGAGCTGTACCAGACGACGCAGCAGACGGTGTTCTGGGGCCATCTCAATTCGATCGTTCTCTCGAGGAGCGCCCTGGAGCACGGAGATTTGCTTGGAGTGTTCGATTCCCTGATCCGTTATCCCGAAATTCGCTACACGCCCTGGATCTACGGTTCGGACGAAAATATGAAAGAGGTTTTCACGACCAGGCCCTTTTTTAACCTGTCGCCCATGAACTCCATTCTGTACGCGCCCGAGACGAACTACAGCCAACGGCCGATCATAGCGCCGCTGCGGCTTTCGAGCTTTATCCGGGAAGTACGGGAACCGGGCAAGACGGCGCTGCTCCCCGCCCTGTCCGTGTCCAGCCATACGTGGATGCGAAACCGCAAGCCAGACCCGAAGCTGGAGATCAACGGCGTATACGCCCTGCGGAACACCCGCTTCCTGGGTCGGCTGCCTGCCGAGCAGCTGCTCGGCATCCGTTGGCTCGACCACAGGAAGCAGGGCGCGAGGATCATTCTGACCGACGGCGGCGAACGCGTAGGGACCCTTCGGCTCACCAAGCCGAGAACGAAAGTAAGCGTCCTGCTGAAAAACGGAGAACCCGTATTTAACGTGGAGCTCGAGGCCGCCGCCGCGTTGTTGGAATTGTGGAGACCGGAATCGGAAAAGGAATTGGAGCGAATGGCCGGGGCGCAAATCGAGGAACAGATCCGGACGACCCATCGTCTCGGTCAGGAGACGCATATCGACATTCTTGATCTGGAGCATCGTCTCTATCGCCGAAATTATGCGGCATGGAAACGTCTGACCTCGGACGGCCGCACGCCGCTCGCATCTCCCCGTCTCGGCGAAGTGAGGGCGACCGTCAAGCTCGCCAACAGCGGCATGTACAAGCTGAACCGGAGAATGACGGCTTATTGAGACGGAGCCGCCAAACGTTCCAGCTGCTTAAGCAGCTCTTCGCGGGGAAACTGCTCGCCGATCAGCACGAGGACATCGTGCACCGTGCCTTGCGGCGTAATCTTGAGAAAATCGCTCTCCCGGTAGGCGTATTGAAACAAAAAACGGCTGGCCGTATCCCGGAAAGTGACGACTCCTTTGCCCCGGTAGACGCTGTCCGGCAGGCTGCCGACCCATTCCTCGAAAGCGCGGCTGTCGATCGGGCCGGGCAAATAATACGTCAAAGCGTTGATGTGCTCGTGGGCGGAAGGGTCGCCGTGTGAATGGGAATGCGCATGAGGATGCGGATCATGGCCGTGGTCGCAGTCCGCAGAGCCTGTCTCGGGAGCCCCGATTCCGGTTGCGGCGAAGCTTCGGTCGCTTCCGTAGATCGAGTCGGGCTCGAGCTGCGTTCTCACCGTCGAGACAAGCCGCGCCCGCGGGTTCCAATCGGCGATCAGCGCTTCCAGTTCGGCCAGCTCGGCGGCCCCGACGAGATCGGTTTTGTTCAGCACGACGAAGCTTGCCGCGGCGATCTGCTCCCTCATCAGCTTGTAGGTTTTGCCGGCGCCGATCCGAACCCGGTCGAGCAGATGACGCGCGTCGGCTACCGCGACGACGCCCCGCAGCTCCAGCTTCTCGTACATGGACGCTTCCGTCACCGAATCCAGAACCTCGAGCGGCCGGGCGATTCCGGTCGTCTCGATCCATATGGCGTCCGGACGGTGCTCGCGGGCAAGCTTCGTCAGCTCCATGCCGAGATCCGCGCGGATCGTGCAGCAGATGCAGCCGCCCAGCAATTCCGCCATCGGCACGTCGCTGCCCAGCATAAAGCCTTCCACATTGGCGTCGCCGGCTTCGTTAAGCAGCACGGCCACCTTGCGCCCCGAAGCGCGGGCCTCGTCCAATAAGCGATTCAGCAGCGTCGTCTTGCCGCTGCCGAGAAAACCGGTCAGTACATATACGGGAACAATATGCTCCATTGCGGGTAAAGCTCCTTTGCAACTGCTAAGATAAATATCTTGAACCGCCGTACAGGCGCTGGAACTGATCTCTGGCCAGCTCTCTCATCTCATCGTCGAATCCGCGGATTTCGTCGAGCAGCTCGAGCCGATCGCCCTCATGAGTCCCCGCTTCCGTATAAAGCAGCCATTGCGCCAGATCGACGGCCGCGCGCGTGCGGTCGAAGTAATGGTGATACCACGCCGACGCGCGCTCGAGATAAGCCTGGGCGTCGAACGGATTCAATTCGATCGCCTTCGAGAACGCCGCAATCGCTTCGTCGTGCCGATCCAGCCGATTGTACAGATGGCCCAGGTTGTAGAATCCCTGCGCATCGTCCGGCACCTGCTCCGTGTAGGAGGACATATCCAGCACAGCTCCGTGCAGATCTTCCATGCGATACTGGATCAGACCTCGCAGCCAGGTCAGCCGGGGATTCGTTCCCGTCAGCTGCAGCCCCCGGTTGCAGTCGTCCAGCGCCCCGCTCCATCGTTCCGCCGCAAACCGGCAGCGCGCGCGCCGGTCGTAAATCTGCGGATTGTCCGGCTCCAGCGCCAGCGCGCGGGAATATTCGGCGTCCGCGAGCTCGTAGTTCCGCATTCCCATGTACAGCTCCGCCATCGCGTAAGCCGTCTTGCTTTCCTTTAGCAGACCGGCATCCAGCCGGATCGCGTCCTGGATATCGAGCATGGCCTCCTCGTACCTGTCTTCCATATAACGGGAATAGCTGCGGCGCATATAGCTCTCCGCCGATTGCTCCAGCGCCAGAGCCTTCGTATAAGCTTCGCCGGCGGCTCCGTACTCGGCGGCGTCGATCAAAATTTCCGCGCGCTGCTTCCAGTTCAGCGGATCGCCCGGCTCCAGCTCCGTCAGCTCCGCGTTTTCCCGAAGCGCCTCGTCTCCCCGGCCCGATTCCCGGTACGCATCGGCCAGCCAATAACGAACGACCATATGCCCGGGGAAGCGTCCTTTGGCCTCGTTCAGGAGGCGCACCATCTCCTCCATCCGCTCCTCCGACCGATACAGGGCGCTCAGCTCCATGTATCCCGGCAGCCATTTCGGATTCGCCGAGACCAGGCCGGTCAGCGCCTCCTCCGCTTCCCGCGGCCGTTCCAGCCGGCGCAGCAGCTGCCCGCAGCGCAGCCGCAGATCCGCTTCGTCCGGATAGCTTTCCAACGCCTCGCGGATCGAAGCGAGAGCCCCCGTCAGATCGCCCGCGGCTTCCCGCAGCTTCGATTCGTAATGCAGGAAGCCGTACTCCTCCTCGGCTCCCTGGATAAACGTGCCGATCGCGGCGGGGGAATACCTCGTTCGCGCCTGATAATTCGCGAGCCCTCTCCTGTCTTGCGCGCGCCATTCCCGCTGCATTCGGATCGCCCGGCTCAGCGAGCTTCGGGCGTCGTCCATCCGCTCGAGCATCTCCAGCGCCTGCGCGCGCCGGAAATAGTAATGGGGAATCGCCAGCTCTTCGTTCTCGCACGCGCTCGCGTAGCTGGCTTCCGCTTCCTCGTAACGGCCCATCTTCATATAGACGTTGCCGAGCTCGTAATGCGTGGAAGCTTTGGAATCTTCCCGTCTGCGCAGCACCTGGCGGAAATCCCGCACCGCCTGCTCGTATTCTCCCCGGTTGTTATGCGAGATCGCTCTCGTATACCAGACCATATACGATTCCGGAGCGAGCTCGATCGCCGCGTCCAGATCCGCGATCGCCTGCTCCTCCTGCCCCATTTCATTGAAAATATGGGCTCGTCTTTCATAGGCTTGCGCGTGCCGGTTCCGCTCCAACATTGCCGTCAGCAGCCCGACCGCTTGCTCGGATTTCCCGACTTCGTGAAGCAGGCCCGCGTAGTCGACGCGCTCCTCCAAGGTCATTCTGGCGGTTCCCCAGCGTTCGTGCCAGCGGATCGACTGCCGCAGCTTCTGCTGCTTTCTCCGCTTCTTGGCCATCCAGCGGGCAATGACATGCAGCATGAGCTTCGTCCTCCTTCCGGCTTGACGCAAAAGCTGCCGAGCGACTCGGCAGCTTTCTTATTCTTTGGACTCGTCGGCGGTCTCCGTGCCTTCCTCGACCGCGTATTCGAAATCGTCGATGTCGAACAGTTGAACGGGAACCGAGTTCTGGACGACTTTGTCCTGGAACTCGATCTGGTCGGTGAGAATCGGACACTGCAGCTTAAGCCCCATCAAGATGACTTCCGTCTCGATCGGGTCGAACGCCTCGCCGTACTGCATGTTCTCGGCCGCGTTTACGATGACGAGCGAGACGTTGTCGTTGATCGGCAGAGGCGGACTTTCCCGCCAAGGGGCCATCAGCGCGCGTTCGATCTTCTTTTTATTAAACGAATCTTCGAAGTAGGCAATCATCTCTCCGATCTTCGTCTTCACGTAAGCATCGTCTTCCGCTTCCGGCATGACGGGCTCCGGGCTGTCTTTCATATCGTAGAGCTCCATTACCGAAGTATAAGGTATCCTGTACTCGACAGGACGTTTCGGCAGAAGCAGTTGACCGTAAATGGCGATCATGACGGCCTCGATGACAAAACGCCGACTCATCTCTGCATTTCCCTCCCACAACTCTTACCGCGCCTCGCGCATTGTTTTACATTATATCACAAGCCTAAACGGCTGTCGCCGTTCTTTGAATGCAGGCGCGGCTGCGGTATAATATTTCATGAAGTTTTTCCTATTCCTGCCGTTAAGGGGCTGTCGGAGATGTCGATGTCTGCCTTTCACCAGTATATGCGCGCCGAACCGAAGGAATTAGAGCAAACGCATACCGAACGGATCGCGCGGGAAGGGTATTTTTCCTTTTACCGGTTTATCGAAGACTTTCGCGAAGGACTGCGAACCTATGCCGACGACGAAATTCCGCTCCTGCGCCGCAAGCTGTCCCGGGCTCGCGAGCTGTTCCCCGACCCGGAGCGGTTCAGCCCTTCCTGGAGCGCCTTATGGGACGAGTTCGACCTCATCTTCGCCGTCAAAAACGACGTATTGGCCGCCATCCCGCTTCCGGATCGGGGCGGAGAATGGCAAATTCTGCTCGACAACCCGTATTCGCACCAGCAGGTCGTCTGTTACCCCGGTCTTCCGTTCCTGGAAGCGGCTTACTTGTACGGCTATTTCCAACGGGAGCTGAAACCCAACGAACTGCTGCGGCTGCAAAAGGTTGCGGACCTTCTGTCCGTCTCCGGGAGCAAGGCCGCCTCTTTGCTTCCGGAGGCTTGAGGTTCTGCGGAACCGGATACGAACGCGAGTCTCCGGGCCGCGAGAATGGACGTGAACCCGCACGCAACGCATCCGTCGGTCCGGCTCGGCGTCGACACGAAACAAGCGTCCCTCATCGCGAGAAGGACGCTTGTTTCATGTCGTTAATGGTCGCGGGCCGCGCCGACGCCCAGCGCGCCGTCCCGATAATGGACGACCCGTCCCGCATCGTTGCGCAGCTTCACGTTGGCCATTTTCGCCTCATGCTCGGTCAACCGCACCGCCTCCCAAGCTTCGGGATTTCCGGCCTCGTCCTCCGGCGGAACTCCGGCCTGCGCCAGCGCCTCCGCGACAGCTTCGGCCACAGGCTCGTCGTCCCACTGTACGATCCCGTAATAATCCAGCTTGTAGCCGTTCCTCTGCCAACCGGCCAGCAGCGTTCCCGTCTCCGCATGACGAAGCGCGTACGGCATGCTCCCCGCCTCCTTCGTCCGCTCAGAGATACGGATTTTCGTGCTTCGCCTTCAGCGCGTTCCAGCGCCGTTCGATCTCGCCCTCGAATTCCCGCAGCGTCTCCGCGTACTCCGGCTTGTTCAGATGTCTCGTCTTGCCCATCATTTTCAGCCAATCGCCGACCGGAATCCGCTTCCCCTTCTCTTCGGGATTGTAGGTAATCGCCGTAATGCCGCGTTCGACCTCGTAGAGCGGGAAGAAGCAGCTGTTGACCGCATAATCGATAATGTCGGAGCCGTCCTTGTCCTCGGACAGCCAGTTGAGCGGACAGGTGATCAGGATTTTGCCGTATACGAGACCGACGTTCTGCGCGTACCACTGCGCCTTGGCCCCTTTGCGCACGAGATCCTGCGGATTCGCTTCGCTGCCGGTGAAGACGTAAGGAATGTTCGTGGCGGCCATGATTTGCGCGGTGTCCTTATGGTGGAACACTTTGCCGCCCTGGAACTTGCCGACGTTGGACGTCGAGGTCCGGTGCCCCATCGGCGTCGAATACGAGAGCTGCGCGCCCGTGTTCATATAGCCTTCGTTGTCGTATTCGAGGATGATCATTTTATGATTGCGAAGCGCGGCCCCGATTGCCGGACCCATGCCGATGTCCATGCCGCCGTCTCCCGTGATCATGACGAACGTAAAATCGTCCTTGAGCCCGTATTGATCGAGCTCGCCCCGGCGCTTGCGCTCGTGGAACATCTCGACGACGCCGGACAGCGTGGCCGCCCCGTTCTGGAACAAGTTATGAATGTACGTCGCCTTATGGGCCGAATACGGATATCCCGTCGTAACGACCATCGCGCAGCCGGTATGGAACAGCGCGACGATATCGCCTTCGATGCCTTTGAAGAACAGCTCGAGCCCCGAGAAAATGCCGCATCCCGGACAAGCGCCGTGCCCCGGAGCGATCCGCTTCGGCTTCTTCGTCAAGGAACGCAGAGGCGGAATGCGCACGTTGATCTTGCCGGTCTCCTCGTTCGGGGTCACGGTAATGAGCCCCGTCTTCAGATCCTCGTACTTCATCGGCTCCAGCACGCGTTTCGGCGCTTTCGCCGGATCACCCGGAGTCGCGCCGTGGTAGTCGAACGGCTTCTCCACATATCCTTTGTTCATCGCGTCGATGGCGAATTCGAACAGCGCCAGACCGTCCTCGGCGTAGAAATCCTTGCCCCCGAGGCCGTAGATCCGGCTGATGACAAGCGTGGAGGAATTGCCGTACTGCTGAAGCGCGGCGCGGACCTCCATCACCATGTTGCCGCCGTGGCCGCCGTAAGAGTCGGCGCGATCGCCGACCGTGACCGCCTTGACGTGCCTGAGCGCCTCCGCGATCCGCTTCGCCGGGAACGGACGGATGATGTTCGGCGAGATCGCGCCGGCCTTGATGCCTTTTCCGCGGAGCTGGTCGACGACGTCCTTGATGATCTCCGCCGACGAATTGAGCAGGAAGACGGCGACGTCGGCGTCCTCCATCCGGTACAGCTCCAATATCGGATACTCGCGGCCGGTCAGCTCGGCGTATTCCTTCTGGATGCGCTCGAAAACCTCCTCGGCCCGATACATCGCCATGCTCTGCTGGTAGCAGTTATTGATGTAATCCGGTTCGTTCATATACGGTCCGACCGTAATCGGATTGTTCCGGTCCAGCACGTGCTGGAAGCCTTCCGGCGGATGCTCGCCGACGAACTTCTGCACGTCCTCGCGGTGCGTGAACGTCATGACCCGGCGCTTCTGGTGGCTCGTGAAATAACCGTCCGAAGCGACGATGACCGGCAGGCGGACCTCCGGATCTTCCGCCAGCCTGAGCGCGATAATGTTCATATCGTAGACGGCTTGCGGATCGCGGCACAGCACGATCGGCCAGCCCGTGTTCAGCGCGAAATACAAATCCGAGTGGTCGCCGTGAATGTCCAGCGGCCCGGAGACCGAACGGCACACGAGATTGAGCACCATCGGGAATCGCGTGCCCGACTGCACCGGCATCTGCTCCAGCATGTAGAGATAACCGTTGGCCGACGTGGCGTTGAACACCCGGCCGCCCGCGGCCGAAGCGCCGTAGCATACCCCTGCCGAGCCGTGCTCCCCGTCCGCGGGAATGAGCACGATATCGTGCTGTCCGTTCGCTTTCATCAAGTCGAGAAATTGCGCGACCTCCGTAGACGGAGAGATCGGAAAATAACCCATAATATGATAGTTGATCTGGTGTGCGGCGTATGCGGCCATCTCGTTGCCTGATTCGTAGACGATCCTCTGCTCCACGGTTCCTTGCTTGACCGTTTCTTGGCGAATGTCGATCGACATTTTCAGACTCCACCTTTCCTATCGGGTTCTTGTTGAAGGATCACAAGGCGCTTTCTCTTTTACATAGCCAAATGAAACTTGTGGGCGACTCGGTGTCCATCCGCGTAGCCGTCCTCCTCCAGCTCGGAGGAGAGCGCGTCCGTCGGACAGGCCTGCACGCATTTCAGGCAGCCTTTGCAGTACTGGTAATCGATGCCCTGCAGGAACATCTGCGGACGCCCCTTCTTGTCGGGTTGCTCCTCCCAGACGAAGCAGAAGTCGGGGCAGACGTTGTCGCATGCCGCGCAATGAATGCATTTGTCGTCGGCGAAATGCGGCATTTTGCCCGCGCGGGAGATGCTCAAGTCCTTCAGAATGCTGTTGCCGGGATTCGTAATCACGCCGCCGATCGGCTGCGTCTCGTAGCCGAGCACCGGCGTGTCCATGCGGACGAAGTCGGGCATCCGTTCCCCCGCCTCCAGACCGAACGTCTGAAAGCTCATTTCGTCGTACCCCCGCTGGAACGTGTTTAACGCGGGCTGCACGGCGGCGGGATATTTTTTTTCCAGAGACTTGCGAATGACCCCCTTCATGAATTCCGCATCGAGAAACTCGCACAGCCGGAACAATCCGCCGAGCATTGCCATGTTGACGCGGTTGTTCTCCTGCAAAGAGATGCCGGTGGCGTCCACAACCGCGATAATGCCGGCCTTCAGCTTAAGCTGGCTCTTGAGCTGCTCGGGCGACTTCTTGGAGTTGACCAGCACGATGCTGTCCTCGTGCATGCCCGATACGACGTTGATCGTCTTCGAGAGGTTCTCGTGAAACACTCCGATCACATGCGGACGTTCCACCGGAGACGTATCCCGAATGCGCGTGTTGATGTCGCAAAACCGGATGTGGGCCTTGACCGCCGATCCTTTCTTCTCCGATCCGTAAGAGCTGAAGCTGACGCCGTTGAGTCCGACGCCCATCACCCCGGCTTCCGCCAGCATTTTGCCGGCCAGGTTGGCGCCCAGCCCGCCGATCGACTCCAATCGAATTTCAAAAAAACCGAGCTCGTTGACCTTAGGCAGTGTCACCATGTTTTTCTGCAATCCCCTTTCGCGTGAGGTGAAGGAACATTCAGAAAATTTAAAATATACAAATATTAATTATTTCGCCTTTAAAATCCGAATTCCTCCTTTCGATGCGATAAAGCGTCAAACAAAGCCAACTTTGTTCGTCAGGCCGACAGCTCCTTCTGCAGCAGCTGTAGCTCCCTCCAGCCGATAAAGCGAATCCGTTCCTCGGCCGTGATCCTCCGGACGTCCTCGTCGAGCCAGAACCGCCGCTCCATCTCCCTCTTGGCCGGTTGGCCGTGGAACGCGGTCAATTCGGGCGCGGATTTGGCGGGATGCGCGATCCATTCCGTCACGCCGGGCAGCAGTCCGCGCAGCAAGGCGATGCCCTCCCGTTTGACGGCTTCGTAGGTATCCCCTTCGTTCAGTCCGTATTCCGGACCGACAATGTAGTCGGGCAGCACAATCCCCCGATCGTCCGCCTGACGAACCCTTCGTTTCGCCCGCTCTTGCAGCTCCGCGGGAATCGTCCGCCCTCCGACGGGAATCAGGGTGCGGGGCAGCCGGAAAGGCAGCCCGTATTTCGCGCAAATGTCGAAGACGACCGAGAGCAGATCCTTCCCGGAATACAATCCGTACAGACTTGCCATATGGTTGTCGGCGTGCGTCGGCGACAGGCCCGATGCGATGGCCGCTTCCGTCTGCGCAATCAGCTCGCAGCGTACCTCCTCGGGGTCGGCCGTGCGCTCGATTTCCGCGACCGTTCCGGGGAACCAGCCTCCGCGCGCCGCAAGCGTGATCATCGGCCGGGTCCGGCATACCGGTCCCCACTTGTAGCCCGGCCACTCGCTCGTAAGCGTCCAGTGAACGCCGACGTCCGCGTTCGGGACGGTTCCCAGCACCCGGGCGATCGCGTCCGCGGACCAGGAGCAGCACATCATCACCGTAGCCGAGCAGACCGCCCCGGATGCCAGCAGCTCGACGATCGTCTCGTTGACGCTGCCGCACAGCCCAAAATCGTCCGCGTTAACGATCAGCAACTTTTCCTCTTTCCCGTACCCTAACCGCTGAGCCGTGTTCACCTTCCATCCCCTCCCTCCTCTCCATTATATGTTCGCGCCCCGCACTCATTGCTTACAGTTGTCTCGTGTCCCATTCCAACATCCTCCCCGGCCGCTTTATGCGCATTTCCGGAGTTTATTGAGCGTTTCGAGGCAGGTGATGTCTTGGGGTTGGCAACGTCTTAAGTTGGATAAGGGTCTGGCATCGTCTTGGGTTTGGTAACTTCATGGGTTTGGCGGCATCTTGGGTCCGGCGGAGTTTTTCGGGAGGTATTAACTGGTTGTGTGTTGAGTATGTTGAGTATCTTGGAGCACGCAGGAGGCTTTTTAGAGAGGGAATAGCAGGTTTCTTCGAGCATCTTAAGCTACTTGAGAGCTTTTTGGAGGGGGAATAGCAGGTTTCTTCGAGCATCTTAAGCTATTTGGGAGCTTTTTGGAGGGGGAATAGCAGGTTTCTTCGAGCATCTTAAGCTACTTGGGAGCTTTTTGGAGGGGGAATAGCAGGTTTCTTCGAGCATCTAATGTGTATTATTTGGGAGACTAGCGAGCAAGGTGCCCAGTAGGAGCGATAGAACCGTTTCGTGTATCTATGAACCATTCGTCACCATCTTCACCAGCAATAGATCCGTCCCGCGAGCTTATCCATCGCACACAGCCGTCTTCACCAACAATAGGTCCGTCTCGCGAGCTTATCCATCGTCCACAGCCATTTTTACCAGCAATAGGTCCGTCCCACGTGCTTATCCATCGCCACAGCCATCTTCGCCAGCGATAGGTCCGTCCCGCGAGCTTAATACCCTCCCTTTCACGATCAGGGCGTCGCTAAGGGCAAAGCGAGCCAATATTAGCCCTGGTCCATCTGCATCCAGCTCTCATGAGCAAACAGCACCCAGCCCTCACGGACCGCCGCTTTGGCTCTCCAGCCGGTTGAGTCGCTTGGTCAATGTGGTCGTCCAGCTCTCGGACAAGGCATCCACCGCGAGCAATCGGCGTATGCCTGCCGCGTCGTCGCGGTCCCGGTGCATAACGCGGTTGGCCTCGGTTACCGTGACGCCGTCGAAGTGGGGCTGCAGCAGCGACAGCTCGTCTCCCGCCCGCACTTCTCCGGTCTCCAGCACGCGAAAATAAAAACCGGTCGCACCGCTGTTCGTGACGAGCAGCGGCAGCTCGTCCAAGCCCCACTTCATGGCAAGCTTCCAGCAGGGCTGCCGGGGTTGGCTTACTTGCACGACTGCCGAGCCGACGCGAAAAATATCGCCGATACGCACCTCTTGCTCGCCGATTCGTTCGACAGTAAAGTTTTCTCCGAAGGCCCCGTAATCGAGCGAACGCCTCAGCACCTCTTCCCAATGCCGATAATGGTCGAAGCTATACACGCATATCGCCTTGTCGGGCCCCCCGTGATTCTCCAGATCGGCTTGTTCGTCCCCTTCGAATCCGAGCCTGGTCAGCCGCAGCGTCTGCTGGACAGAGGTCTTCATTATACCGGACTTCGCTTCTTTGCCTTTATAGATGGAGGTTTGGACTTTGCCAATATTAAGCGACAGCAACGGATAAACCGCCACAGCAGCATGACCGCTCGTCATCGATCTGCTCCTCTCTTTCCGGAAGAACGTCACACGTGAATAACCTCCGGCCGCATACGCCACGATAACTCATGTACCACCATACGATGCACGAACGAAAGGCGGGAACGGCATGACCACTTCCAAACGTCGTCGGGAAAGCAACTGGAAAAGCCGCAAGCAAAACCAGCATCCCCACGGCAAAATCTCTTCGCTTCACAAGCTGTCCGGCGCAGCGGACACCGACAGCAAGGACGATCCGTCGACGTAATCGAACCATGCGAACATTCAGAGCCAACCTGCAACCACGAACAACAGACGGCAAAATTGATCCATCGACGTAAGCGGACCATGCGAACAGCCCGAGCCGATCTGCGACCACGGGACAACAGCCAGCAGAACGATCCGTCGACGCAACCGAGCAACCCTACGAACAGCCGTTGCCGCCCTACGACCGAGGGTCTGGGGTGCACGACGGCTGCGGCTTTCTATTGCTACGTCAGCCGCATCTTCTCGGCCGCCGTCAAACGGCGGCCTCTTGCCGTCATGACCAGCCGGCCGTCCTGCATGCCCCAGATCTCGTCGGCGAATTTCTCCGCCAGCTCCACCCGGTGCAAGGCGGCGACAATCGTCGTTCCCTTCTCCTTGCAGAGTTTCTTAAGCGTAGCCATCATCTCCTCGGACGTATGAGGGTCCAGCCCGGAGACGGGCTCGTCCGCCAGCACGAGGCGCGCGCCGTGCACGAGCGCCCGCGCGATCGCGATCCGCTGCCGTTCACCCCCGCTCATCCGCTCCACGATCTGCTTCGACCGCTCCATCAGGCCGACATGCTCCAGCATGTCCATTGCGCCCATATAGTCGTCGCTGCGAACCATGCCGGTAATTCTGCGCCATATCGGCGTCTGCTCGGACGCGCCGATCAGCACGTTTTTGAGCGCCGTCTTTTTCTCGTACAAAATCGGCTTCTGCTCCAAATAAGCAATCTGCCGTTTAAATCGCATCCTCGCGAGGAAGCTGGCTTCCATCAAATCCGTTCCGTCTATTTTATATTCCCCTGAAGTCCAAACTTCCTTTAGCGCAAGCGCTCTCAGCAGCGCCGATTTGCCGCTGCCGCTCGAGCCGACGACGGCGATGAACGTCCCGGGCTCCAGCCGCGCGTCCACATCTTTAAGTATCGTTTTTCCATCGGGTATCGTGCGAGTCAATCCAGAAATTACGATCATGGCTGTCCTGTCCCTTCAATCCTTGATTCATCTAGTGTACGGTATAATCCCATCCCTTGCCATACGAACAAACGTTTGCTATAATGAAAAAGGGAACATAAGTTCCCCACACTGTTTCCAAGGTGGGATAATGGATGGTGAACTGCGAACATCTCCGTTACTTGGAGCCTCCCAGAGGCGCCAGACCGTCTAGAGACTTGACCTTCAAATTTTACGACGACGGGAAGCTGGTCATCGTTGATAACGACACGGGCAACACGATGAGCCCCCGCGAGCTCAGCGGGGGCAGCTACGACTTCTACGTCCGTCAGCGCATTCGCTTGATTAAGCGCGACTTGGCGGAGAAGATTATCAAATACGCTTGACGCAAGCGAGACGCTGTTTCCCCCCGGCTTGATCAGGGCAGGTTTTTGTTGATTCCGTTCAAGCTGGGCGGGAGCCGCCTCATTTTTCTGATCTCCAGCTCTTCCTTGTGCTCCTTCACTCCGGAGGGCTTCATCGGCTCGTTCGAGCTTCGGGACATTTTTTGCGCCATAGAACTCACCCCTTGCCCTTCGATCGTCCGGAAGGGTTACTTCTAGTTTTCCTCTTTTCACTCATTTACAAACCCTGCGCCGCAAGCCATAATGAGAAAAACGGAATGAAAAGGATTTAAGGAGATCTGCATCTTATGAAGCAACAAATTTTATTCGACCTTGACGATACGTTGGTGTACTGCAACAAATATTTTCACGATACCCTGGATCGCTTCGCCGACCGGCTGGCCGAATGGTTCGGACCCGCGGGCGTTCGAAAGGAAGAGATCGCGGCCAAGCAGACGGAGATCGATATCGCCGGCGTTCAAGTGCTCGGCTTCAAGAGCGAGCATTTTCCCCAATCGATGATCGATACGTATCGTTACTTCCAGCGCGTCACGGGACGAGCTCGCTCGGCCTTGGAGGAGGATCAGCTGTGGAAGCTCGGCAACAGCGTCTACGCGCTCGAGATCGAGCCCTATCCGATGATGGACGAAACGCTCGAATCGCTCTCCGCCAGCGGCCATGAGCTTCATCTGTATACCGGGGGCGACTCGGAGATCCAATTGCGCAAAATTGAGAGCATGCGCCTGGAACGCTATTTCAAGGACCGGATCTACATCCGGCAGCACAAAAACACGGATGCGCTGGAACAAATCCTGTCCAGCGGCGGCTTCGATCGCGGCAATACGTGGATGATCGGCAACTCGGTCAGAACCGACGTGCTGCCGGCCCTGCACTGCGGGATCAACGCCGTCTACCTGAAGCAGGAAGCCGAATGGGCGTACAACGTCATTCCGATCGACGCCATGCCCCGGGGAGCGCTGCTCACTCTTTCGGAGCTGCCCCAGGTCCCGCCCGCCATCCGCCAATACCTCGACGATCTTCTGATGCGGGAATCGGGGTAAACGCCTCCCTCCGCATCTACGAAACGGGGCTGCTCCGGAACGGTCGTCACACGACCTGGAACCCGGAACAGCCCCGTTTTTATAGTTGAAAATTAATCGCCTCTGAACTTAACGCTAACGGGACGCCTGTCTCTCCTCGCTCAACCCATTCAGCTTGTCGAAAATTTTGCGAACGCCGACCGACCAGAGCGGGTCCTCGGCATACGTCCGGTTAAACCACTCGAACGGATCTTGATTTTCCGGCCGGCTATCGCCCAGCTTGACGAGCAGCCTGGCGGCGATCCCCGCCGAATTGGCGATATCCGTATTGTATTCCATCCAGCTGTGTCCGACGTTAAAAGGATTGTTCGCGATCTGCCGCGCCTGCTTGGCCGTCTTGGGCACAAAGCCTTGTTCCTGGCCGGTAATGGCGAACAGAAGGTGCGGATGAAGATCGTACTCGCGAGCGGTTGCCATAATCGCATCGAAATAGGGCTCCTCCGCGAGCAGGGAATCTCTGCTGTTCAAATAGGCGACAAGCGCCGCTTCGTCGATGTCCGCGTATTTGAGTGTTTGCGGCATGCCCTTGTCGGGTACCGGCGCCGGGACTTCCACTGGCGAGGCAGGTTCCGACTCGGCCGTCCGGGCTGCGGGCGCGGGACGCTCCGCGTTCAGCGCGATCAGCGTTCCCGCCGTTCCCAGCGTCAGGACGGACGCCAATACGACGGCAGGTGCAGGCTTGGCCAAGCTTCTTACGGCCGCCCAGGCCGACGCTCTCCAGCCGTTACGGACGAGCAGTTCTTCCTCCTGCGGCTCGTCTCCGGCAAACGGTTCTGCCGCCGCGAGAGGGGCCTGTCCCCTGTGCCGCTCCAACCGGGTGGACAGCTGCTCCGGGCTCCATCTTCTCTGCGTCCGCGCGTTCGCCCACTCCAGAATCGGTTCCAGCAAACGATCCGCGAGCCGTTCGTCGTCCTGCCCGAGCTCCGCGAACAAATCAAGCACGTCGTCGGGCCGGATATCCCGTTTCTCCCCGACCAGACAGCGGCTGATCAACCGGTCGATCATGCGGCGCTTCAAATCCTCCGGCACGTCCGGCATTCTCCGTGCGAGCGCCCGGCGAATCGCGTCGGCAACGATCTCGGCGCGTCGTCCGTCGGGCAGCGGAGCATATTTGGTCTGCACGTATCTGCGAATCGTATGGATATCCGTAGGCGACAGCAAAGCCGCACTTTCCATAATAGGCCCCTCCCCCGTCCTGAATCGATCCTCGCCAGTCACAAGTGTATCATACAGGAAAGATTTGGGGGAAGCCCTGTCTTCGGAACCAGCTCTGGACGAATGATCGGCCGTTCTCGACTCCGTTCGGGTCCGTCGGTCATTATCGACTCTGTTCGAGGGCCATCGGCCATTGACTGCTTCGTTCGAGGCTCGTCAGTCGTTAGCGCTTCTGCCGAGGTTCGTCCGCCGTTACTCTCCGCCCGCCGAAGCCGCTTCGACAATCGCGAGCCTGACCGTCTCGGTGCGGATAAACGCGTTGACCTGCTCCTGTTCCCACTCCGAAAGCTGATATTCGCAATCGACGCCTCCGTCCTGCGTCACGAGCTGAATCGGGTGACCGTCATGGGTGCATACCGCGATAATTTCCAAGTCGTCCAGCTCCTCCGGCAGCGGCGTCCCTTCCTCCGTCTCCGGCCGCAAGGCAACGTCGACCCACTGTCCGTCCCTGCGTTCCGCCCGATATTGAAAGCCCGTGAACCGCAGCTCGGACCACATCTCGTCTCCGTACCGAATCATTGCTTTTTCCTCCCCGTCTGTCCGTGAAAAAGAGGCCGTCCCCGCAACCGGAACGACCTCTTTAAGATAACCGATATTCGTTACGGGAGCAACGTGCTTCCCATCAAGTAACCGTCGACTTCCCGGGCCGCTTCGCGGCCTTCGTTGATCGCCCAGACGATCAGGCTCTGTCCGCGCCTCATATCTCCGGCCGCGAATACTTTGTCCACGTTTGTCGTATATTTGCCGTACGGGGCTTTCACGTTCGAGCGGCGGTCCGTCTCCAGGCCGAGCTGGTCGATCAGCGTACGCTCCGGTCCTTCGAAGCCGACGGCGACAAGCACGAGATCCGCCGGCCATACTTGCTCGGTGCCGGGGATTTCCTCGTAGATTTTGCGGCCTTGCTCGTCCACATAGCGGCGGATCTGCACGGTGTGAAGCTCCTTCACGTTGCCGTCCTCGTCGCCCGTGAATTTCTTCGTCAGCACCGAGAACGCACGGGGATCTTGGCCGTACAGAGCTTTCGCTTCCTCGTGAGCGTAGTCGAGCGTGTACACGTTCGGATATTCCGGCCACGGGTTGTTGAGCGAATCGCGCTCAAGCGGCGCCTTCGCATGCGTGCCGAACTGCGTAATGCTCGAACAGCCGTGGCGCAGCGCCGTAGCGACGCAGTCCGTGCCCGTGTCCCCGCCGCCGATGACGATGACGTTCTTGTCCTTGCCGGAAATGTACGTGCCTTCCTGCAGGCCGTTGTCGAGATAGCTCTTGATCGTGCTGTTCAAATACTCCATTGCCGGGTAGATGCCCTTCAGGTCGCGCCCTTCCACGTTGCCGATCGGACGCGCTTTCGTAGCGCCTCCGCACAGCACGACCGCATCGTACTGCTCCGTCAGCTCCGCCGCGGAAATATCCTTGCCGATCTCCGTATTGACGACGAACCGGATGCCTTCCGCGGCCAGCAGATCGACGCGCCGCTGCACGATGTGCTTCTCCAGCTTCATCGTCGGAATGCCGTACGTCAGCAGCCCGCCCGGACGATCCGCGCGCTCGTACACCGTGACGGTATGGCCGGCCTTGTTCAGCTGCGCGGCGGCGGCCAGTCCGGCCGGACCGGAACCGACGACGGCGACCTTCTTGCCCGTGCGCGTCTTCGGCGGCTCCGGAACGACCCAGCCCTCCTCGAACGCCTTGTCGATAATCGCCTGTTCGATCGTCTTGATCGTCACCGATTCGCCGATCAGGCCGACCGTGCAGGAGCCTTCGCACGGCGCCGGACAGACGCGCCCGGTAAATTCCGGAAAGTTGTTCGTCTTCGACAGCCGCTCGTAAGCCTCTCTCCAAAGCCCCCGGTAAACCAGGCTGTTCCACTCCGGTATCAGGTTGTTGATCGGGCAGCCCGAGACGTTCCCGGCCAGCTCGAAGCCCGTATGGCAGAAAGGAGTTCCGCAATCCATGCAGCGCGCCCCTTGCGTGCGAAGCTGCTCTTCGGAGAACATCCGGTGAAATTCGTTCCAGTCCTGAATGCGCGCAAGCGGGTCGCGATCGGCCGGCAGCTCGCGCTTATATTCCATAAATCCCGTAGGTGTCGACATCGTGCAAAACCTCCATATCCGTCGGTATCTTTGTGAGTTCGTCCCCTTGCAACATTTGTATGCCGATGATAGATCATCCTAACAAATGGGGCTTATCCTCACAATGGATTATCCGTCGCAATGTTTGCACTTATTTGCTGCCGGCCCGTTCATAGACGCAGTAGGCGTGCGGAATCGGATTCCGCTCGTCCACAACGCCCTCCTCCCGCGAGACAAGCCGCCACTCTGCGCGATCGAATTCGGGGAAGACGGCGTCCCCTTCGAACGGCTCCGCCAGCTCCGTCAGCAGCAGTCGATCCGCCGCCTCCAGCGTCGCCCGGTAAATCTCGGCTCCGCCGATAACCATCAATTCCTCATCCCGATACTTCGTCAGCGCTTCGTCGATCTTCGCGACCAGTTCGCAGCCTTCGGGAGCCTCCCGGAGCGTCCGCGACAGAACGACGTTTGTCCGCTCCTTCAGCGGCCGTCTCAGCGATTCGAAGGTTTTGCGCCCCATCAATACCGGCTTGCCCATCGTCTGCCTCTTAAAGTACGCCATGTCGGCGGGAAGCCGCCACGGCAGCTCGTTGTCGCGGCCGATGACCCCGTTGGACGCAACCGCGGCTATTAAAGTAACCGTCATCGCCAGCCTCCTCTGCTCAATTTCTTTTTATACCGCTACCGGCGCCTTGATCCCCGGATGATGCTCGTACCCGACAAATTCGAAATCCTCATACACATAGTCGAAAATCGAATCCGGCTTGCGCAAAATGTTCAGCTTCGGAAGCGGAAGCGGCTCCCTGCCGAGCTGAAGCTTGACCTGCTCCAGATGATTGCTGTAAATGTGAACGTCGCCGCCGGACCAGATGAACTCTCCGACCTCCAGCCCGCACTGCTGCGCGACCATATGGGTAAGCAGCGCATACGACGCGATGTTGAACGGCAGACCCAGGAACGTATCGACCGAACGCATCGTCAGCATGCAGCTCAGTTTGCCAGCGGCAACGTAAAACTGGAACACGAAATGGCAGGGCGGCAGCTTCATCTCGTCAATGACGGCCACGTTCCAGGCGCTGACCAGATGGCGGCGCGAGTCGGGATTGCGCTTGATGGCCTCCACCACCTGCTGAATCTGGTCGATCGTCCGGCCGTCCGGCGTCTCCCAGGCGCGCCACTGCGAGCCATAGACGGGGCCCAAGTCGCCGTTCTCGTCAGCCCATTCGTCCCAGATGCTGACCCCGTTTTCCTTCAAATAACGAACGTTCGTCTCGCCTTTCAGAAACCACAGCAGCTCGTGAACGACCGATTTCAGATGAATGCGTTTGGTCGTCACGAGGGGAAAACCTTCGGACAAATCAAAGCGAAGCTGACGGCCGAATACGGACAGCGTCCCCGTTCCCGTGCGGTCCTCCTTCTTCACGCCATGATCCAGCACATCCTGCAGCAAATCCAAGTAATTACGCAACGAATACACACCTCGACACCGAATTTTTGTGGATAAGGAGCTACGCGAAATGAGAGATATTTTAATTCATCTTAGACTCAAATTGTACCACTCGCCCCGACGGCTGTCACTCTTCGCTCAGCCTTGCATACGCCAGGCACGCCGCTCCAATGCAGGGCGTTCAAGCTCAAGTCTCGCTCGTACGTAAGGCCGTTATCGCCGTCTCATTCCGTTACGGAAAACCGCTGGGAACGCCGCTTCTTGCGCTGCTCGTAGCGCTCCGGGGCGCTTTCGTGCAGCTTGCGCTCGGCCTCGTTCTCCGGAACGACGGCGGGAACCGGCGTCGGCTTGCCGTCGTCTCCCAGCGCGACGAACGTCGAGAAAGCGGTGCAGGTCACCCGGCGGTCTCCGGTAAACAGATTTTCCGCCCGCACGACAACGTACACCTCCATCGAGCTGCGGTTCGTCCAGGTGACGAACGCTTCCAGCTCGACCGCCTCGCCCATCCGAATCGGCGCCAGGAAATCCAGACTGTCCGACGATGCCGTCACAACCGTCTTCCCGCAATGGCGCATCGCGGCAATCGCCGATATTTTATCGATATACTTCATCAGCGTGCCGCCGAACATCGTGCCGTGATGATTCGTATCCGTCGGAAAGACAAGCTCCGTCATAACCGATCGGGATCTTCCGACCGGTCTGGCCGTCCCTTCATTCATCGCGTTCGCCGCCTCCTCCTCGTTATGCTTATTATTTTATGCCGAAGCGCAGGATTAAAACAATCGCCGCCCGCCGCCCGGATAGAGCGTCTTCCTCCGGACGCATAAAAACAAGCACGGCTTACCTCCGCACTGTCGCCAGCGCAGGATAAGCCGTGCTTCGTTATCTGTAAATTAAGCTTTGGGCGCAAGCGTATGGATCGGATGGCCCATAGCGAGCTCCGCCGTATCCATCGTAATTTCGCCCAGCGTCGGGTGCGCGTGAATCGTCAGCGCGATATCCTCGATCGTCGCGCCCATCTCGATCGCCAGGCCGAGCTCGGCGATCATGTTCGAGGCTTCGACGCCCGCGATTTGCGCGCCCAGCACAAGGCCCGTGTCCGCATCGTGAACGAGCTTCATGAAGCCGTCCGCACCGTTCAACGTTACCGCGCGGCCGTTGCCGCCGAACGGGAACTTGCTGGATTTGGCGTTGTGGCCCTTTTCCTTCGCTTCCTTCTCCGTGTAGCCGACGCTTGCGCATTCGGGATCGGAGAACGCGACGGCGGGAATGCACTTATAGTCGACCTTCGAAGGCAGTCCGGCGATCGCTTCCGCGGCCACCTTCGCTTCGTAGGACGCTTTATGCGCCAGAGCCGCGCCCGGCACGATGTCGCCGATTGCGAAGATGTGCTTGATGTTTGTGCGGCACTGCTCGTCGACTTCGATCAGTCCGCGTTCGCCGACGTTTACGCCGATCAAGTCGAGACCAAGCTCGCCGTCGGTGTTCGGACGACGGCCAACGGTTACGAGCAGGTAGTCGGCCGTTACCGTCTTCTGCTCGCCGCCGACTTCGTACGTTACCGTTACGTCCTTGTCGGTCTGCTCCGCGCCCTTGGCCAGCGCGCCGTTAACGATCTCGACGCCGGATTTCTTCAGCTTCTTGACGACCAGTTGGCTCATATCCTTGTCGAAGCCCGGAAGGATCGTATCCGCGCCCTCGAGCACCGTTACCTTCGTGCCGAACTTGGCGTACATTTGACCCAGCTCGATGCCGATGTAGCCGCCGCCGATGACGACGAGGCTCTTCGGCAGCTCGGGCAGGGACAGCGCTTCGGTCGAAGACAGAATGCGTCCGCCGAACGGGAACGGCTTCAGCTCGATCGGACGGGAGCCGGTCGCGATGATGCAGTTTTTGAAGCGGTAGCGCGGCGCCTCCTGATCGTTGAACAGACGGGCTTCGTTCTCGTTAATGAACATAACCTCGCCCTGGAACATTTGCACCTTGTTCGCCTTCAGCAGCATTTCCACGCCGCTCGTCATTTTGTTCACGACCGAGTTTTTGTAGTCCTGCACTTTGCCGAAATCGACGTTGACGTTGTCCGCGGACAGACCGTAGTCCGTCGCATGCTGCATAGCCTCGAAGTGGTGCGCGGAATTGATCAGCGCCTTGGACGGGATACAGCCGACGTTTAGACAGACGCCGCCGAATTTGGCCTTGTCCGCGATAATAACCTTCTGTCCCAGTTGGGCGGCGCGGATGGCCGCGACGTAACCGCCGGGGCCGGCACCGATAACGAGCAAATCAATGTCTAGGGAAGCATCTCCTACGACCATGAATTACACCTCCATGACAAGCAGTTCCGGATCGTTAAGCAGCTGCTTGATGTAATTTAAGAAGTTTTGCGCCGTTGCGCCGTCGATAATGCGGTGATCGAAGCTGAGCGACAGAGCCATGACCGGAGCGGCGACAATCTCGCCGTTCCTGACGACGGCTTTCTCCGAGATGCGTCCCGTGCCGAGAATCGCCACCTCCGGGAAGTTGATGACCGGCGTGAAGAACATGCCGCCGGCGGAGCCGATGTTCGTAATCGAGATCGTGCTGCCCTTCAGCTCGCCTGCGCCCAGCTTGCCGTCGCGGCCGCGGGTCGCCAGATCGCGAATCTCGTTGGCGATCGTCCAGATGTTCTTGCGATCGGCGTCGAACACGACCGGAACGAGCAAGCCGTTGTCCGTATCCGTCGCGATGCCGATATTGTAATATTTCTTGTACACGATTTCGTTGGCCGCTTCGTCGATCATCGCGTTCAAGGCCGGGAATTCGCGGCAAGCGGCGACGAGCGCCTTCACGATAAACGGCAAGTAGGTCAGCTTGACGCCCTTCTTCTCGGCGACGGGCTTCGCTTTGGTGCGCAGCGCCACAAGCGCGGATACGTCGATCTCGTCCATCAGCGTCACGTGCGGCGCCGTATAGACGGATTTAACCATCGCATTGGCGATTGCCTTGCGGATGCCCTTGAACGGCACACGCTCTTCGACGCCCGGTCCGCTTACGACGGCCGCCGCTTTCGGAGCCGCAGCCGCTGCTGCCGCCGGAGCTTCCGCTGCCTCTTCCGCAGCCTTCGGAGCGCCGCCGGAGGCGTAGCCGAGCACGTCCTCGCGGGTAATGCGGCCGTTCTTGCCGCTGCCGGACACTTCCGCGATCGCAACGCCCTTCTCGCGCGCCAGCTTGCGCACGCTAGGCGTCGCCAGCACGAGCGCGTTCGACGCCGGCTGAGCCGCCGCCGCAGGAGCAGCAGGCGCCGCAGCGGCTTCCGCTGCCGGCTGCTGCGCGGGCTCGCCCTTCGTATCCGCGCCGCCGGTCGCGCTGTTGTCGCCGGCAGGCTGGGCGTGGCTGTCCGCCGCCGGAACCTGGTCGGGCACGTCGCCTTCCGCTTCGATCACGGCGACCACTTCGCCGATATGCATAACTTGTCCGTCTTTGGCCAGCACTTCAAGCACTTTGCCGTTGACCGGACACGGAACTTCCACGACCGCCTTGTCGTTCTGCACTTCCATAATAATATCTTCGTCCGTTACCGTCTGTCCCGGCGCGATGAGCACTTTGACGATTTCGCCCTCGTGCATCCCTTCGCCGAGTTCCGGGAACCGATATTCGAATCTCGTCACCTGGAACCCTCCTCATCTTACCCCGCAAAGCGACGCGGCCTTGCAGCCGTTCCGATACCTTTTTGGGGACCCCGAATTTGTCTGATTAGAACTGCAGCACTTGATTGGCGGTTTTCACGATGCGCGCCGGAGTCGGCAGCCATGCGTCTTCGATCTGCGCGTACGGATACACCGTGTCGGGACCCGCGCAGCGCAGCACCGGAGCCTCCAGGTGCAAAATCGCCTTTTCGTTGATCTGGGCGATGATTTCCGCCGCGGCGCCGGAAGTTTTCTGCGCCTCCTGCACGACGATCGCCCGATTCGTCTTCTGGATCGAAGCGACGATCGTGTCGATATCGAGCGGCATCAGCGTGCGCAGGTCGATAACTTCCGCGGATACGCCGTTCTTCTCCAGTTCTTCCGCCGCCTTCACGGCCGTATGAACCATCAGGCCGTAAGCGATGATCGTAATGTCCTTGCCCTCGCGAACGACGTTGGCTTTGCCGATCGGCACCGTATATTCGCCTTCCGGCACCTCGGCGCGGAACGCGCGATACAGGTTAAGATGTTCCATGAAAAAGACCGGATCGTTGTCGCGAATCGCCGAGATCAGCAGGCCCTTCGCGTCGTATGGATTGGAAGGAACGATGACCTTGATGCCCGGCGTCTGGAGCGCAAGCCCTTCCAGCGAATCCGTGTGCAGCTCGGCCGCTTTGACGCCGCCGCCGAACGGCGTGCGGAAGACGATCGGCGCGTGATAGCGTCCGCCCGAACGGTAGCGCATGCGCGCGGCTTGAACGAACATCTGGTCGAGCGCTTCATAGATGAAGCCTACGAATTGAATTTCCGCGATCGGACGGAAGCCCTGCGTTCCCAGGCCGACCGCGAGGCCGCCGATGGCGGACTCGGCCAACGGCGTATCGAATACGCGCTGTTCGCCGAATTCCTTCTGCAGCCCTTCCGTCGCGCGGAATACGCCGCCGACGTGGCCGACGTCTTCCCCGAACACAAGCACGCTGGAATCGCGCGCGAGCTCAACCCGCATCGCGTCGCGGATCGCGTCAATCATTGTCATTTGCGCCATGCTGTATACTCCCCCGTCATCTAAGTTAAGGCCGACAGCGGCCGTTTAGGAATGGATTGCGTTTATTGGAAATCCGCCTTCTGCTCTTCCAGATGCGGCGGAGTTTGTTCGAACATCGAGTCGATCAGGCCGGCAACCGTCATCTTCTCGGTTTGCTCCGCCTTCTTGATGTGCTCGTTCACCGCGGCCTTGGCTTCTTCCTTCACGCGAGCCGTGTCCTCTTCCGACCACAGCCCCTTCTTCGCCAGAAACTTGCCGAAGCGAACGATCGGGTCCTTCTCGTTCCACTCCTGCTCTTCTTCCTTCGTGCGATATTTCGTCGCGTCGTCCGCCATCGAGTGAGGACGGAAACGGTAGGTCAGCCCTTCGATCAGCGTCGCGCCGCCGCCGCTGCGTCCGATTTCGGCCGCTTCCTGCACGGCGGAGATGACAGCCAGCACGTCCATTCCGTCGACCTGCACGCCGCGGATGCCGGCGGCCAGCGCTTTATGCGCGATCGATTGCGCGCCCGTCTGCTTCGCGTACGGGGTCGTAATCGCATAGCCGTTGTTTTGCACGAAATAGATCACCGGCAGCTTAAAGGAGCCCGCGAAGTTCATGCCTTCGTAGAAATCGCCCTCGGAGGAGCCGCCGTCTCCGGTATACGTAATGGCGACGCGCTTCTCGCCTTTCAGCTTGAAGCCCATGCCGATGCCCGTCGCGTGCAAGATCTGGGCGCCGATAATAATCTGCGGCATCAGAACGTTCACGCCTTCGGGAATCTGGCCTCCGTGCTGATGGCCGCGGGAATACAGGAAAGCTTGATAGAGCGGCAAGCCGTGCCATACGATCTGCGGCATGTCGCGGTAGCCCGGGCAGACGAAATCGTCCTTCGTAAGCGCATATTCGCTGCCGACCATCGTCGCTTCCTGTCCGGATACCGGAGCGTAGAAGCCCAGGCGGCCTTGACGGCCGAGGTTGACGGCGCGGTCGTCCCACGTGCGCGTAAATACCATGCGGTACATAACTTCTTTTAATTGATCGTCCGAGAGCTTGGGCATATGCTCCGGATTGATCACTTCGCCGTCGACAGACAGAATCTGCAGCGGCTTGACATCTTCGGATTGAACGACGTGCGGTAGAGCGCCGGATTTAACCTCCGGAGCTTCCGTGGATACTTTGCTCATTGGGTTCACCTCATCTTTGATTGTGGAAGAGGGCTTTCTGTTATAGAATTATTATATCCCTGTTTAAGTGAATTGGTCAAAGAAAAAGTCGTAAAATCCTTATTTTATAAAGCTTTTCTCCTATTCATGTTCATATAACAGGGTTTAAAATACCGTGATACAGTGTAGTACAATTTACCGATCGCGCCCTCAATTGGTTTGCCCATGCCCGCCAAATCCCATACCTGCCAAGGAGGTTGCCCCATGAGCGACAATCCGTTATTCAAGAGAACGATCCATAGACACGATGTCCCCAGCCGCTGGCTTCCGGAAGGCAGCCGCCCGGTCCGGGTCTATTTGCCCCCCGGCTATCAGCCCTGGATGAGCTATCCTGTCGTTTATTGTCAGGATGGAGAAGAATTTTTCAATTTCGGCCGAATCGCCACGCATGCACAAAGACTGATATTGGAAGAAGATTGGGATCCTTTTATCGTTGTCGGAGTCGACGTGAACGTAAAGGTGCGCACGTCGGAATATGTTCCGGACGGAGAACGCTATGTTCCTTATACCCGTTTTTTCGCGGAGGAACTCATCCCGTGGGCGGAATCGCAATATCCCGTACGGGACGTGCCGGAACAGCGCCTGCTCGCCGGCGATTCTCTCGGCGGAGCCGTGTCGGTGTCGCTGGCGCTGGCCTACCCGGATTTGTTCAGCCGGATTCTGTCGCTCTCGGGCGCTTTCTACGACCCGTATATGGAGCAGATCCGCAGCGCTCCTTCGCTGGAGCGGCTGAGCGTATGGATGATCGTCGGCCTGCAGGAAACGGAATTCGCCACCGACCGCGGGACGTTCGATTTCGTGGAATTGAATCGCAAGGCGGAGAAGCTGCTGCGGGAAAAAGGGGCCCAAGTACTCTACTCGGAGAAAGACGGGGAACATAAATGGGGATTTTGGCAGCGCGAGCTGCCGGAGGCCCTGTCCGCTTTCCTGGGACCGGAGCCTCGGCCGCTCGGCTGATCAGCGCTGCGGGAGCCGCTCCCTGATGCGGGCCAGCAGCTTCTCGCAGCCTTCGCCGATCAGCTCGTACACTTCGTCGAAGTTGCCCGTATAGTACGGGTCGGGCACATCCGTCAGGCCGCGCTCCGGCAGCAAGGACAAGAAGCGGACGACTTCCGCCTTGGACGAAGCGCCGAGCCTTGCCCGGATGTCCTTCTCGTTCTGCGTATCCATCGCCACGATCAGATCGAAGTCTCCGCCGTCCCGCACGGACAGCTGGCGAGCCTTCATGCCTTGATAGGAGATGCCGTAGCGGTCGAGCAGACCGCGCGTCCCTTCGTGAGGCGGCCGGCCGACATGCCAATCGCCCGTGCCGGCCGAATCGACCGTTACCCGGCCGCTTAACCCTTCCCGCTCGATCAGATGACGCATAACCGCCTCCGCCATCGGAGAACGGCATATATTTCCCAAACAGACGAACAGCACGGAATAACTCATACGGACGTACCTCCTGACGCCGCGCCCAGCGAACGGCGCGGCAGCTTCCATTTATAATGTACGGACAGCATGCGGAACGCAACGACGAACAAGAATAGAACGAATAAAAACCAGGGCGCCTGCAGCTTCGACAGCCCGATGACGAGTCCGGCGGCCAGCGCCCAGACGGCGTAAATTTCGTCCCGGAGCACAAGCGGTTTCCTGCCGGCCATAATGTCCCGAACCATCCCTCCGCCGATTCCGGTCAGCATCGCCGCCACCATGACCGCGCTGAGCGGCAGGTTCGCCTTCACCGCGTACAGCGCCCCCTGGATCGCAAAGGCCGACAGGCCGATCGCGTCGAAGAACGCTTCGCTTCGCTTCCAATGGTGAATCCAGGCGATCGGCAGCACGAATACGATCAGAATCGAGATGCCCGCCGTCTTCAGGAACAGCCCCTGGCTCCACAGCGTCGTGACCGGAACGCCGATCAGCAAATTGCGGATGACGCCTCCCCCGAACGCGGTGACGAGGCCGAGCACGAACACGCCCAGAATGTCGTAATCCTCTTCCATCGCCACGATCGAGCCGCTGACCGCAAACGCGATCGTTCCGATCAAGCTGAATATTTGAAACACGTCGTCCAATTCCAACTCCAACTCTCCTTCGCAAGCGTCCGATTCAATGCGCGTCCGCGGACAAGCGGGCGCTTCGTTACCCATTGTAGCGGGAAGCTCTGCAGTTCCGCAACGGTCTGTGCTAAAATAAATGAATCCTTTCGAAAACCAATTGCTGGAGGAGCTGTCCATGTCCCGTTTGAATAACGAGCGCGCGTTTATTTTCGCCGGAGGCCGCCTGGGCGGCTGGGCTTTGGAGCTTGCGGCTCCCGGAGACTATCTGATCGGCGCCGATCGCGGCGCCGAATTTCTTGTCCGCCACGGACGGAAGCCCGATCTCGCGCTCGGAGACTTCGATTCCGTCACCGAAGAAGAGCTGCGGCAGATCGCGAGCGAAGCCAAGCAGCTGCTCGCCTGCGACGCCTTCGATAAGGATTGGACCGACACCGAGCTGGCCCTGCGCGAAGCGCTGGACCGCGGATTCAAGCGGATCGTCGCCGCCGGAGCGCTGGGAACGCGGTTGGATCACACGCTCGGCAACGTGCACCTGCTGCGGCAGGCGCACGAGCGTGGAGCCTCGCTGACCCTCGTCGACGAATTCAACGAAATCCGGCTCTGCGCCGATCGGCTCCAGCTCGAAGCGGACGCCCGTTTTCCCTACGTCTCGCTGCTGCCGCTGACGATGGAGGCTGCCGGCGTCACGCTCCGCGGCTTCCGCTACCCGCTGCAGGACGCCACGCTCAAGCTCGGCTGGTCGCTGGGCATCAGCAATGTGCTCGAGGCCGAATCCGGCACGATCGAGCTTGCGGACGGGCTGCTGCTCGTCATTCGCAGCCGGGACTAGACGGAGGCGGTCATGCCGGTTAACGCAAGCGTTACGTTAACCGGCAGAGCGTAATCCGCCCGGACGTCGACGTCGTGAGACAAGTGGGTGAAGACGGCCCGCTCCGCCTTCACTTCCCTCACCAGCTCCAAGCCCTCTCTCATATCGTAGACCGACCGCGTTTCGACCGGATAATTTTCCACGACAAAGCTTGTTCCCAGCACGAGCAGCGACAAGCCCCCGAGCGGCGCTTTCTGCTTCGCGTCCAGATGGATCGAGTCCGAGCAATACGCCCAAGCCCGCCCGTCCTCCCTGCTCTCGAAGCGATAAGCATAGGCGTATCCGTTCTTGCCGTGATTCACCCGCCATGGCGTTATCCGCCACTCCCCGTAGTTCATGCCCTCATCGTTGGGGGTCATCGCCAGCTGGCCGCCGATCCAGGGGAAGCGCGCGGCGATTTCCCGTATCACTTCCTTCGGTGCGTACAGCTCGCCTCTCTCTTCGCGCCATCTGCAGGCATCCGCCCACTCCGTCAGACCTCCGATATGATCGAAGTGCGCATGGGTGATCAGCGCCTGCGAGAGGCCGCGCAGATGAGCCGCTTCCATCTGCCCGCGCCAATCCGGACCGCAATCCAGAAGCAGCGGACGCTCCCCGCGTTCCTCCAGCAAGAGCGAGGAACGGAGGCGGCGGTTCAACCCGCCGGTTCGCGCTTCCCCGCACACTCCGCAATCGCAATACACTCTCGGCGTTCCCATGGAATCGCCGGTTCCCAGAAACGTAAGCTGCATTCCTTGACTCCATTCTCGTATATTTCCAGGCGGGAAAGACAAACAATGACAAGGAAGTTTATTCCCGCGAGGAGGCTGTCTTGTGAAAACCCCGTCCTTCTCCCTGCTGCAGATCAGCCTGATTTTCATTCAATCGATCGGACTTGTCAATCACGTGCTCGTCATTCCCTTGCTGCTGGACGCCTCCGGCCGGGATGCCTGGATTGCGGCCCTCGCGACGTTCCTGATCCTTATCCCGTTCTTCCTGCTGGTCGCCCGCTCCGCCAAGCTGTTGAACCGGCGGTCGGCCTTGGCCTATCTCGGCGAGCGTTTCGGTCCGGTCGTCTCCCGGACGATCGCGATTCTGTTCGCGATCTTCCTGACCTTGTCCTCCGTCGTTACGCTCAAAGACATGACCACGTGGACGACGTCCTCCTACCTGCCGCTTACGCCCCCCTACGTCGTCGCCGCGTCCTTTCTGCTGATCTGCACGTTCACGGCCTCGAGGGGACTGCGCACCGTCGCCCTGTCCGCCGGCATCCTGCTTCCGTTTATCGTGGCTTTCGGCGAATTCGTCATGGCGGCTAATTGGCCGCACAAGGACTACGGCCTGCTGTTCCCGGTCTTCGAGCGCGGGACGGGCGCCTTCGCGCAAGGCATTCCCTATGCCGGCGCCGGTCTTGTGGAAATTCTGCTGCTCGTGTTCGTCCAGCATCGCGTCTCCACCCCGATCAAATACCGGCATTTGCTGCTGCTTGCGGCGCTGCTGGCGGGCCTGACCCTGGGCCCGCTCATGGGCAGCATCTCGGAGTTTGGTCCGGTCGAAGGCGCGATGCAGCGTTACCCGTCCTTCGAGGAATGGCGGCTCGTCAAAATCGGCTCCTTCATCGAGCATGTCGACTTCCTGTCCATCTTTCAATGGGTAAGCGGAGCGTTCGTGCGGCTAAGCTTTATTTTGTGGCTGATCGACCACTTTTTCAATCACCATAAATACGCGCTTCCTATCGCTTTCCTGGCGATTCTGGGCTTGACCCTCTATCCGATCGGAGATATCGCCTTCATCGCGCTGCTGAGCAAGTATTACTTTCCGACGGATTTCTACGCCTTGATCGCGATGGGAGCGGTTCTTCTCGTGCTGTTCGCCCTCCCTCCCAAAAAAAGCCAAGGAGCGCTTCCATGACTACCGATGCCCTCGAAACGATCGCCCGCAGATATCGCGGCAACGCGGACGTTTTCTTCGACGTCGTGCCTTTGGACACCCGCGAGCGCGCAACCTTGATCTTCTGTCCGGCGTTATGCGACATCCAATTGATCAATCGGCTGCTGCTGCCGGAAATTCGGAAGCTTTATCGCCAGACCAGGCTCGGGAAGCCGGAAGATATGGATCGCGCCTCGATCCTCCTGGAGAGGCTGAGCGATCTGGCCCCCTCGAAGACGGACGCCCATCTGTTCGGCGGCGAGGTGCTGATCGGATTCCCTCGGCTTGGCGCGTTCTATTCGTTCCATGCGGCCCGATTTCCCGAACGAAATACCGAGGAATCGAATATCGAGGTGTCCATTCGCGGTCCCAAGAACGGGCTGGTGGAATCGATTGAGACGAACTTCGGCCTGCTCAGACGTTATATGCCCGTTCATACCGTCTCGTTCGAGACGTACGAGATCGGCACGAAAACGGCGACGAAGGTGGGACTTGTGTTCGATTCGGAGAAAATCGGCCCCGGCCTGCTCGCGGACATTCGCGAACGGCTCAACAAGATCGGCGACCGGATCGAGGAGCTGATCAGCGCCTCGCAGCTGGAGGAAGTGATCTCCGACACTCCCTTCAGCCTGTTCCCGCTTACGGTCTATACCGGAAGGCCGGATTTCGTCACGTCCTGCGTGCTCAGAGGACGGTTCGCGATTGTCATTGACGGCGTTCCCGGAGCGATGATCGCCCCGATCTCGCTCTCCATGCTGCTCAAAACCCCGGAGGATGCGCATTTCAACTTTCTCTCCGCCTCCTTCGGACAGCTGCTGCGCCTGTTCAGCCTGCTCGTCGCCATTTTCCTGCCCGGCTTTTACATCGCGCTCACGGGTTACCATCAGGATCAAATTCCGTTTCCGCTGCTCGCCACCATCGTGACGACGAGAATCGGCATTCCGCTGAGCACCCCGATGGAGATGGTGCTCGTGCTGACGCTTCTGGAAATGTTCAAGGAGGCGGGCTATCGACTGCCGGCGATGATCGGCCAGACGCTGACGGTCGTCGGCGGCCTTATTATCGGAGACGCGGCTATCCGGGCCGGGCTGATCTCCCCTTCGATGGTCGTCGTCGCCGCCATCTCGACCGTGGCCGGTTCCACGCTCATCAGCCAGACGCTTAGCGGCACCGTCAGCATTTTGCGCTACTCCTCGGTCTTTATCAGCGCGACCCTGGGCGCGTACGGGTTTATGCTGTCCGTCCTGTTCCTGCTTGTCTACATGACGAGCCTGACGTCGTTCGGAGTTTCCTTCCTCGCCCCGCTGGCTCCGATCTCGGCGAAGGATATCGGCCGAGCGCTGCTCATGTACCCGCGCAAGCTGGGCGCTTTCGTTCCCGGATACTTAAAAAAGCGATCGTAAAGGAATGAGCCGCTGTGTCGAAACTATTGAAGCTGGCCGCTCTGCTGCCGGTCGTTCTTCTGACGGCCGCGATCTCCGGCTGCTGGGATTACAAGAACGTCGACAGGATGAACTATTTGACTTCAATGAGCATCGATCACGAGAACGGACAATTCGTCGTTTATCTCCAGTCCTCCCAATTTTCCGGAATCGCCAAGCGGGAAGGAGCGCCGATCGAATCCAAGCAGAAGGACGTCGTCGCCATCGGCAGAGGCGAATCGCTCACCGATGCGATCTTCAAGGTATACCGGTCCGAGCAAATCCCGATTTACTGGGGACATCTGAAGGCGATGATCTTTACAAAGCGGGCGCTGCGCAGCATCGGCATCGTCGATCTGACCGACCTGATCAACCGTTATCGGGAAGTTCGCTACAACCTGTGGGTGTTCGGCACGGAGGAGCGGATCGAGAAGCTGCTGAACGCGCTGCCTTTTTACAACCGTTCCATGTACGAATCGCTGCTGATGAAGCCGGACGAATCGTACCGACAGTTTTCCTCGATCCAGCCGGTCTACCTGTATCGTTTTCTGTCCGACACCTACGAAAAAGGAAAAACCGCCGTGCTGCCCAACCTTGCGCTCGAACATTCGGAATGGCTGGAGGGCGGCAAGGAAGTGCCTCTGCTGACGCTCAAAGGCGCCTATTTCTTCAAGGGAACCGATTACTTGGGCGAACTGAGCATGGATCAGCTAAAAGGCAAGCGGTACCTGGACAAAAAAATGTTCCGGGTACCGCTTGCGATTGAATCCGAAAACAAGCCCTCCGTCATTTTCGTCGTCCGTACGAAGGATTTCAAGGTTCGTTACGCGATCCGGGACGGCCGGCTTCGCTTCTCCGTCGACATTAAGGTCAAATCCTTTATCGACGAAATGCTGGAAAATATCGACGAATCGGAAATGAAGCAAATGCTGGAGCGGCAGATCGAGCAGGACGTGAGAAAAACCTATGACACGGGCAAGCGCATCCGCTCGGACGTGCTGAACCTGAGCTACCCGATTTTCAAATACCATTATTCGGACTGGAAAACCTATCTGCGCGAAGAAGAGTTTCTGAACTCCGAGCTCGACTCGGTCCGCGTTCAAGCGAACATCCTGCACTCCGGCAAATATAAAGCGCGGATCGCCGGTTTATAGCGGCAGCAGCTCGACCTCGCCTCGCGTTTCCAGCTCGCGGATCATGTCCTCCCACTCCGCCGGTTTGTTCGGCAGCGCCGAATAATATTGGCGGAGGAAGCGGACGATCAGTGCCGCCGGCAGCGTGCGTCGCGTCTCGTCCTGCGGGAAAAAACCGAGATCGAGCTCGGCGACCGCCTTGCCCTCGTGATCCCACGACGGATGGACGTAGGCCAGATCGAGCTTCCGATAGCCGATATGGGACAGCACCTCGCGCCTGACGGCCGGATGCATCGGCAGCACGTTGCCGAACTTCAGCGAAGACACCGAATGCGGACGATAGATTTCCGCGAACATCCCAAGCGACTCCGTACCGCTCTCCTTCTGCAGCCGCTCGACGTCTCTCGAACGCTCCACGTAGAGGAACCGGCCGATGCCGAGTCCCGCCGTGCCGATAATCGTAAAATCGGTCATCGCCACGCGCAGCTCCGGATAGTAGCGATACTCCGTAGCCCCCACGACGGCGCCTTCGTGAACCGCGACGTACACGTGAATGTCGGGATCTTCGATCGGCTCCTTCCAGAGCTCGAACGCCAGCACTTCCTCGGGCGGAAAGATGGCGCTCATCAGGCGGTGCATGTCCGCAAACTTCGGATCTTCAATTGAACGAACGCGTATATACTCCATATTATCTCTCCATTATAAAAGGATTTCGCCACTCCATTAACGCCGCGTAATTCAACGATTGCTCGTCCTCCAGGTAATCGGCGGCGATTCCGGCCGGCAGCCGGCCGCAGCGCAGCATAAACGTAAGGACCGGGTCGCGCAACTCGCCTTCGCATACCTTGCGCACGTATTCTTCGGGTCCCAGCTTGTCCGCATGCGTCTTGTACCCGGGCATGCGCCCCCCTCCGAGCAATCGTCTGCAGCCCAGATGAACGACTGTCTCGTACATCGATTGCATCAGCCATTTTCCCAGCCCCAGCTTGCGGCAGCGCGGATCGACGCACAGATCGACGACGTAGATCGTATCGCCGTCCGGCTCGTGATTGCGTATGTAACCGTTGTCTGTCATCTCGGCCCAATCGTGCGGCCGATCGCGCGGAACCGTCACCCGCAGCGCCGTCATCGACCCTACGATCTCCCCTCCCGCTTCGGCGCACAGCGCGCCTTCCGGAAACCGGGACGCATGCTCCGTCAGCTGCTCCTCGTTCCACCACAGCTCGGACGGAAAAGGCGGCGGAAAGCACCGCTCCTGCAGGGCGATCAAATTCGCGAAGTCCCCCCTCCCGTAATTGCGAATCGTGAGCGGCAGCATTCGGCGGTCGTCGGGTAATATCAACTGTTTGAGCATGTCTTCACCTCCACCTGCCGATCAAGGTCCGGTTCCTCCCGAACCCTCTTCTTATAGTATAGGAAGCCGGCGACAAGGAGCAAGCCATTTTCAGGTTATCGCCAACGCTTCGAGAAGAAGCGCCGACGCCAAACAAGCCATGAGAAAATTCTCATGGTTTTCTAAGAATGCGATTCAAACCGTTCAGATGCCCGTTTATTCCCTCTCCTTGGAAAAGCTTAGGGAAACCCGGCTCTGCTATACTCAATCTCGGGAGTTATGAAATTCGGACACATTGGAGGAATCAGCATGAATTTGAAGCAAAAGCTCGTCCGCCAAGCGATCGGCGTCAGCCTGTGCGCGGCGATCGGGTTTGCCGGACTCGCCTTCGGACAAGCCCCGCAAGCGTCGGCCGCGACGAAAGCGGACAAAATTATATCTCTTGGACAAAAATATCTCGGCGTGAAGTATCGTTTCGGAGCGCCTTCCGGCTCGACCTCCGCCTTCGACTGCTCGAGCTTTACGCAATACATTTACGGCAAGTACGGCATCAAGCTGCCGCGCGTCTCCAGCGACCAAGCCAAGAAAGGCGTCAAGGTGGCCAAAAGCAATCTGAAGCGCGGGGATCTCGTATTCTTCACGACCTCCCGCACGGGCAAGAAAATCGGCCACGTCGGCGTATACGTAGGCAACAACAAAATGCTCCACACGTACGGCAAGCCGGGAGTCACCTATTCCTCCCTGAACACGAGCCACTGGAAGCAAGCCTACGTCACCGCCCGCCGCGTGCTTTAACGGTTCTATCTCCATAGACGCGCTGCCGGGGCGCAAGGTTGCGCTTAATCTCCGGTCGAGAGCCGGAAATGGTTGGAAGACGGTTGCGGAGCTATTTCAATAAAAAGAGACGTACAAGATGGTAGATGGTAGATGGTAAAGAAGAAGCATCTATCTCCTGGAGACTGCCTTATACGTTCCTGAAATGACCCATTTACGGGTTTGCCAGTTCAAAATTTCAGGATCGTATAGCAGCGGAAGGAGATAGATGCGACTTGCAACATTCCATCGATTATCGTTCGGTACGTCTCTTTTGCTTTGCAGATCCGCTCCTTCTCCCGGTCAAATTTTGCGCGGAAGCTGGATCGATATTGTCGTGCCGTTCCCCGGCTTGCTGTAAACCTCTACGCTGCCCTCGTGGACGTCGATGATTTTTTTGGCGATCGACAGACCGAGGCCGCTTCCCCCCGTCGAACGATGGCGCGCCTCGTCCACCCGGTAGAAACGCTGGAACATGTTCGGAATCTCGCTCTCGGGAACGCCGATGCCGTAATCGGTCACCTCCAGCTTGATGCCGTTCTTCTGATTGCGAACCCGCACGTCGATCGGCTCCTTGCTGTATTTCAACGCATTGTCGATCAGAATGAGCAGCAGCTGCCTGATCTTCTCCTTATCTCCCCGCATATAGACGAAATGCTGATCCGAATGCACCCGGATATTGCGCTCGAACGTCTTGCCCAGCACCTCGGACAGCTCCCGGACGACACTCACGACGTCGAAGCGCGACACGTTCAGCCAGTTGTCCTGCTCCGCCTCGGCCAGCGTCAGCATCGAACGGATCAAATTTTGCAGCCGCTCGGTTTCCCTCGCGATCGCCTCGATCGCTTCGTCCCGAATCGCGGCGTTATCCCTGCCCCAACGCTTCATCATATCCGCATAGCTGGAAATGACCGTAAGCGGCGTCTTCAATTCGTGCGAGGCGTCGGCGACGAAGTGCTTCTGGCTCTCGATCGTCCGATCGAGCCGGTCGATCATCTGGTTAAAGGCCCGCACCATCTGCTGCAGCTCGACCGATTCCTCCCGGCCGTTCAGCTTGACGCGATAGAGCTTGCCGCTCCGGTCGATCTCCCGCATCGTCTGCACCATCTGGCCGATCGGCCCCGTCAGACGCGACGTAAACCAATACGTGCCGAAAATGGCGAACACGACCGCCCCGATGCTCGTTACGGTCAGGGCGCCGACCAGAATCTGCAAGTAGCTGTCCAGCACCGTCAGCCGGCGGGCCGCCTCTATCGTGCCGACCATTCGGCCTTGATCGAAGATCGGCTTGGACAGAAACAGCACGCGCTGGCCGTTGATCTGCATCGTATCCGAGTAGTTGTACACTTGGGACTGCGAAGGGATCGAGAGCAGCTCCTCGTCCGTTCCGACCTTGTTGACAACCTGTTCGCCGACGATGATTCTCATCATCTCGTTGTAATTGTACATATCGCTGAGCAGCTTGGGCTCGTCGAGCCCCTGCATGCCCCGCTTGCGCAGCGACTCGATGACCAGATCGGCTTTGCTCGTAAGCAGCTGCTGCTCGCCCCGCGTCGTCACCCGGATAACGAAGAAATAAACGAAAATATTGTACAGAATCAAAATAAAAATCAACCAGAAAACCGTGAACAGGGTAAATCTGGATCTAAGGGTCATGCATCGGGCTCCTTCAGCATATATCCGACTCCGCGCACCGTGTGCAGCAGCTTATGCCGGTAACCCTTGTCCATCTTCTGGCGCAAGTACCGAATGTAAACGTCGACGACGTTCGTGTCGCCGATATATTCGTAGCCCCAGACGTCGGACAATATTTCATCGCGCGTCTTCTCCTCGTTCTTGTTGCGCGCCAAATACAGCAGCAGCTCGAATTCGCGGGGCGTCAGGTCGATGGAATGGTCCTTGCGATACACTTTGCGCGTCAGCAGCTCGATCGTCAGATCGCCGATCTTGAGCACGTCCTCGCTCTCGCCTTCCCGCGACGCCTTGAAAATCCGCAGCAGGTTGCGGACCCTGGCCAGCAATTCCTCCATCGCAAACGGCTTCGTAATATAGTCGTTCGCGCCGTGCTCGAAGCCGCTCACCTTGTCGGGAACCGTATCTCTCGCCGTCAGCAAAATGACCGGGACGGCGGCGTCGTTCTGGCGCAGCCGGCGCAGCACTTCGATTCCGTTCAGCTCGGGCAGCATGACGTCCAGCAGCACAAGGTCCCATTCCCCGGACACGGCCATCTCCAGACCTTTGCGTCCGTCGGCCGCCCTGCCGACGCCGTAGCCTTCGTGCTCCAGCTCAAGCTCCAAAATTCTCGCGATCGAATCCTCGTCTTCGATAATCAATATATTTTCATTTTTCATCATCTTCACCTCGCGTTTTCACCTCTCTATTGTACCATGCCTGTCAAAGCGATGAGAAATCGGCCGCGGGCCGCGATTGGCCCGGCGAACGCCGTTCCGCGGCGATCGGCAGGCGCCGGAACGCCCGCTCCATCGCGCGGGCCGTCCGTTCGTCTCCCGGAAATCCCCGGCCCCGCCATAACGCGTTCAGCATGACGTCCGACGGCAGCTCCGGCAGACAGGCCTCCGGAGATTCCGGGAACAGGCTCAGCCAGCCGCCGCGGTCGCGAAAAGGCTGATCCCGGTTCGCGATCCATACGCAGCGAATCGACCGCCGCTCGGCTTGCGCGTGCAGCTCGGCGCAGGCCGCCTGCCTGCGGGCGGACCACTTGGCCGGATAACAATCGGCCGTCAGCACGAGAACGTCCGCGGCGCGCAGCACGAAGTCCGCCACCTCGGGATGATCCCAGCGGCTGGAGACGTCCAGCAGCGCGAGCGGCGCGCCGAGCCGCCTGATCCACTTGGCCAGCTCTTTGCCCGGCGTGCGGTTCACGGCCGTCTCCTCGCCCGGATGCAGCGGATAATAGGCCGCCGCCCCTTCCCGCCAGGCGGGAGCGGCCGCCTGTCTCCCGTCGGCCCTGGCGAACACGGCGTTCCTGGGCATCCTTCGCTCGCCGTTCAGCAGAGCGTAGAGCTCCGCTTCGCCGCCCGGACATTCGACCAGCGCATGTGCCTTGCCCTGCCGGTTAAGCGCCGCCGACAGCGCCAGCGCGGCGAACGTTGCGCCCGCTCCCGGATAAGCGGACAGCATCGCGACGACGCGCGTATCGGAGCGGTGCCGCTCCGCCTCGCGAGACGGCGGCGGCAGGCCATCCGTCCCGACGAGGTCCAGCTTGATCCGGTGCAGCTCCTCCAGCAGCTCGTCCGCGGAGCGCGGCCGATCCGCCGGCTCCGCGGCCAGCATGCGGCCGAGCAGATGGGCGAAGTCGACCGGAACGTCCTCCTGCAGCGCCTGCGCGATCGTACCGCGATGACGCATGGCGAAGCGGCCGCCGGATAACAGAAAGTAGGCCAGCGCCCCCAGCCCGTACAGATCGGTGCGCTCGTCGGACTGCTCGCCGCGCAGCTGCTCGGGCGCCGCGAAGCCCGGCGTGCCGAGCTGCAGCGTGTCGCTCGTCTTATGCTCGCGGTAACGCCGGGCGATGCCGAAATCGACGAGCACCGCTTTGTCGCCGTGCCCGAGCAGGACGTTCGCCGGCTTCAAGTCGCGGAAGACGACGGCGGGCGTCTGCGCGTGCAGGTAGGTCAGCACGTTCGTCAGATCGATCAGCACGTCGAGCACGAACGGAAAGCCGAGCCGCAGCCCGTACCGTTCGAAGCGGTCGGCCAGCGTATCTCCGGCGATGTAATCCATGACGATGCAGGCGACGCCGTCCGCATCCGGCGGATAATAATCGACGATAGCCGGCAGATGGGGATGGTCCAGCTCGCTCAGCAGCTGCGCTTCGGGCAGGAACGAGCGGCGCTCCTCGGGAAGCGGACGGGTCAGCTTAAGCGCCCGCGGCTTCCCGCCGAGCCGCGTATCCTCGGCCAAGTAAACCCGGCCCATGCCTCCTTTGCCGATCGCCATCGCGATCCGGTAACGTTCGCCGAACAGCTGTCCCGGCGTCAAGATAAGCTCGTCCCTATGTGGATTGTCCATCGCTTGTCCTCTCCTCGCATGTCCGCGCATAACGTTAAACGCAAAAAACCGCATCTGGTTACGGAGCTCGAACGCAATGTTCGAAACTCCGTCCGGATGCGGGATGCTTTCCCGTTGCGGACCTTATTTTCTTTTCACCCATATTGTAACTTCTTCGCGGTTGTGAAACAACTGCTTAATCCGCCGCACGTCGAACAGACGGCCGTATTCCTCCGTCAAATCGTCGATCGTCTGCAGCGGCTTGCGGTACATCAGCTTCAGCGTGATGATGCCCGAGCCTCCGGCCGCAATCGCGGGAGCCAGCTCCGAGACGATCCGGCACGTATGGTGCGGGTCCCAGCTCATATCGCAGACGAACAGGTCGAACGTTCCCGGAGAGAACGACACGTCGGCGGCGTTGCGGCGCAGATGCCGCAAGTTCGGATGCGTGACGAGCGAGCCGTCCATCTCGGCCGGATCGACCGCGGTAACCTTAAGACCGCGGTCCAGCAGCACGGACGTCCACCCGCCGGGCGCGGCCCCGAGATCGAGCGCGTTCGTGAACCGGTCGAACGGCAGGTTAAACGCCTTCTCCGCTTCCAGCAGCTTAAAGGCCGCGCGTGAAATCAGACTGTCGTCCCGGCGGAACCGGACCGCTCCGCCCGGCCAATCGGACAGGTTGTCGCGCGGCCTGGAGCAGCCCATGAACAGCTTTTTCTTCGCGGCATAGATCGAGACGATCCAGTCGGCTTCGCGAGGCACGACCTCCCCGCCGAGCTCGGCCACGACCGGCGCGATCGCATCCCGTCCTTCCGCCGACGTGAACGGGAACGGGCTGTTCTGCTCCTTGCGAACCTGGATCGCCGCTTTGGCGCCCTTCAGCCGCTCCCCGAGCGCGGAGGCGAACGCCCTCATGCGCTCGGCCGTCGCCTCCGGATCGCCGGTCGTCTCGCACTCGGCTTCGACCGGGAAGAGATGGCGCAGAAATACCGGCTCCTCGCGGCGCAGCTCCTTCAGCGTCCGCTCCGTCTCCCGCTCGGCGATCGCGAACAGGAACGTCTCGCCCGGAGCGAGGCCGGACACCTTGCAGCCGGGGAAGCGGCGTCTTAATTCCTCCATCGCATAGGGAGCGAAGCCCGGATTGGCGGTACAGACGAACTCGGTCATTGTCCGCTCTCCTTCCGGACTTCGATCCAGGGCCGGTCGTGCGTCCAGCGAACGTCGATCGGCAGATCGTAGGCTTCTCTCAGCTTGTCCGGCGTCAGCACGTCCTTCTTCGGACCGGAGGAGACGAATCGGCCTTCGGCCATCAGCGCCACGTGCGTAATGACGGGAATAATCTCTTCGATATGATGCGTAACGTAGAGCAGGGACACGTCGCTCTCGGCCAGCTCCGTCAGCGACTGCAAAAACTTCTCCCGTTCGTACAGGTCCAGCCCCGCGCACGGCTCGTCCAGAATCAGCAGGCGCGGAGAAGCCATCATCGTGCGCGCGAGCAGCGCCTTCTTGCGCTCGCCCTGCGACAATGTGCCGAACGGATGCTCGGCGTAATCGCCCAGCCCGACCCGCTTTAATTCCTCATAGGCTCTCGTCTTCACTTCCTCCGGCACTTCCTCGTAGAAGCGGAGAAAAGCGAAAGCCCCGCTGGCGACGATCTCCCACAGCGGGTCGCCCAGCTCCATTTTCTCGATCAGAGCCGGACTGATATAGCCGATCCGGCGGCGCACCTCCCGCACGTCCACGGTCCCGTAACGGTTGCCGAGCACGTCGACGGTGCCCGAGGTCGGGAATTGGTAAGCGGTCACCATCTCCAGTATCGTCGATTTGCCGCAGCCGTTGCGGCCGAGAATCGCCCAGTGCTCCCCGGGATTAACCTTCAGGTCGACGCCGCGGAGAATGTCCCGTCCCTCGCGCCGGAATGTCAAGCCTTGCAGATGAATCATAAGTTCTCTCTCGCTTTCCTTAGCCGCTCCACCAGCTCCACAACGGAGGGAAAACGGTAATGTTTGCTCCATGAGCCGTTTTTACGCTTAACGATCAGACAGGGCACGCTCTCGATCTTGAACAGCTGCGCCATCTCGGGCATCAGGTTCAGATTCGCCCGGGCGACGGGCGTCTCGGGCACGAGCTCCGTCGCCACCTCGAGCATGCGTCCCGCCGCCTGGCAGGTGCCGCACAGCGGCGTGTGAACGAACAGCGCCAACGGAGCCGGCGAGAACGTCCACTCCCGCTTCCAGCTTGCCGGCTCCCAATCACGCATCCCGCCGTTCCTCCGCCGCTTCCCGCAGCACGGACGGCGGCATCGGCCCGTCGTTAATCTCGACGTCCGCCGGACCCGCCGCCCGCAAATCCCGAACCATGTTCGCCCGGCCCAGCATGCTGGACGAATGAACGTAAATGCGCTTCGGATATTTATCCGAAGCGATCAAACCGTGCACGACCGCCAGCCCGTTCGGCTGGCCGAAGCCGAGCTCGTAGTCGAGCGACAAGATGTCGACCTCGCATTCCGCCAGCAGCAGCAGGCACTCCTGAGCCGAGCGCGCCGCGACAAAGCCGCGCGGACAAGGCCGAACATCGTCCAAATAAACGTTGATCATCCTTCTGCCTCCCCAGACCATCGTCTGACCAGCTTCACCTGCTCCCGATGCGTGCCGTCTGCGCCTGCAGGCGTTTCCATAATGAGCGGAACGGATTCCAGCTCGGGGGTGCCGAGCAGCTCCGCGAATTGCTCCCGGCCGATCCAGCCTTCGCCGATCGCCGCGTGCCGATCCTTCCGGGAGCCGGACGGATAGCGCGAATCGTTCAGATGAATCGCCCGCACGTGCTCCCACAGCCCGAGCCCTCTGGCCCGCTCCGCGAAAGCGTCCCAACGCCCGGGCTTCCATTCGCCGCTGGCGAACAGGTGGCACGTGTCGAGGCAGAAGCCGATCCGCTCGGGATGCTCGACGAGCGAGCGAATCTGCGCCAGCTCCTCCGGCGTCGTGCCCATCGGACCGTGATCGCCGGCCTGATTCTCCAGCAAAATCTGCGCGCTGCCCTGCCAGAGCGCCGTTACGCTATTGATCCATTGTATAACATTCCGGTAGCCTTGCAACCGGTCCTCTCCCTTGTAAACGCCGAAATGCACAACCACGCCGATCGAGCCGCAAGCTTCCGCGATCTGCAGATCGTTCAGCGTGCAGAGCGCCATCCGGCGGGCCGCCTCGTCCTCGGACGCGGGATTGACGGGATACGGGCCGTGCGCGATCGAGACGATGCCGCGCTCCCGGCACCAGGCGGCGCACCTTGCAGCGTCGCCGCGCTCGAACGCCTTGGGCTGCAGCGTTCTCGGGTTTTTCGGAAAATACTGAAAGCAGTCTCCTCCGATCGCCGCCGCGTGCTGGGCGGCCGCCCGATAACCTCCGCGCGTGCTGACGTGGCTCCCGACCCTGCTCATTCAAGCTTCCCGTTGGCAGTTCGGGCAATAAAACATTTTGCGCCCGCCAAGCGTCTCCTGCCGAATCGGAGTTCCGCATACGTCGCACGGTTCGTCCGGCCGGTCGTATACGAGGCAGCGCTCGTTATAGCCTCCCGTCAGCCGGTCGTCCGGCGTCAGCGGATGCTCCATGTAACCGCCCGCTTCCTTCGCCTCGCTGAGCACCTTGTGCATGGCGCGATACAGCCGTTCCGCCTGCTCTTCGCTTAATTTGTTCGCGGCGGACGCCGGATGAAGCTTCGCTTCGAAGCAGATTTCGTCGCTGTAGCAGTTCCCGATGCCGGCGATGAAATGCTGGTCCGTAAGCGCCGACTTCAGCCTGCTTCGCTTGGAGGCCAGCAGCTTGCGGAACGCCTCCGGCGTCAGACGCGGATCGAACGGCTCCGGCCCGAGCTCCTTCATGCGCTCGAGGGCCGTTTTGGCCGAAATCCGGTGCAAATAACCGAGGCGCAGCCCGCCGAAATAGAGCGAATGGCCGTCGTCGAACGTCAGGATGACCTGAAAATGGCTGTCCGGCTTGGGCCCCTCCTCCCCGTACGCCATCCAACCGCCCAGCATCAGATGCAGCAGCAGACGGTTGCCGTCGTCGAGGTGAAAAAGCAGATGCTTGCCTCTGCGCTCGACGAATAAAATCGTGCGTTCGGCAAGCGCCGCGGCGAATTCGTCCGCCGGCTCGTTGACCGTAGCGGCGCGATTGACGGTCGCCTTCGCGATTTTGCGGCCGCCGAGCAGCGGCGAAAGCCGCGTGCGGTAGTGCTCCATTTCCGGGTATTCCGGCATGATGTTAACATCCTTTCTTTCCGCTTAGGGTTGTCGCTGCGGGGCGCGGCCTGCGCCTATCTCTTTATCCCCATATGGTCGTACAGATACTGCTCTAGCGCCTCCGGTCCCGCGCATACGACGTCCGGAAGCACGCCGGCCTTGGCGCAGTGCGTCTCCCAATTGTCCGCGTCGCACAGTCCGGTCAGCACGAGAATCGCCGGACAGCCCGCGCTGCGGGCGGCGGCCAGATCGGTGTAAGGATTGTCTCCGACCACCCAGGTTCCTTCCGGCGAAGTGCCGGAAATTCGCAACGAATAATCCATCAATATGCGCGAAGGCTTGCCGATGACGATCGGTTCTGCGCCGGTCGCCGCCTGCAGGGGCGCCCCGATGCTGCCCGCGCCGGGCAGAAAGCCGCCCTCCGTGGGCAGTAGAAGGTCGGGATTCGTCTGCACGAACGCCGCTCCGCTTAACAGATGCCGGACAGCCGCGGTGAGATGACCGTATGTAAGCTGACGGTCGAGTCCCTGCACGACGAGATCCGCCGGCTCGCCCTCTCCGGCCAGGCGGAGACCGGCGCCCAGCAGCGCCTCTTTCAGCCCTCTCTCGCCGATCGCGTACGCGGCCGCGCCCGGAAAGTTTGTTCCGGCGTAATCGGCGGCCGCCATCGCCGAGGTGACGATTTTGTCCTCCGGCGCTTCGATGCCCATTTCCCTTAAATGCTCCGCCAGTTCTCCGGGCGTGCGCGTCGAGTTGTTCGTCACGAACAAGCTTAGCATGCCCCGACTTTGCAATCCGGAGATGAGCCGGCCGGCTCCGGGCACCGGTTCGTGTCCGCGATACAGCGTGCCGTCGAGATCGAACAGCAGCGCCTCGGGACCGTTCTCTATCGGTTTAAGTATTCGTATCACGGCTTTGCCGACTTCCTTTCGCGCGACACCTTGTCTCTCAGTCTCGCTATTCTATGCTGCAATGCCGCTCTCTCCGCATCGCGCTTGGCCTTGTCGCGCGCCAGAACGCCGCGTCTGACGGCCAGCTCCAGCGCTTTCTCGGCATAGGTTAGCGCCGTTAACAGCTGCTTGTCCCGATGCTCGTAATGCATGGCCAGCTCGATATGCGCTTCCACTCGGGGCGCGGAGACGTTGTTCGCAGCCTCGGCGAACCTCCGCCACAGCGGCAGCGCGCGTTCGTAACGGCCGATCTTCTTGTACCTGGCCGCCAGCGGCAGACTCCAGCCCGCCTCTCCGGCTTCCTCCCGCTCCGCCAGCCGTTCGAACAGCCGCTCGGCGACCTCCGACAGGCCGTGCTGCTCCAGCCAGCCCGCGGTGCGGAACAGCTCCTCGCTGCCGAGCGTCGCTTCTTCGTCGCCGTCCCCGTCCAGCAGCCGGCCAAAATGAACGGCGAGCGACGCCAGCGTCAAAATATCCTTCTCGTTGTGCGCGTATACGCCATGAAGGTGCTCCGGATTGCCGTCGCTCAAATATTGAAAATACAGCGCGGGCGCAAGCGAGCCCGGCACGTCCTCTTCCCTGCGGATGCCCAGCCGCCCTTCCTCCACCGCGCTCAGCCGGCATGACGGAAGCGTGTTGCGCCACAGCGCGCGGGAAGGATGCAGAAAGTCGAGATGACCGGGGCCGGGACCGCTTGAACGCCAGCCGTTCAGGATGAAACGGTTGGCCAGCACCGGCCAGTCGAACGTGCGTCCGTTGTAGGAGACGACATGCGTCTTGTCCTGCAGCCGGCCGAGCAAATAGGTCAGCATCGCCCGCTCCTCGCCCGGATGGCGAATCAGCGTCTGCTCGACGATAAAGGCGCCGCCTTCGTAGTAACCGAAGCCGACCATAAACGGCACGTTGCCGGCCCCGACGCCCAAGCCGGTCGTCTCGGTGTCGAGAAACAGCAGCCGGCCCGGCTCGATCGGCCCGCTGCCGCCGTTCTGGCGCGCGGCGATCGGCTGCAGGCTGCCCGCCCGGGCCAGCAGCTCGCCGAGCTCGTGGCGGCCGTGCCGATAAGGCAGCGGATAAGCGATCCGGCGCAGCAGGAAAGGACCGGCCTCGTTCTCCTCCAGCCCGACATCGATGGCGGCGAAGCCCGCGGGCAGCGCGGGCCGCTCCGTCTCGGCCGGAGCCGGCGGCTCGCTCCGCGGAGGGGCCGCCTCCGGCGCGCCGCGCAGACGGTTCAGCCTGTCCCGCAGCCCGCTCATGCTTTCATCCCCTGGAGCAGCGACATCGCCAGCTCCTTGCCGAGCAGCCCGACCTCCTCGATCGGTCCGACGCAGGCCGGGCAGCCGCTCAGACAGCCGCAGCCGCGAATAAGCCGCTCCGCCTCCTCCAGCAGCTCGCCGTGCTTCTCGTACAGGCGCTGGCTGAGCCCGATGCCGCCGGGGTAGCGGTCGTAGAAATAAATCGTCGGCCGCTTCGTGTGCGTCGCCTTGACCTGCGGCACGACGCGAATGTCCAGCGGATCGCACATCAGATGGAGCGGCGCGAGGTGGATCAGCACGTTGGCCAATCCGAGCAGCGCCATCTGCATGTCGTTGGCGCTGCGCTTGGCCGACTCCTCCTCCGAGAACGAAAACCAATAGCCGCTCGTATGCAAAATTTCCTCCGGCAGATGAATCGGCCCCGAGCCGACGTTCTCGTGCGTGCGCAGCCGGATCTTCTTGAAGATCGTCGGCTTGGCCATCACCGTCACTTCGCCGAACTGCCGCTGCAGCGGACCGGTCGTCGCCTCGAGATCGACGTGCAGCACCTTCAGCTCCACCGCCATGCTCGCATCCGTAAAGTAGTCTACGTTCACCTCGCGCACGTAAGCCTTTTTCTCCGGATAGTCCAGCTTCTCGACCTGATACTGCACCCCTTCGTGCAAATAAATCGCTTCCTCGTGGATGAGCGTCGGCGCGCTGAAGCGGTCGACCTCGCCGATAACGCGGTGCCCCTCCGTCTGGTCGATGATCACGAAGTTCTCCTGGGCCGCCGACCGAAGCGAGATGTTGTGCGCCGGAAAAGCCTGCTCCATCCAGTACCAGCGCGTGCCGACCTTGTGCAGCACCTTCTCCTCGGTCAGAAACTCCAGCAGGTCCGTCAGCTTCTCGCCGCCGAACGTGTCCCCTTCCTCAAACGGAAGCTCGTAGGCGGCGCATTTCAGATGATCCAGCAAAATGAGCAAATTATCGGGATGAATACGGGCCTCCTCCGGCGGACGCCCGAGAAAATAGTCGGGATTCTGAATCAGGTATTGGTCGAGCGGATTGCTGCTGGCGACGAGGAACGTTACCGAGCTCGTCTGCCGTCTGCCCGCCCGTCCGGACTGCTGCCAGGTGCTGGCGATCGTGCCGGGATACCCGTTCAGCACGCACGCCTGCAGCTGCCCGATGTCGATGCCCAGCTCCAGCGCGTTCGTGCTGACGACGCCGCGAATCTCGCCGCTGCGCAGCCCGCGCTCGATCTCCCGGCGCAGCTTGGGCAGATAGCCGCCGCGATAACCGCGGATCGTCTTCGTGCCCAGTTCGCGCTTCACCGTCTCCTGAAGATAGGTGAGCAAGATTTCGACGCGCACGCGGCTGCGCGCGAACACGATCGTCTGGATGCCGCTCTTCAGCAGCAGCGCGGCCAGCTTCTGCGATTCCAGCACGCTGCTTCTGCGGATGCCGAGCTGCTTGTTGACGACGGGCGGGTTGTAGAACACCATATGCTTCTCGCCGGTAGGCGCGCCGTTGTCGTCCACGAGCGATACGGGCTCGCCGATCAGCCGCTCCGCGTGCTCGCGCGGATTGCGGATCGTCGCCGAAGCGCACAGAAACTGCGGATCGCTGCCGTAAAACCGGCAGATCCGCTTCAGCCGCCGAATCACGTTGGCCACATGGCTGCCGAACACGCCGCGATACGCATGCAACTCGTCGATGACGATGTATTTGATATTTTCGAATAGCTTAACCCATTTCGTATGATGCGGCAAGATCGCCGAATGCAGCATGTCCGGATTCGTCACGACGATGTGGCCGGCGTTGCGGATCGCCTGCCGCACCGTCGGCGGCGTGTCGCCGTCGTACGTATGCGTCTTGATGTCCGCCTCCATCAGGTTGGCGAGCTCTTGGAGCTCGGCCACCTGGTCCTGGGCGAGCGCCTTCGTCGGGAACAAATACAGCGCCCGGGCGCTGTCGTCCTCCAGCAGCCGCTGCACGACGGGCAGATTGTAGCAGAGCGTCTTGCCCGAAGCGGTCGGCGTAACGGTCACGACGTGGCGGCCGGCCGCCACCTCCCGGAACGACGCGGCCTGATGCGTATAGAGCTGGGTTATGCCTTTGCGGCCCAGCGCTTCGGCCAGCTTCGGATGAACGGCGGCGGGCAGCTCGGCCGTGCGGGCGGGTTTCGCCGCCTCGGTGTGCCAGAACGTAACGTTCTCCATCAGCTCCGGCTTGCTTCTGAGCAGCTCCAGCCATTCGTCCACGGACTCCGCTTTTTGCGTATACGGATTCATGGCATTTCTCCTATGTAGATTAAATGAAGACGAGTGATGAGGAAGCGATCGCTCAACGCAGTCCAAGCTGCGCGAGTACGTTGTATCCTTCTATTGTACAGAATACATGTTCGTACGGCAATGCCCCGATCCGGTCATCGTTCGACAAATCGATCCGCGATCCGCCGGACGAGGTTACCCGATTCGCAACGATCGGGCTTGTTGCGACATTTCGTGTCGGCTCCTGCGCTTTCCCGGGAAAGTATTTATTTCCCCGCCCGGCAAAAGCGCAAGCTCCCCGGGCGGCCTCGGGCGAGGCGGCTCGGGGAGCTTGCGAACGCTGCATCAGCCGGCCGCCCCTTTACACGTACGGAGCTTCCCAGGCTTTCTTGTGCCAGCCGATGTCTTCCGCGACGACGTTAAGCTGGCGGTCCAGCCTCACCTCGGCGCGGTAAGGCCAGTCCCGCTCTCTCCAAAAGCGCAAATCCGTCCAGGTGACGAGGTAATCTCCGTTAGCCTCTTCCTTCCAGCTCGCATAAGCCCGTTTGGCGAAGCCTCGCAGCGTCTGCACCGCGGAAGAGCGGCGGCTGGCTTCGATGCATGCGTGGGAATCGGCATGCGGCAGATGCTTGCACGGCAGCCAGCGCTTCCCCGCGAGGCTCCCCATCTCGTAGCCGGAGTCGGTCTGCGCGAGAAACTGCCAACGGAACCACCACAGACCCGGAAGCACGTGCACGGCCAGCGCCCTGCGGTATCTCCTTCTAACCCGGCGAGCCACGACCGCATGATGGGCGATCCGCCATCCGGCATACGCCGCCGTAACCGCCCATGCTCCCGCAAAAAACCAGGGCGCCGCCGCGGTACCGCCAGCCAGCGCGCCCAGAATCGCTGCGACGTGGACGGCGGCAAGGAACGGATCGGTCAGGCATATGGCGTCCAGATGAAGCCACTCCCGGCGAAAGGGCAGCAGAAATTGCACCCCGTACGCGTTCGTCCAATCGGACAGCACATGGATCGCCACGCCCAGCAAAGCATAGGCGAACAGCAGCGGCGCATGCGCCCACATCCCTCCTATCCACGCAACCAGAGCGGCGATCGCGCCGGCCCATACCGGCCATGCCGGAAGCGCATGGCTAATGCCCCGGTGATGCTTCAAATAAGCGTCCTTGCCCTTTAAGCGAACGACCGCGTCGAAGTCGGGCGCCAGGGAACCGAGCACCGAGACGGCCAGCGCGGCTGCCGCCAGGCCCGAATCGGCGGCGACGGACGGAAAAAACAGAGCTGTGCCCGCGAGCGTAACGCCAAACAAAACGTGCGTCCCCGTATCCAAGCCGATGTCTCCTCTCGAATGACTTTTTTCTTGGTACGGCTTCAGGTTACAGCAGTTCTGTTAGCGAGAAATTAGCGAGAAGTCAGCGCGGCGTAAGCAGCGGATTATTTTCGGACCGGAGCGAATAACGGCACTGCCAGGCACCCATACTATTCCATGGGCGACCGCCCGCATCGTACAGACAAGGGAGCGAAGAGCGATGGCCAAACCCGACGACCGTTCGGACAACGCGGAGAAGCTGCAGGCAGCCGTGCAGAATACGAGAGAGAACCTCGAGCAATCCGAGCATTACCTGGACGAGCATTCCGTAGAGCTGTCTCCGGAAGAGTCCTCCGCGCTGCGGCAAAAAAACGAAAATCGCCGCGAGGCGATCGACAGCCTGAGCAGCGAAATTCAAGACGAGCAGGAATACGCGGAATAGCGAAGACGACGTCAAACCCCGATAGGATCCGCCTTCGCGGCCGAATCCTATCGGGGTTTTTCGTTACGGCGCCGCACGATCAGGTTTTCTCGACGTTGAAGTATTGCGCCTCCGGATGGGCGAATACCATCGCCGATACGCTGGCCTCCGGATCCATCATGAAGCCTTCGGTCAGATGGACGCCGATATCCTCGGGCTTCATCAGCGCGAACAGCGGGCCTTGATCCTCCAGATCGGGACAGGCCGGATAACCGAACGAGACCCGAATGCCCTGATAGCGGGCGCCGAAGCGCTTCTTCATCGTCATGTCGGCCGGATCGGGGAAGCCCCAGATGTCTCTCATCATATGATGCACCCGTTCGGCCATCCCCTCCGCCACTTCGAGCGCGGTCGCCAGAAGCGCGTGGGAGCGCAGGTAATCGCCGCTCTCTTTCCACTCCTCGGCCTGTTCGCGGGCCCCCTGGCCTGCGGTTACGACGAGGAAGCCGACATTGTCCATGACACCGCTGTCGACGGATTTGAGGAAATCCGCCAGGCAGAGGAACGGCTCCACCTGCTGCCGCGGGAACGAGAAGCGGTGCAGCACGCGGCCCGTATCCGCGGGATCGTAGACGAGAATGTCGTTGCCGTCCGACTGCGCCGGGAAGAACCGGTACATCGCCTGCGGCTTCAGCCAGCCCTTCTCCAGCGATTGCTTCATAATATCGTCCACCGTCGCCTTCAGGTTGACGGTCCTCTCGTCCCCTGCGGCAAGCAGCTCTTCGACGTTGCCCTTCAAGCCGAGGTGATGACCGAGCAGCATCTGCATGTTGACATACGGCATAACGTGCGAGATCGGATAATCCCGCAGCACGTGGCGGTCGTAGTCCGGCGGCGCGAATACCGGAGCGTCCTGCGAAATGCTGGAGCGCCGGGTGCGCGACGCTTCGGGCAGCTCCTTGGCCGGCTTGTCGGCTTCCTCCGCCAGCTTCTCCTGGGCGGCCCGGTGCTCCTCGACGATGCGCGCCCGTTGTCCGGGATCGCTCAGTTGGTTCGCCAGATCGAGCCCTTCCATGGCATCCTTCGCGTAGAGCACGACGCCCTCGTATTCCGGCGCGATCCGGTTTTTCGTGAACTTGCGCGTCAGCGCGGCGCCGCCGACGAGAATCGGAGCGTCGATGCCGGCGCTGCGCAAGTCCTGCGCGGTGACGACCATCTGCTGCGCGGATTTGACGAGCAGGCCGGACAATCCGATGGCGTCCGGATTTTCCCTGCGAGCCGCTTCGATAATCTGATCCGGCGGCACCTTGATGCCCAAATTGACAATCCGGTAGCCGTTGTTGGACAGAATGATCTCCACGAGGTTTTTGCCGATATCGTGCACGTCGCCCTTGACGGTGGCCAGCAGAATTTTGCCTTTGACGGCGGAATCGGCCTTCTCCATATGCGGCTCGAGCTGCGCCACCGAAGCCTTCATCACTTCCGCGCTCTGCAGTACCTCCGCCACGATCAGCTCGTTGTTGTTGAACAGACGCCCTACTTCCGTCATGCCGGCCATCAGCGGACCGTTAATGATGTCCAGCGGCGCGTATTTCTTGAGCGCTTCGTCCAGGTCCGGCGCAAGGCCGTCCTTGCTGCCCTCCACGACGTAGTTGGCCAGCCGTTCCTCCAGCGTCAGATTTTCCGCCTTGACCTTCTTCTCTACCTTCTTGTCGCGAAAGGCGGCGACGAACGCGGCCAGCGTATCGTCGTTCGTGTTGTACAGCAGCTGCTCGGCCAAGTTGCGCTCGTGCTCCGGAATCGAGGCGTAGCGCTCCAGCTTCTCGGTGTTGACGATCGCGTAATCGAGCCCGGCCTTCGTGCATTCGTACAGAAAGACGGAATTGAGCACCTCCCGTCCCGCTTCGGGCAGGCCGAACGAGATGTTGCTGATCCCGAGAATCGTCTGGCAGGCGGGCAGCGCCTGCTTGATCAGGCGGATGCCTTCGATCGTTTCCTTGGCGGACCCGATATATTGCTCGTCTCCGGTCCCGACCGGGAAAACGAGCGGATCGAAGACGATGTCCTCCGCCTTTAAGCCATACTTGTTCACGAGCAGATCATGCGAGCGAACGGCCACGTCCCGCTTGTCTTCGCGTGAGATCGCCTGGCCCCGCTCGTCGATCGTGCCGACGACCACGGCGGCTCCGTACTTGTGGAGAATCGGGACGACCTTCTCGAACTTCTCTTCCCCGTCCTCGAGATTAATGGAGTTAATGATTGATTTGCCTTGAATATACTTCAGCGCCAGGTCGATCACCGCGGCGTCGGTCGTATCGACCATGAACGGCACTTTGACCTTCTTCGTCACGAAATCCAGAAACTGCTTCATGTCGACCGCTTCGTCCCGGTCCGGGTCCTGCACGCAAATATCGATGACGTGAGCCCCCGTCTTCACCTGCGCCCTGGCGACTTCCGAGGCCTCCTCGTATTTGCCTTCGGCGATCAGCCGTTTGAACTTGCGGGAGCCGAGCACATTCGTCCGCTCGCCGACCATATAGGGACGGCTGTCGTTCTCGATGTAAACCGTATCGATGCCGGATACCGCCGGCGGATGCTCGCCCGCGATTTTACGCGGAGCGACGTCCTTCATCGCCTCGACGATCGCCGCGATGTGCGCGGGCGTCGTGCCGCAGCAGCCTCCGGCCACGTTAAGCCAGCCTTGCTCGGCAAAGCCGCGCAGCTTCTTGGCCAGCGAATCCGGAGATTCGTGGTAATGTCCGTTCTCGTCGGGCAGCCCCGCGTTCGGATAACAGCTGACGGCCGTCTTGGCGACCGAGGACAGCGTCCGGATATGGTCGCGCATGAATTCCGGGCCCGTGGCGCAGTTCAACCCCATCGACACCGGCTTCAGATGCTCCAGCGAAATGTAAAACGACTCGATGCTCTGACCGGCCAGCGTCGTCCCCATCGGCTCGATCGTGCCGCTGATCATGATCGGCAGCTCGCGGCCCGTTTTTTTGAACGCTTCGCGCACGCCGATGCTCGCCGCTTTCACGTTAAGCGTATCCTGGCAAGTCTCGATAAGAATGCAATCGACTCCGCCTTCCATCAGGGCAACGACTTGATCCAGATAATCCCGGACCAATTGGTCGAAGGTGACGCCGCCCGTCACGGACAACGTTTTCGTCGTCGGGCCCAGCGCGCCGGCGGCATATCTCGGCTTGTCCGGGGTCGAATATTTATCGCAGGCTTCCCTCGCAAGCCGGGCCGCGGCCAGATTGATCTCGCGAGCCTTGTCGGGAATATCGTACTCGGCCAGCACGACGGCGGTCGAGCCGAACGTGTTCGTTTCGATAATATCCGCTCCCGCCGCCAGATAAGCTTCATGAATCGAGCGGATGACGTCGGGCCTCGTCAGCACCAGCAGTTCGTTGCAGCCTTCGAACTCTTCTCCCCCGAAATCCTCGGCCGTCAGGTCCGCTTGCTGGATCATCGTGCCCATCGCGCCGTCCAAAACGAGAATTCTGGCGTCCAAAACCTCTTGCAGAGACGGTTTGGTTTGCGTTAAAGTCATATTAAAGTCTTCCCCTGTCTGTCAAATCATTAAATTCTATAGTAACAGAATCCGTTGAGGACGGAAAGATACACATCGACAGGTTTCAGGAATTGGACTATAATAAAGGCATTAATTCACATTGGGAAAAGAGGGATTTAACCATGGCAGAGATTCGCATCCGCAACACCGACGAAAGAATTTCCGGCGAAGAAGAAGTTCGCGCGTTCCTGACGAAACAGAACGTCCTGTACGAGCACTGGAATACAAGCAAGCTTCCGGCAGAGCTGCACGAGAAATTCGTGCTGTCCGACGACGAGAAAGCTCAGCTTCTGGCTGCCTATGACGCGGAAATCCGCGATCTGGCCGGCAGACGCGGATACAAGGTTTGGGATATCATCGCCCTCTCCGAATCGACGCCAAACCTGCCCGAATTGCTTAAGAAGTTCGAACAGGTGCACACGCATACGGAAGACGAAGTTCGCGCCATTACGGCCGGACGCGGCATCTTCATCATCAAAGGCGACGACGAGACCGGATATTTCGATGTCGAGCTGAGCGCCGGCGACGTCATCTCCGTTCCGGAAGGCCAACCGCATTTCTTTACGCTGATGGAAAACAAAGCGATCGTAGCCGTGCGTTTGTTCATCGAGCCGGCCGGCTGGGTCGCCGAACCGTTTGAAGATCCGGCATTCGTCAAGTAAAGCGCAAGCAGCGATAAAAAGGGCTATCCCCATCGCGTTCGGCAGGCGAACGGTCGACGGGGATAGCCCTTCGTATTATGCGGGCGGCAGCGCGCCCATTTACGTACGATTTAAGCTTTCTCGATAGCACGAATCAATGCGGGAAGCTCGGTCAAACTCTCGATCTCATACGAAGGCACGATCTCGTCGTTACGGATTGCGCCGTGCCGGTTGATCCATACCGACGTCATGCCGATCCGGTTCGCGCCGAGAATGTCGGTCGTCAGCTTGTCCCCGATCATGACGCCCTCTTCCGCCGTAACGCCCACTTGCTCCAACGCATGGGCGAACAGCTTGGAGGACGGCTTGCCTTCGCCGAAGCTGCCGGAAATGACGATCGCGTCGAAGTAGGGAATCAGCTCGGGCATGCCGTCAAGCTTCTCCTGCTGTAGATCCGGGGAACCGTTCGTCAGCAGCAGCAGCTTGTACGATTGCTTCAGCTCGTCCAGCACGGCGAACGTCTCGTCGTATACGTACTTCAGCTTCCTTCTCTGGGCGGGAAACATCTCGGCTAGCTGAACCCCAAGCCCGGGGCTGTCCACGCCCAACGCCGCCAATCCTTTCGTCCAGGCGCTCTGCCGATAGCCGGGCGCAAGCTCCTGAAGCTTGCGGAACATCGAATGCTCTCCGCGCTCGAACTTGCCCCACAGCGCTTCGAACGGATTAATGCCGATCATCTGCGTAAATCCGTAAGTCTCGTACGTTTCGTACAGCGCCCTCGCTTCGCGGCGAACGGCCGCCTCAAGCTCCTTCTCGTCGACTCCCGTCGCTTCGGACGCGTACCGGCACGTCGCCTGGAAAGCCTCGCTTACGCTTCTGTCGTCCCACAGCAGCGTATCGTCCAAATCAAACAGCACCGCTTTAACCGGCATTTTCCCGCTCCTCACTTTGTCTTCGCTTCGTATTCGACTTGATTCACTTCCGCGTAAACCTTCAGCCGCTCGGCCATCCGGGCGATCGGATAACGATTCATGAGCTTGGAGAACACCCAGTTCGTGCCTTTGACGGACTCAATCAGAACGTATCCGGGTTGAACGACGATCTTGCGGATTTGCGAAGGTCTCAGCGTTTTGTAGCCCGTAAACTTGCGCGTCTCCAGCGTGTCCCGGCTGACGGCCAAATAAGGTCGTCTGAAATAATAGAAAACCGCGAGCAGAACGTAACACCCGATCGTCACCCAAAACAGCGTCGGATCCTGCAGGAACCTGTCCGACCAAGGCTGCGACAACAAGATGTAAAATAAAATCAACAAAACAAGCAGCGACGGAACCACGTAATTCCGTCCCCGAAACCGGTCGATCTGCGGCGCGTTCGGAGCGATGCTCTTCTTGCCTTCCTTTTTACGCCGTTTGTTGATCTGTTTCGTGTTCTTCGTCACCATTCGTTCCCAAGATCGGGACATAGCCTTCCTCCTCGTCACATAACGGCCGGCGCTCGCGGACGCTCCCAGCCTTTCTCCGTCTCTCTTCTTCTCTTGCGATGTCGTCCGGTTTCCCTTTTATCGTTAATGCTTGGTCGGGGCTTGATCCACGACTTCGATCCGATCCAGCTCCTGCCGGAAGTTGCGCTTGAATATCGTCAAATATTGTTGGCGAAGGCGGTCACGCTCGGCAATTTCTTGCTCGCTTAACCCCTCGGCTTTGCTTTTCCGGGATAATTCGTTAATCCGGTTAATCAACTGATCCATCTCCATCGTTGTCACACTCCCTATTTCGCATCTTCTCTACTTTGCCATTTTCGCGGACGGCTTGTCAAGAATTCCGCGCCGCAATCGGCTCCGGACCCCGGAAACGGAAAAAATCGCTGTCGGAGCAAACAGAAAAAAGACCGGATGCACCGGTCTGGAACAGAACTCCGATAGAGTCTCGGGAGGACAATATATTCAGGGCAAAATTTTCGCGGGAAATATAAGGCTTTGCCCGCTCTTCAAGTCGGGACCGGAGAGGCCGTTCCTCTCCATCAGAACGTGCACGGCTTGGCGCGTATCGATGGCAGGGTTCTTGTACGCTCTGGCAAGCGCCCACAGCGTATCGCCGCTGTCGACGGAGACCACGATCTCTTCTCCCGTGGCGGGAGCTTGCTCCCCGGTGGAAGCAAACGAACGCATCAACGTAAAGCCGCTGAAAAGAACAAGGAAAGCCAATATCGTAAACAGGCCTCTGGCCGCTTTCCAATTCACGGAGTCATCGCGCTTCGCCTCGTGAGAATAGGTCGTCCGAGTCGTATCCTGCGGCTTCGATGCCGGCGTCGTCCCTGCCGCTACCCAAGTGTGCACCATTCCGTCCACCCCAAACGTTTGTTCTGGTTCGATCTGATTTCATCCTAACACGAACACATGTTCATGTCAACAGTTTTTAGGAACGCCCGTTCTCTAGAACGAATGTTTGTGCGAACTCGGGTTCTGTGTTATAATTTGTCATCATGAGCCATTATAATAGGGAGGGTTTGGCGTGACCAAAATGTCCAGCCGTCAGAATTCCATACTTGAATTCATTAAGAACGAAGTCCGCGACAAGGGCTATCCCCCTTCCGTTCGCGAGATCGGAGAGGCCGTAGGGCTCGCTTCCAGCTCGACCGTGCACGGTCATCTCGACCGCCTGGAGAAGAAAGGGCTGATCCGGCGCGACCCGACCAAGCCTCGCGCCATCGAGATTCTCGGCGACGAAGACGATCCGAACCACAAGCTCTCCTCTTCGGTGCGTCCCGTTCCGCTCGTCGGCAAAGTCACCGCGGGCGTCCCGATCACCGCAACCGAGAATATCGAGGAATATTACCCGCTCCCTTCCTCCATGGTCGGCGAACAGCCGGTGTTCATGCTGTCCGTCATGGGAGAGAGCATGATCGAAGCCGGCATCCATGACGGCGATTATGTCATCGTTCGTCAGCAGCCTACTGCGGTAAACGGCGACATCGTCGTCGCTATGACCGAAGACAACGAAGCGACGGTCAAAACCTTCTACAAGGAGCGTGACCACATTCGCCTCCAGCCCGAGAACGCCAGCATGGAGCCGCTCCGGCTTTCCAACGTCAGCATCCTGGGCAAAGTCATCGGCTTGATTCGCTCCATTCACTAGGGCGTGTATGCCTACTCCGAGGACAGCAGATTTTGCCGAATTTTTGTTCCATGCAAGGAACTTTTGTGAAGGCGTACCGGAGGTACGTCAAGCAAAAGTGACGAAGCAGGGGGCGAAAAGGCGGTGAAAGATGCCCCTGAGCGGGTTTTACACGTCCCAGTTGGACAGGCCCTACACGCAAGGGAGCCTCGCGGATAGATATCTATCTGCAAGGCTCCCTTGTTTTCTCGGCAACGGTACTATTGTGCCGTAGCGCGGGCTTATATGTCGGTACCCACAGGAGTAGCGCCACGTGTGCTCCTGCCAGTTCCGCCTTTAATTTGCAACAGCACTGAAAGGTAGAATATGATAGTAGTAGTGATAACGGGAATTTCAGTGCAGAACTGACACAATTTCTGATTAAGCCATACTAGATGATGACGATCCGCTGCAAAACGTCGAGGTGAATCGAAAGGATGATCAGTATGCGTCTAACAGCCGCAGTAACCAAGGAAGGCAAATGGTATGTGGCAAGATGTCTTGAGGTAGAGGTGACCAGTCAGGGCGAGACGATGGACGAAGCTCTATACAACCTGCGTGAAGCGCTGGAGCTGTATTTTGATGAGGATATGCCAATTGAGCCGCTTGTCTCTCCGATTATCGCTCCGCTCGACGTAGAGATACGAGCATGAGTCCGAAGTTTCCCGTGGTTTCGGGTAAAGAAGCTGCGTCCGCACTTGAGTCGATTGGCTTTGTCGCTGTCAGTCAACGCGGCTGCCATAAGAAGATGCGCCATCCGAGCGGCAAGACCGCCATTGTCCCGATGCATGATGAGCTTGCAATCGGGACCTTAAAGTCAATTATTCGTCAAGCCGGCATTGATGCTGATGAATTTTATACACTTGATTTCTCAATAACTGAGACACAGCTGACCGAGGCCGAAGCGATGAAAAAATTGCCCAAGCTGACGAACAAGAAAATCTGCCCCTCGCCAATCGTCGTAGAGGACCACAAATAAATTAAGGAGGCGAGAAAGAAGAGCCGACGGAATAACCGTCCAAGCTCCCCTTCTCGCCCCCGAATCTTAATCCCCTATACTCCTAATAAGACAACAACTTCCCGATTAATAATTCGTCAAATACTGATCGCGTTCCCATTGGTGGACCTGCGTGCGGTACATGTCCCACTCGATTTCCTTCAGCTCGTAGAAATGGCTGAGCGCATGGTCCCCGAGAGCATCGCAGACGACATCGTCGCGCAGCAGCTCCGAGAGGGCCTCCTTCAGGTTGATCGGCAGGCTCGGGATTCCTTCCTCGATCCGTTCTTCCTCGCTCATCACGTAGATGTTGCGGTCGACGGGCGGCGGAGTCTGCATCTTGTTGCTGATGCCGTCCAGTCCCGCCTTCAGCATGACGGCCAGCGTCAGGTAAGGATTCGCGGCCGGGTCGGGATTGCGCACTTCAACGCGCGTGCTGAGGCCCCGGGAAGCCGGAATGCGGATCATCGGGCTGCGGTTGCTCGCCGACCAGGCGACGTAACACGGCGCTTCATATCCCGGTACGAGACGCTTGTACGAGTTGACCGTCGGATTCGTAATCGCCGCGATTCCTCTCGCGTGCTTCAGAATGCCGGTCATGAACTGGAGAGCTACCGGGCTCAGTCCCAGCTTGTCGCTCGGATCATAAAAAACGTTCTCGCCGCCCTTGAACAGCGACAGGTGGCAGTGCATGCCGGAGCCGTTCATTCCGAACAGCGGCTTGGGCATAAACGTCGCATGCAAGCCGTGCTGCCGCGCAATCGTCTTGACGACAAGCTTAAACGTCTGAATCTGGTCGGCCGCTTTAACCGCGGACGCGTATTTGAAATCGATCTCGTGCTGTCCCGGAGCCACCTCGTGGTGGGACGCCTCGATCTCGAAGCCCATCTCCTCCAGCGTCAACACGATGTCGCGGCGGCAGTTCTCGCCCAAATCCGTCGGAGCCAGGTCGAAATAGCCGCCCTGATCGTTCAGCTCCGTCGTCGGATTGCCCTGTTCGTCAGTCTGGAATAGGAAAAATTCCGGCTCCGGTCCGACGTTCATCGTCGTATAGCCCATCTGCTCGGCTTCTTCCAGCGCGCGCTTGAGGATGCCCCGCGGATCGCCCGCGAACGGAGTGCCGTCCGGCATGTAAATGTCGCAGATCAGACGAGCGACCTTGTTCTCGGTCACCCACGGGAACACGACCCATGTGCTGAGATCCGGGTACAGATACATGTCCGACTCCTCGATGCGGACATATCCTTCGATGGAGGACCCGTCGAACATCATTTTGTTGTCGAGCGCTTTCTCCAGCTGGCTGACCGGGATTTCTACGTTCTTGATCGAACCGAGCAAGTCCGTGAATTGCAGTCGAATAAACCTGACGTTCTGTTCCTTGGCGATCCGGGTAATATCTTCGCGTGTGTAAGTCATGACAGCCTCCTAAAGCGTAAAGAATGAATTATCTGTTCTTGAAAAAACGGGAAAGCTCTCCCTGAATCAACGACACTTGGCCGGGACGCTTGCCCTGCATCAACTGCTGCTTCAGCATTCTATGAAGCTGGGAATCGCTCATTTCGCGCCGTTTCACCTCGGACACTTCGTTAATGATCGTGCCTTCGTTCTCGTCCTGCCCGACAGGATTCATCACCTGCTTGATGCCCGCAATATTGACGCCCTTCTCAATCAGCGACTTGATTTCCATTAGACGCTCCACGTCGTTAAAAGAAAACAAACGCTGGTTGCCGTCCGTACGGGCGGGCTGAATCAGTTCGTGCTGCTCATAATAGCGAATTTGCCGGGCGGTCAGGTCGGTCAGCTTCATTACGATGCCAATCGGAAACAACGCCATATTTCTGCGAATCTCGTCGCCCATCCCCATACCAACCTTCCCAATGACTTGTTGTAATTGAAATCACTTTCATTGTACCCGCCCCCCTAAAACGTGTCAAGGAATGTCAGGTTTTTGGAAGCATTCATTTACAAAAATCCGCGCGACCACAATTCCTTCAGCGCCAGCTTGACGGCAAACTTCACATGAGCATAGGTCAACCCGCCCTGCATGTAAGCGATGTACGGCTCCCGTACCGGAGCGTCGGCGGATAGCTCCAGACTCCCCCCCTGGATGAACGTGCCGGCCGCCATAATGACGGGATGCTCGTAACCCGGCATATCCCAAGGCTCGGGCACGACATGGGCGTCGACGGCCGCCGCCTTCTGAATCGCCTGGACGAAATGAACGAGAGGCTCCGCCCCGGCAAAACGGATCGCTTGAATCAGATCGGTGCGCGGGTCGTCCCAGCGCGGATGCGTCTCGAAGCCCTGCCGGGCAAAAATCGCCGAGGCGAACACGCTGCCTTTGACGGCTTGTCCGACCAGCAGCGGCGCGAGGAACAGCCCTTGGTAGATCGCTCTTGTCGTCCCGAGCATCGCTCCGACCTCGCCGCCGATGCCCGGAGCGGTCATCCGGTATGCGGCCAATTCCACCAGCCTTTTGCTGCCGGCGATATACCCTCCGCTGGCGGCCAGGCCGCCTCCGGGATTTTTGATCAGCGAGCCGGCAATCAGATCGACGCCGACGTCCGTCGGCTCCCGCTCTTCGGTGAATTCCCCGTAGCAGTTGTCCGCGAACACGATCGCTTGCGGATGAAGCGCCTTAATGCGCGTCACCATCGCGGCGATTTGCTCGATCGTAAACGACGGACGCCAATCGTAGCCGCGCGAGCGCTGAATGGCGAACACCTTCGTCCGCTCGGTCGCCGCCGCGGCGACGCCCTCCCAATCCACGCCGCCATCCTGCAGCAGCGGCACGATCTTCGTCGTCACGCCCCAGTCGGCCAACGAGCCGAGTCCGTCTCCCGGCTGGCCGATCACTTTATGCAGCGTATCGTACGGCCGCCCGGTGACGAACAGCAGTTCGTCTCCCGGGCGCAGGCAGCCGAACAAGGCCGCCGAAATCGTATGCGTTCCCGATACGAGATGGGGCCTGACGATGGCGGCCTCGGCTCCGAAGACGTCCGCGTACACAAGGTCCAGCACTTCCCTGCCGCTGTCGTTGTATCCGTAGCCGGTGGACGAAGCGAAGTGAAAATCGCTCACCCGATGCTTCTGGAACGCCCGAATCACTTTCCATTGGTTGTTTTCGGCAATGCGGTCCAGCTTGCGGAACCGGCTCTGCGCCAGCTCCTCCGCCGCTTCCTCCCATTGCTCCCATTGCCGTTCAAAATCCGCGATATCCGATGCTTGCATGCCGCTCCCCTTATCTAAGCCGATGTTCTGCCCGCGTATCCGTCTATTGCGTATCCGGTACGCGGTATTCTTCCAAATCGTGTCCCGATTTCTGCATATCCGCCGGATTAAGCCGAACGGACAGCAGCAGATGCTCCTCGTCCGTCTCCCGCCCCGTCACTTCCCCGACCCGATACGCCAGCGAAGCCAGATCGCCTCTCGACGCCGGAATCCGGAACGTTGCGATCTCTCCCAGAATCCGGTCTTCGATCGCCGCGCGCAGCCGCGCCATATCCTCCTTGTCGTAGGCGCTGACGCGAATCGCGTCGCCGCCCCCGACAAGCGCCCGGTCGGCCTGCTCGGTCAGCAGGTCGATCTTGTTGAACACGGTCAGCGTCGGCTTGCCGCCCGCTCCAAGCTCCCGCAGCACGTCCTCGACGACGGCGATCTGCCGTTCGCGCATCGGGGAAGCCGAATCGACGACATGCAGCAGCAGGTCGGCCTGCGCCGCCTCCTCCAGCGTCGCGCGGAACGCGGCGACCAGATCGTGCGGGAGATTCTGGATAAAGCCGACCGTGTCGGTCAGTACGATCTGCTTGCCGCTCGGCAGCTCCAGGCTGCGCGAGGTCGGATCGAGCGTCGCGAACAGCTTGTTCTCCGCCAGCACGTCCGCGTCCGTGAGCTGGCGCAGCAGGCTCGACTTGCCCGCGTTCGTATAGCCGACAAGCGCCACCTGCACGGCTCCGACCTTGCGTCTGCGCTCGCGGTGCAGATTGCGATGCGCCGTGACCGCCTCCAGCTGCCGCTTAAGCTCGGTAATCCGCCGCCGAATATGGCGGCGGTCCGTCTCCAGCTTCGTCTCGCCGGGGCCCCGCGTACCGATCCCGCCGCCGAGACGGGACAGGTTCTTTCCGTGCCCGGACAGCCGCGGCAGCAAATAGGTCAGCTGGGCGAGCTCGACCTGCAAAATCCCTTCCCGCGTCTTGGCCCGGCCGGCGAAGATGTCGAGAATCAGCTGCGTACGGTCGATGATCTTCACGTCCAGCGTCTCCTCCAGGTTGCGGACCTGGGTTCCGGTCAACTCCTGATCGAAGATCGCCGTCGTCGCGCCGTCGCGCAGCGCGATGTCCCGAATTTCCTGCGCCTTTCCTTTGCCGACGTAATACCTGTTGTCCGGCGCATCCAGATTCTGCATCACGGAGCCGATGACCGTCACTCCGGCCGTCTCGGCCAAGGAGGCCAGCTCCCCGAGCGAATGCTCGGGGTCGGCGCCGGATCTTCTCGCCTCGTCCGTGACCAAGCTGACGAGCAAAGCTCTCTCCTGCCCCGTCGTTTCCGTCTCGTATGCGCTTTGTCTCATCCCTGTCCCTCATTCCGTTTATTGTTGCAGGCCGCGAATGTCCTCGGGCCGCAGCGCCATCAGCTCCTGGCGGCCCGGAGAAGCGCCCGGATACTGCGACAGCAGCCGCACGGCTTGATAGCGGATCGCCCGCTCCAGCACGTTCCGGACGAACCTCGCGTTGCTGAAATCGTAGATTGCTTCCGACTTCTCCTGAACGAGCAGCTGCCTTAGCTTGTAGACCGTTTGCGGCAGCAGCGTATAGTCTCTGTCCTTGGCCATGCCTTCGGCGATCTGAATGAGCTGGTCTACGGAATAGTCCGGGAACGTCATCTGAATCGGAAAACGGGAAGGCAAACCGGGGTTCGTCATCAAGAAGGTTTCGATCTCCAGCGTATAGCCGGCGAGAATGAGCACGAACTGGTTTTTGTAATCCTCCATCGCCTTCACCAGCGTATCGATGGCCTCTTTTCCGAAATCCTTCTCGCCGCCGCGCGCCAGACTGTACGCTTCGTCCACGAACAGCACGCCTCCCAGCGCCTTTTTCACCAGGTCCCGGGTTTTCTGCGCCGTATGTCCGATGTATTCGCCGACCAGATCGGCGCGTTCCACTTCCACGAGATGGCCCTTGGCGAGCAGCCCCATGCTCTGGAACAACTTCGCCAGCAACCGCGCTACCGTCGTCTTGCCCGTCCCGGGATTGCCCTTGAAAATCATGTGATACACGTGCGCCTGCGCCTGCAGGCTCGCTTCGCTGCGATACTGCATAATCTGCAGCAGCGCATAGATTTCGTAGACGAGTTCCTTGATGTTGTCCAGCCCGACCAGACGGTCCAGTTCCTTCTGCCAATCGGCCCACGGGCCGGACTGGGGCAGCGTTTTTAGACTGCCCGAATGATCGGCCGCGCTTGCATAGCCGGCCGTCGCTTCCTGGTCCGCATTGCGCAGAACGATGTTGATCTGCCGGGACGGACGGGAAGAGGCGACCGCCGCCTTGGCCTCCGATGCGCCCGCTTTAGCGTTCATCAAGCTTCACCCCTGAACTCGAGTCGACGATTAGCCGCAATATCAATGTATTCCGTTCGTCCGATCCCTAGTCATAGGAACAGCTTCATGCCGAGCCACTTCGTATAGGCGAGCACCTCGCGCGCTTGATGGTACGGCACGTTCAGCACCTTGGAATCCGTCACGCTCACCTGGACCGGGGAAAACCCGACCTTCCCGGCGATATCCGCGGCTCTGGAGCCATGGTAGCTGTGCGTGACGATAACGGCGGTGTGCCAGTCGTTGCTGTCCATAATATCCTGCGCGAACTGCAAATTCTCGTACGTGCTGCGCGACAGCTCGTCCATCTCGACGGCCGACTCGGGCACGCCCTGGGCGACGAGATAGTTGCGCATCCCTTCCGCTTCGGTAATCGTCGCGTCGCGGGCGTCCAGTCCGCCGGTGACGATGAAATTCGAGAAAACGCCCCCGCGATACAGCTCCAGCGCCAAATCGAGCCTCTCCTTCAGCCCCGGACTCGGCTCGTCGTTCCACAGCCTTGCGCCGAGCACGATGCCGACGTCCGAGGGCGCCGGCTTGCCGTCCTTCGGCCGGCCCTCGAACCGCACGACGAGGACATAGAGCGCCAGGCACCAGACGAGCAGCGCGGCTATCCCGAATATCGCCAGCCGCAGCACCCTTTTCTTCCACTTGCCCCGCTTGGCCAACGTAACGACCGGCGTCATGTCGCGCGTCCCCCCCTCCCTGCTCGCGTTATCCCTTGGCTTTGTCCCAGCCCAGCTTGTTCAGCAGCAGCCTTCTGTGCTGCTTGCTCAGGTCGAAATAAGGAAACTTGTTTTGCTGGATCAAGCTCATCAGCCGCGCCGCCGTTTTGCGGGCCATTGCCGAGTCGCGGGGAGTAATTTCCCCTTCGTCCAGCGCCTCCTCCAGCTCATCCTCGTCCAGCAGCAGCTTCTCTCCCGTGGGCAGCACCACGATGTCCAGAAACAGATCGTCGAACCACGGCACCTGCTGGTCCGTCAAGCCCTGCACCTTGCAAATGTCGATGTACCACTGCACGACCTGGCCCCGGTCGTCGAACATCGTCGTCACGACGAAATGCTCGCCCTTGGGAAAATGCTGCATCCACAAATATCCGCGGTCCGCCAGGCACATTCTTCTCCCGTTGTATTCCTTCCACAACGGGTCGCGCAGCTCGTGAATCCGGTACAGCGTCACGAACCCTCTGAATTGCGGTTCGTCCATCGGAATGCACGCATAGCTCTTCTTCAAAATCCGCCGCCAATTGGCCCGATCCGAAAATTTACGCTTCATCGCGACTTTCCTTTCCGTCCGTTCAACGTTAGTAAGCTTATCTTCGCCAGCCTTTGCCGTCAGGCCTCTGTCCTGACCGCGTTGCCCTGCGGCAACTCTACATAAGAAAAGCTTACCACAAGTTGCCTTCGCGAACCAGTTTGCGCCTTGACAGGGATCGAAACTGCAATACAGAAAGAGGCTGTCCCGTAAGCAAAAAGGGTCGTACGAAAAGATAATCGATAGAGAATGTTGTCGTGCATATATCTCCTTCCGCTGCTATACGATCCTGAAATTTGAAAAGGTTAACCCGTGGCAGGGTCATTTCAGGAACGTATGAGGCAGGCTCCAGGAGATATATGCACTTTTTCTTGATCGATCATCTTGTACGACCCTGCTTACGGAACAACCTCTTGTCGGATGCCGTTATTCAGTCGAGAACGTCCCGATCAGCGGAACGGTTTCTCCTTCGTCTCCGGCGGCCGGAATGTCCGGGCTCGGACTTTCGTCGGACGGAACCGGAGGTGGAGTTTCTTCCGAAGACGGAGGCGGGGAGGACGATTCCCCGGGACTCTCGATCGGCGGCTCCGCCGTCTCGATCGGCTCTCCGGTTTCTTCCGGCGGAAGCGTCTCTTCGCCCCCTTCCTCCGGGGGAGGCGTCACCTCCATGCCGGAGGTCACCGTAATCGTCTGCTGCTCGGAAGGCTCGCTCTCCAGCTCCTTGTCGGGCAGATACGCCGTCACGTAATAAGTGTACGTCCGATCCGGCAGAATCGCCATGTCGTCGTACGCCGTGCCGTCGGCGATCTGGGTCAGCAGCTTGAATTCCGCTTCTCCTTCCTCCTGGCGATAGATCCGGTAGATGATCCCTTCCCCCTGCACGGCCGACCACATCAGCTCGACGCTGACCGCTTCGGGAGAGTAGGCGACCATCAAGCCGCTTACCGCATCCAGCGTCTGCTCCTCCTCTTCCTCCTGCACGTCCGAAGGGGTAGGGAAGCTCTTTTGCTTGTAGTTTTCCAGCACCTTGGACATGACCGCGGAGAACATCGAAGCCGCTTGACCGCTGCTGCCGTCGAGCAGATGGTTCTTGTCGGTCTTGTCGTAGCCGAACCAGACGGCGGCCGTCAGCTCCGGCGTATAGCCGACGAACCAGACGTCGCGGTTTTTGTTCGTTTTGAAGTTCGGAATGCCGGCTTGCGTCGTGCCCGTCTTGCCGACGACGGTGCGTCCGCTGACGGCCGCCCTCGTGCCGGTCCCGCCCTTCTGAACGACGCCCTTAAGCAGCTCCGTCATGTAATAGGCGGTATTTTCCTTCATCACCTGCTCCGGCTTCTCGCCGAATTCGTATATCGGCTTGCCGTTAACGTCCACGATCTTCAAGATGCTGTGCGGTTCGTACAGCTTGCCGCCGTTGGCGAACGCCGAATAAGCTCTGGCCATCTGCAGCGGCGTTACGCCGTTCGTAAGGCCTCCGAGCGCGATCGACAGGTTGCGGTCCTCCGGGCCGAGGTCGATGCCGAGCCGCTTGGCGAACTCCAGCCCTTTGCCGATGCCGATCTCGTTAAGCAGCCAGACGGCCGAGACGTTGCGCGATTCCTTGATCGCCTGGCTCATCGGAATCGTGCCCTTGTACTGGTTGGTGTTGGACGGACAGTAGTCGCCGAAGCACTGCTTCACGTCCTGCACGGTCGTCCAGGGGAAGAAGTTCCCGCTCTCGAGCGCCGGACCGTAATCGATAATCGGCTTGAAGGACGAGCCCGGCTGACGCTGCTTGACCGCGCGGTTCCAGCCCTGGGCCTGGTAATCCCTGCCGCCGATCATCGCGACGAGCGACCCGTCGTGCTGGTTCAGAATGACCATCGCGCCCTGAACCTGCTGATCGTCCACGCTTTTCTCGAACCGCTCGTCGTTGGCGAATTCCTTCTCGGCAATCGACTGCGCCTTCGTATCGAGCGTCGTCGTAATGACGTAACCCGCGCTGCGCAGCTCTTCCTCGGTCAGCTTCGTTTTCTCCTGAGCCTCGTCGAGCACATAGTCCAGGAACGCCAAATACTTGTCGTCGACCTTGCTGGCCTTGGACGGCTTGTACTCGACCTTGGCCGCGTCGTTCTTTTCCTTCTCCGTAATCAGCCCTTGATCGTACATCAGCTTCAGCACGACCCCGCGCCGCTCCATCGACTTCTCCGGATTGCGGATCGGGTTGTACGTATTCGGCGCCTTCGGTATGCCGGCGAGCGTCGCAACCTGCCACAGCTTCAAATCCTCCAGATTCTCCACGTCGAAATAATATTTCGCCGCCGTCTTGATGCCGTACTGCCCTTTGCCGAAATAAATCCGGTTCAAGTACAGCTCCAAAATTTCGGGTTTGGTCATCTTCTGCTCCAGCGCGAGCGCGATGGATGCTTCCGTGCCTTTGCGGAATATCGTCTTGTCCGCGTTCAGGAACAGGTTTTTGGCCAGCTGCTGCGTAATCGTGCTGGCGCCCTCGACCGCGCTGCGGGCGATAACGTCCTTGACGAGCGCGCGCCCGATGCCGAGCAAGTCGACGCCGTTATGCTCGTAGAAGCGCTTGTCTTCCGTCGCCACGAACGCGTCCTGCACCAGCTTCGGAATTTCCGCGATCGGCGCGAATTCGCGGTTGCCTTCGTGGTTGTACAGCTTTGCCACTTCGTTGCCGTTGCGGTCAACGACGATCGATGCTTTATCCAGATTCAATTTGTTGATATTGGCGTTAAGAATGCGTTCCCCGTTCAAAATAACGAGCAAATAACCGACGACCGCGCACACAAGCGCGATCAGCGCGACGAAGAACAGCCATATGAGAACGAGCTTTTTCCTGCCCTTGCGGGGACGCTTGCCTTTGCCGCTCCCGCCGCCCTTGCCTTTGCCGCCGCTCTTGCCGCCTCTCTCCGCGCTGCCGGAGCGGCTTGGAACTGTAGGTTGGTTCATCTGTGTCTCCCCCTCTATCCGTGTGTCTCTCTCTACATAAGTTGCGCCTGTAACGAGCCGTTCATTACTTCTCCGCGAGGGCCGGCCGTGCCGGCTTCGACAGGTTCTTTTAAAGAAAGAACAACCCGGTAGCGGGTTGCCCAAGTGCCGGCCTATTCTCTTAGACGCTCATGGCTGGGGAAAAGTTTCACTCGACCGCGACGCGGGAACGACGGTTCAGTTATCCGTTCCGCCGTCCTGCTGCATGAGGGAGACGTTGCGCTGAGGCATAAACGTGCTGATCGCATGCTTATACACCATCTGCTGGCGCCCCTCGCTGTCGATCACGATGGTGAAGTTGTCAAACGCGCGGACGATGCCGCGGATTTGAAATCCGTTGGTCAAATAAACAGTGACCGGAATGCTGTCTTTGCGAAGTTGATTGAGAAAGGTATCCTGAATGTTAATGGACTTGTTCATTGGCCGAAAACCCCCATTGCCACAAATATTTATGAAGAAATATATTCGGTATCAATCTGAAACTTTCCTGCTATTATAGCACAGATCCTCTCGAAAAGGGCGCTGTTTTTTGCATCGCCGTCCGCATCCGCCCATTCGAGCCCCCGCATATGGCGAAACCAGCTTAACTGCCGCTTGGCAAAATGCCGCGTGTCCCGCTTAAGAATCGCCACCGCTTCCTCGTAGGAAGTTTCTCCCTCCAGGTAAGCGGCGATCTCCTTGTAGCCGAGTCCGCGCATCGCGACGGCGCTCCGCGGAACCCCCGTCTCCAGCAGGCCGCGCACCTCTCCAACCAGTCCGGCCTCGAGCATCAGATCGACCCGCTCCTCGATCCGGCGATACAGCGCGTCCCGCTCCATCGTCAGGCCGATCAGGCACAGCCTGTAGGGCGAGCGCTTCTCGTCGCCCCTTGACTGGCTCTGCGCTGCGGAGAGCGGCTTGCCGGTCAGCCGGAACACCTCGAGCGCGCGGATAATCCGCCCCTCGTCGTTCGGGTGCAGCTTGGCGGCCGTAACCGGATCGACCTCCGCCAGCTTGTCGTGCAGCGCCTGCGCACCCTTCTCCGCGGCGTACGCCCTCATCTCCGCCCGATACGCTTCGTCCGCCCCGATCTCCTGGAAGCGAAAGCCGTAGCAGACGGATTCCACATATAATCCCGTCCCCCCCACAATAAACGGCAGCCTGCCGCGTTGATGGATCTCCCGGATCGTCTCGGTGCACAGGCTTTGGAACTCCGATACGGAAAAAGGATGGTCCGGCTCGCGAATGTCGATGAGATGATGCGGCACGCCCTCCATCTCCTCCGGCCTCAGCTTGGCCGTTCCGATATCCATCCCGCGATACACCTGCATCGAATCGCCGCTGATGATTTCCGCGTCGAACGCCTTGGCCAGCTTCAGGCTGAGCGCGGTTTTGCCGACCGCCGTCGGCCCGACAAGCACGAGCAGCGGCGGCCGCTTGTCTGCTTCTTCGTTACTCAACGTCTATCACTCCGTAAGCGACGGCGGAGGAGGACGATTTGGCCAGCCGGAAGCCGAGCCGCTCGAACCTTCCGCTGTCGCGATGGTCTTTAAGGACGACTTTCCTGCGGGCTACCCGGATCGCTTCGCGAACGGCTTCCTCCGCAAGCGGGCCGTCGGCCGCCCATGCGCGCAGCGGGGCGATCGCGCTGGAGGAGGTCACCGGCTTCTCGAACATCGGATCGAAGTAGACGATGTCGGCGCTGTCGTCCGGCATGCGGGGCAGCCACCGCTCGCAATCGGCGTGCACGGCTTCGATCGTCCGCATCGCCTTGTCGGCTTCGGGGAGCCCCGATTCGTACGTCCGGAGCCCCTCGCGCACGATGACATGCACCGTCCGCGCCGCTTCCAGCGCCACGACTTGGCCTCGTTCTCCGACCGCATGGCTGAACACGAGAGAATCCGAGCACAGCCCCGCCGTGCAGTCGATCACCGTGTCTCCCGGCTTCGCGCCCGATACCTCCAGCAGCGAGTCCCGGCCTCCCGCCAGCAAGCCCTTGATTCGGACAAGCGCCATGCTCGGGTGAAAATAAAACGGCTGCCCCGCTCCCTCCGTCAACCGAATGTCCCGCGGACCGACGACAAGCGTCTGCGCGTCGTTCGCCGCGGCTTGCAGGGCGCGGATCGTCCGGGTCCCTCTTGGAACGTAGACGGCGCCGAGCTCGTCGGCAAGACGGAGGGCTCGCTCGACCTCCGGGCCGGTCGGCCGCTGCGAGGTCGTGACGATCAAGACGTCACCCGCTTAAACATTTTCTCGAGCTCGTACGTGCTGAAGCTGACGACGATCGGCCTGCCGTGCGGACAGGTGTACGGCTGCTTGCAGGCGGCCAGCCGCTCCAGCAGCTTCTCCCCGGACTCGCGCGTCAGCGCCTGGTTCGCCTTGATCGACGCCTTGCACGAGCACATGATCGAAGCCTGCTCCCGCAGCACGCGCAGGTCGACGTTTTTCTCCCGGATGATCCACTCCGCCATCTCCCGTACGATCGCCGCTTCGTCGCCGGACGGGAACCAGTGGGGCACCGCCCTTATGATAAAGGTATTGCCCCCGAAATCCTCCATATATACCCCCGCGCTCTCGAAAGCCGCAAGCCGGCCGCGCAGAACGGCGCATTCGTCCGGGGCGAATTCCAGCGTCATCGGCAGCAGCAGCTCCTGGCTCGCTTCCTCCGGACGTCCGAACTTCTCGTAATAATATTCGTAATGGACGCGTTCGTGCGCCGCATGCTGGTCGATCAAATACAGGCCGTTTTCGTTCTGCGCGACAATATACGTGCCGTGAAGCTGCCCGATCCAGACGAGCTCGGGAAACTCCGGAACGCCGGCCGGAACGGACGGAGCGGCGAACGCGCTCTTCCATACCTCGGACGGAATCGCGTCCGCGGGCAAGGAGGCCGAACGGAACTGCGGCTGGGCCGAGGTCCGAGCAGGAGCGTTCGGCTCGGATCTCCCGCTCCCGGTCGCCGCCGTCCGGGACGTCCGCCAGTCGTAAGCCGCGGCCGTTTCCTTGACGGCTTCCGTCCGGACCCGATCTGCAGGCTCCCGCGCGGCCTCGTCCGGCGCTGCCGGCGGTTCCGGCAGCGGCGCCTGCTCCCGGTCGGCTTCCTCTCTTGCCGGCGGAAGCTGAAACCGGATCTGCTCCTGCACCCAGGAACTCGTCTTCGGAGTCCGCACGGCCGTTCCCGACGGAATATACGATCGGGCGCTCAGCGCCTTCTTGACCGAGCTTTCCACGAAAGCGCGCAGCTCGGCTTCCTTGCTGAAGCGAACCTCCAGCTTGGCCGGGTGGACGTTAACGTCCACGAGCGTCGGATGCATGCGCAGGTTAAGCACGGCCAGCGGATAGCGATGCAGCGGCAGCAGCGTATGGTATGCCTGCAGCAGCGGCTGCATGATCGCCTGGCTGCGGACGTAACGCCCGTTGACGAGGGAGGTCAGCGCGTTGCGGTTCGCCCTCGTCTCCGACGGCATCGCGACCAGCCCGGAGACCGCGTAGTCCGGATTTTCCTCCTGCAGCTCGATCATCGCTTTCGCCGACGCCGTTCCGTAGATCGCCGCCACAACCTGACGAAGATCGCCGGTGCCGGGCGTCCGCAGCAGCATGCTGCCGTTGTGCGAGAAAGTAAAGGCGATGTCCGGCCGGGCGAGCGCTTGCCGATAGACGATATCGGACAAGTGGCTCAGCTCGGTCTGGATCGTCTTCATATATTTCAGGCGCGCCGGCGTATTGTAGAAAATCTCCTTGACGATCATCTCCGTGCCCTTGGGCGCGTTCGTCTCGCGGTTGGCGACGATCGCTCCGCCTTCGATCTCCAGCAGGCTGCCCAGCCCGCTGTCGTCCGTCGCGCTGACGCATTTGACTTTGGCGACCGCCGCGATGCTCGGCAGCGCCTCGCCGCGAAAACCGAGCGTCGCGATCTGGAACAGATCCTTGTCCGTCGAAATTTTGCTCGTCGCGTGACGCTGGAAAGCGATCAGCATATCGTCCGGCTGGATGCCGCCACCGTTGTCCGCCACCCTGAGCAGCTGCAAGCCGCCTTCCTCGGCGGACACGTCGATTCGGCTCGCGCCGGCGTCGACGGCGTTCTCGATCAGCTCCTTCAGGACGGAAGCCGGCCGTTCGACGACCTCTCCCGCGGCGATCTGGTTCGCCAGATGCTCGTCGAGCGGGCGAATGATTCCCATGCCGTTCTCCTCCTTCCCCTATCCCGGCGTGCGCCGCCGATTATCGCGAGCCCAGCTTCAGCGTGTCGCCCGAAGTCGAGAACGTGACGTCTTTGAACCATTTGGCCAGCAGACGGACATCGATGCTCGTCCGTCCGTCTTTGACGGTCACGCGCGGGTCGCTCGCCTGGATCGTCTCTTTCTGGCTGCCCTTGGTCAGCGTATACGAACGGTTCTTCGCGTCGTACGTCAGCTTGGCTCCGGCCAGCTCGGCGCCCAGCTTCAAGTTGAAGTACCACAGCTTGCCTTCCTGCCGCGCGGCGTCCGGCTGCGACATCCGAATGCCGTTCACCGTCAGGACGCCGTCCTGCCAGCTTACGATCAGCTTCTTCCCGCCCGCAAGACGGAACGCGCCGATCAGCTGCTCCGCGGCTCCGCTGCGCGCCAGATCCGGCGCCAGGCCGACCTGGTCCACCTTTTTCCCCTTCGGGGTGTAATATTCCTGGATCGTAACCTTCAGCACGCCGCCGCTCTTGAGCGAGATCAGCGACTGGACGACGCCTTTGCCGTACGTTTTCGTGCCGACCAGCTTCGCCACCCCGTAATCCCGCAGCGCTCCCGACAGCAGCTCCGACGCGCTCGCCGTATTGCCGTTGACGAGAATGACGACCTCGTATTCATACGGCCGCTCCGTTCCCGAGATGGAGAGCGGTTCGTCGTTCCCGTCGCGGTCCCGCATGTGCGCCAGCACGCCTTCTTTAATAAACAGCCCGGCGATCTCCTGCGCGGAATTGACGTAGCCGCCGCCGTTGTTGCGCAGGTCGAGCACCAGGGAGATCAAGTCGTTCTTCTCGAGCTTTTCAAGCTCGCGCTTGACCTCCTTGGCCGCATCCGACGTGAAGCTGGACAGCGCGAGATAACCGATGCCCTGCTCTAGCATTTTGGCGGAGACGACCGGCACGTGAACCGATTTGCGCGTAATTTTGAATTTGAGCGATTTGCCGCTGCGCGAGACGGTCAACGCGACGACCGTGCCTTCCTCGCCGCGGATGATTTTCTGAATGTCCGCCATCGATTTGCCCGCGAACGATTTGCCGTCCGCAGAGACGAGCAGGTCGCCCGCCAGAATGCCGGCCTCCGCCGCCGGGCTGTCCGCGATGACGTCCTCGACGTAAACTTTGCCCTTCTCTTCCATCATGACGATGCCGACGCCGACGAACGTCTGCTCCAGCTCGGAGCTGTACGCCTTCCACTCCTGGTCGTCGAAATATTGCGTGTACGGATCGCCCAGGGAGTCGACCATCTCGTCGATTTCCTTGTCCGCGAGCTCCGAATCTTCCGGGCTTTTCAGGTGATAGTGCTCGAGCAGCTCCCGAACTTCCTCGGTCTGCTGGGCGCTTGCGCCAAGAGCCGCCGGTACGTATGCGAAAAATAACGAAAATGTAAGCAGCAGTACGATGGAATGCTTGATTCTTCTGATCAGGTTCATGACGCTCCCCCGCCTTCCGTCAATTGGTTTCTTGCGTCGTTCAGCCATTCCAGCGCCTGCATCGGCGTCATGCGCATGACGTCGAGCTTCCGGAGCTTGTCCAGCACCTTGTCTGCGGCCGCCGGCTTGGCCGGTTTGGCCGGAGGGGCTTCCTCCGCGAACAGGCTGAGCTGCACGATCGGCAGCGCGGACGGTTCGCTATAAGCCGCCGCCGCTTCCTGCACCGCCTCGGTTCGCGGCGCGGCGGGCCGTTCGGGCAGCGGCAGGGCCGGTGCCCCGTCGCCGCGATCGTTCAGCAGCGAATACGCTCTGGAGACGATCGTCTCCGGCAGTCCGGCGAGCTGCGCGCAGTAGATGCCGTAGCTGGAATCCGCCGCGCCGGGCACCAGCTTACGCAGGAACGTCACGCCGTCCGCGCTCTCCCGCACCGCCATGCAGCCGTTGCGCAGGCCGGACAACGACGATTCGAGATGCGCCAGCTCGTGAAAATGCGTCGAGACAAGCGCCTTGCAGCCGATATGATGATGAACGTATTCGATGACCGCCTGGGCGATCGCCATGCCTTCGTCCGTCGACGTGCCCCGTCCCAGCTCGTCGATAATGATCAGGCTTCGCGACGTCGCTTGCTCGGTCATGATCTGAATGTCCTTCATCTCGACCATAAACGTGCTCTGCCCTCCGACGAGATCGTCCGCGGCCCCGATCCGCGTGAAAATCCGGTCGACGAACGGCAGCACCGCCCGGCTCGCCGGAACGAAGCAGCCGATCTGCGCCATCAGGCAGATCATCGCCACCTGGCGCATGTACGTGCTCTTCCCGGCCATATTCGGTCCCGTGATGAGCAGAATCGGGCCGCCCTCCGACGTCAGCGATGTGTCGTTGGCGATGAACACGCCGTTCTCGTTCACCGACTCCACGACCGGGTGCCGTCCCTCTTCGATGATCAGATCGTAGCCGTCGCCGTCGGTCCAGCCCGGGCGCGTGTAGCGCCGCTCGGCGCTGGCTTCGGCGAACGATTGCAGCACGTCGAGCGCGGCGACGCTCTCCGCCAGCCGCTGCAGCCGCGACATCTGTTCCGCGATCCGGTCGCGGAGGGCGATAAACGTCTCGTATTCGAGATCGAACATCCGGTCCTCCGCTTCGAGGATGAGCGCTTCCTTCTCCTTCAGCTCCGGCGTGACGAAGCGCTCGGCGTTGGCCAGCGTCTGCTTCCTCTCGTAGCGGCCCTCCGGCAGGCTCGCCAGATTGGCGCGGGTCACTTCCAGATAGTAGCCGAACACTTTGTTAAAGCCGATTTTCAGCGATTTGATGCCCGTCGCCTCGCGCTCGCGCCGTTCCAGCTCGGCGATCCACTGCTTGCCGTTCTGGCTCGCCTCCCGCAGCTCGTCGAGCTTCGCGTCGTAGCCGGAGCGGATGAGGCCGCCGTCCTTCAGCGTTGTCGGCGGATCGTCGGCGATGGCCGCCTCGATGGCCGACGCGATATCCTCGCAGGCGTCCAAGCCCCGCGCCAGAGAATCGAGAGGGGCGGCTCCCATGCTCTCGCACAGCTCCTGGATGGCGGGGATGCGCCTGAGCGAGCTTTTGAGCGCGTTCAGATCGCGCCCGTTGGCCGTCCCGTAGGCGATGCGTCCGGCCAGCCGCTCCAGGTCGTACACTTCGCCGAGCTCGTCCCTCAGCTCCTTGCGCTTGATCCAGTCGCGGTTCAGCGCTTCGACCGCGTCGAGCCTGCGTTCGGCCTCCTCGCGGCTGAGCAGCGGCTGGTCGATCCAGCGCTTGAGCAGGCGCGCGCCCATCGCCGTGCGCGTCCGGTCGAGCAGGCCGAGCAGCGATCCTTTGCGGGAACGGTCGCGGATCGTCTCCGTCAGCTCCAGATTGCGCCGGGTAAACGCGTCGAGCGACATGTAAGCTTCCGTATCGTACGCCTTGACGGAGCGCAGATGCGCGAGCGAACGCTTCTGCGTCTCCTCCAGATAGGAGACGAGACGCGACACCGCCAGCTGCCGCACCGGCTCGTGCGCGTTCCACGGCTCGTCCGGAAATTGCTCCGCCAGCTTGTCCGTCCCGGCTTCGTCGCGCACCGTCGCCGTCAAGGCGCGTCCGGCGGGCCGCAGCGTCTCCTGGATCGCCGCGATCGCCGCTTCGTCCCCGACCGCTTCCGACGGCCGGTAGACGTTAAGCACATTGTTGATCGCTTCCGGCGACAGCGCGAACGAGGTCAAATAGAGCTCGCCCGTCGTCAGATCGCACGCCGCGATGCCGATCCGTCCTCCCCGGGACGCCGCGCCGACGATAAAGTTGTTCGAAGCGTCGCCGACCAGCTTGGCGTCCATTACCGTTCCCGGCGTCACGATGCGAACGATCTCGCGCCGGACGACGCCTTTCGTGCTGGCCGGATCCTCGACCTGCTCGCAGACGGCGACTTTGTAGCCTTTTTCAACCAATCTCGCTATGTATCCTTCCGCCGAGTGGTGCGGCACCCCGCACATCGGAACCCGCTCCTCCAGGCCCGCTCCCCGCCCCGTCAGCGTAATCTCCAACTCTCTCGACGCCGTGATCGCGTCTTCGAAAAACATTTCATAGAAGTCGCCCAACCGGAAAAACAGCAAAGCGTCCTTCGCCGTCGCTTTGACGGATAAATACTGCTCCATCATGGGGGTATATCCAGCCATGGTCTTCCTCCCGGTATTTTGCAACAGTGCAAGGTTCAATATCTCATTATATCAAATCGTATCCGACCGGGACACCCTGCGGCCGATTCCCTCCATCGTCTCGTGTGACGCGTCTATATGCCGGATATCTTTCAGCGGTTCCCCCGCCAATAGAGCCATCTCGCGAGCTTAAGTCTGCCATACTGCCAACTTTCACGCCGATAGAGCCGTCACACGGGCTTAAGTCTGCCATACTGCCATCTTTCACGCCAATGGAGCCGTCTGACGAGGCAATAGCACGCCGCCTCCACGCCTTCCGCCACTCCCCAAGCCTCAGTTCCGCCGGATGAGACGCCGCGTGCCTCGAAGCTCCGCCAAGCTTCCGGCCCCGATGCCGAACATAGCCGCTTTCAGTTCAAACTCTAATCTTGCGAACAGCTCGTCCAGTTTGTCGGCGGAATCGAGCGCGGGCGCCAGCAGCGCTTTTCCGAACGCGACGGCGTCGGCTCCGAGCGCCAGCGCTTTGGCCGCCTCTACGCCGTTCGTCATGCCGCCGCTGGCGACTATCGTCATGTCCGGTGCTGCCTCTCGCGCCTCGCGGATGCACTCCGCCGTCGGATTACCCCACTCCTCGAACGCATCCGCCGCCGTTTCCCGAAGCCGGTCCTTCGTCCGGTATTTCTCCACTTTGATCCAGGAGGTGCCGCCCGCTCCCGCCACGTCCACGAACGCCACGCCGAGATCGGCGAGCGTCCGCACCGTATCGCCGTCAATTCCCATGCCGACCTCTTTTACGCCGACCGGGAAGTCGGCCTCCCTGCACAATTCGGAAATCCGCCGCGCCAGTCCGCGAAAAGCGGTGTTCCCTCCGTCCTGAAACACCTCCTGCATCCCGTTAAGATGCAGAACGAGCGCATCCGCGCCCGTCATCTCCACCGCTCTGCGGCATTCCGCGATTCCGTAGCCGTAGTTCAACTGCACCGCGCCCAGGTTGGCCAGCAAAGGCACGTCGGGGGCGACTTGTCTCACCCGATAGGACGCCGCCGAGTCCGGAGCTTCGATCGCCGCTCGCAGCGAGCCGAGTCCCATCGCCCAGCCGTGCCGCTGCGCCGCCTCCGCCAGCCGCAAATTGATGCGGCCCGCTTCGTCCGTCCCGCCCGTCATTGAACTTACGACGAACGGGGCCTTCAAGTTGCGCCCCAAAAAGGAAGAATTCAACCGAATGTCCGCAAAATCGAGCTCCGGCAGCGCCAGATGGCGGAAGCGGTAACGATCAAAGCCCGTCCCTTCGCCCCAGCCGTCCACATCCTCGCGCAGACAAATTTCGATATGTTCTTGTTTTCTGCGTTTAATTTCCGTCTCCGGGTTCTGATCTGCCGCTTCGACTTTCCCATCGTCCATGTCCCGGAACCTCCAACCGTCTTGTAAGATTTCCTGCTATCGATTAAAAAACGACCGTCTACCCTCATACTACACGTTTTCTATACTGAATTGCGACTCATTTGCCCGGTTTTTTCGAGCTGCTCCATCCGTCCGCGTCCCGTCCGGGCGCCGATGTAAGTTTCTTTCCAGCGGCACCCGCCGCTAAAAATCAATCGAACCTTCTTTATGTACGTAACCACGCGAATGGAGTTAGGTTAACCCAAATACCGCCCTCTTTACTCGGACAGACGCCGGCGAACTCCCGATCAGCGAACGGGAATCCGCCATTTCGCGCGAATATCCGCATTTTCGTTCCAGCTTCTGCCCCGCTCGATCGCATCGAATACGAAATCGATCGCTTCCCGGTACGCCTTATAGCCCGCCGTTCCCGCAAGCGCGCGGCGCACCCGTCCGGCCGCGGCCAGCAGCGTCCGGCGGTCGCCCGAGTAGAACGCCTCGCGAGCTCGCTCCTCGTCCAGAGGACGACCGCAGGCCGCCAGCTCGCGCGCATGCTCGACCGCCGTCTTCGCCAGCGCGAATACCCCGAGCGCAAGCCTCGGGGAGACAAGCCAGCTCGGCGGCGTACGGTATTCGAAGCCGCCGTGAGGCTGACGCCGCACGTCGCCGAGCGCGCCGTACCGCGGGCGGCGGCTCCCCGCTCCCGGCGGCTCGAGCAGCCGGAGCGGCAGCGCCACGGCGTTGTCGAGCGCGCGCAGCCGCTCGCCATGCAGTGCGGCGCCGCTCACGTGCACGTGCCCGCCGAGCGGCACGCCCCGCACGGGAAGGGCGCCGGCGCGCCAGGACAGCTCGACGCCGGCGGTGCGTCCGGCCGCCTCGCGCAGCAGAGCGTGCAGCTCGGCCGTCAGCTGCGCCGGCTCCGGGCACGGGCGAGGCCGCAGCTCGACAAGCGGCCATATTTTCTCGCCCCGCACGCGCATCGAGTCGCAGCCCGCCTCCCCTTCGTAAGGAAAATAGCGCGATGCCGGAACGACCCGACCGGCGGAAGAGACCAGCACAAACTCCGGGTCCGCCCCGAGCAGCGTCCGTACGCTAGCGTCCGATGCAGTCTCGGCGGCCCATTCGGCCGCGAAGGCTTTCGCCGCCTCCCGCCACCTCCGCCTGCCTTCCGGCGTCTGTAGCCGAAGCCGCGAATCGACCGCCGTGACGGCAAGCCGGCCCTGATCGCTTACCCGCAGCTCGACTTGTCCGAAATCGAGTCCCAACGCATAGACGGCGCGAACAGCGAGTTTCTGCGCAGGCTTCCACAGCGCATGCTCGTCCGAAATTGCGGATTGACCGGCGGCGCTCCTCATCCGATTTGTGCCGCGAATGGCTCCTTCGCCCACCGCAGCCCTGCGCATCTCCAGCGCCCCGAAGCCCCACACGGCAGTGGTAAGCTTCATGCCGCCTTGCTCTCCGATCCGCGCCGATACGCCTTCGCGCCGCAGCCGTCGCTCCAGCTCCTGATCGCTCAGCGCCGCCACCTCCGACGCCGCGGCGTTCATGAGCCAAGGGGATACCGGCAAAAGCGGCAATTTCTCCGACTGTTCCGACTGTTTCGCCTGTACCGACTCTGCTGACTGTACCGCCCGCCCGACCGCTCCTGACCGAACGGGATAACCCGCCCGTTCCTGCTGCGTAAGCCCGCCAGATTTGTCCCCGCTCCCGCTCGCAGCCTCCACTGACCCGACGGGATAACCCGCCGCCCTCCAGCCTCCGGCAGGGGCCCCGCCAACGATCACGCAATCGTTCGGCCCGGCGTCCGCCAAAGACCGCAGCAGCGGAATGCCCGCCTCGCGAGCAAGCTCCTGCCAGGCGCCCGCTCCGGCGCCTCCGGCGATCCACATTTTCAACGCTCCGGCCCCGCCTGTCATACGGCTCCCTCCATCCGCAGCCAAACACGGGAAGGGCCGTCCCGCAGGCGGCGCGTAAACGCCGAAGCCGAATGACCCTTCCCCATGTTCGCCCCTGCTGCAATCAGGCTTATCCCGTTGATTCGACAGGGCATCCGCCCTCGACTTTTGATCCGCGTCTGCATAGACTTAAGTACCGGCCGATGACCGAACCGATCACAAATCGTCTTCCAGGAGATCGGAATCGAGATCCTCATAATCCGCATCTTCGCCCACGCCGAAATCGACGTCTTTGCCGTCATCCTCGCCCCCGACCGGATCGACGATGACGTACACTTTCGTCTCCGCCACCATTTCCACGGCGAATTCCCGTTCGACGCGGATCAGGACGGAGGTGCCGTTCGAGCTGACCGTCGCTTCCACGCAATTGGGCTCCTGGGTCGCGTCCGCGGAGACCTCTTCGGTGGAGGCGCGGTGCCTCGGATCGACGTAAGACAAAGGGACGTGCTCCACGTAGGAGATCGTCTCTTTCGCTACGTCGGTTTGCGAGTTTTTGCTGTACGAATACCAGATGTTGATATCGTAAGACCCGATGACTTCGATTCCGTTCCCCGATTTCACCGCCTCATACTGGTGGTTGATGATCCACGCGCCCAGAATGCTGGTCGGATGATGCGGCGGCGTTACGGTGTGGGTAATCGTCGAGAACTTACGGCCTTTGCCGCAAACCGCCTTCGTGATGATTTCCCTGCGCTGCAGCCGTTTATCCGCAATAGCCATTTCGATAGACCTCCTCCATACGATCAAGTCACTTAAAGTCTATGCAGGACATTCGTCTAGAGTGACAAAAAAGTATCCATGCACCGACTTGAACTTATACGTTTCATTGTATGATCGCATGGGCGGAAGTTGACTTCCGTTTTTTCATTCGGACGGCCACGCTCAGAAAACGCCGCAGCTCCCGCGACAGATGGAACAGAGCCGCGCGGATTTCGAATTCGCTTCTCGTCTGCGGCAGCGGCAATTCCCGGAAGATTTGCTCCAGCTCCGTCAGCATTCGCCCGGTTTCGCCTTCGTAATACTCCGAACGGACGTCCCGCTGCAGCCGATCGAACAGCACCGCGATCAGATCCGCTTGCGGGACATGCCTCGAGACGAGCGCGATGCATTCGATCATCAGCTGGATCGACTCGAATTGCTGCCTCCGCATCTGAAAATAAAGCTGCCACGGCTCGTCCTGCGGGATAAGCCGGTTTTCGCGGGCCCGCTTCGCGATCGAGATGCCTTCCTCGATCGCCGATTCCGCCTGCAAAATTTCGCCGCCGTCCCACAGCGTATCGGGATTGCGCAGATGCTCCGCCAGATGGCGGAACACTTCCGAGAACGCATGCTCCGTCAAATAGCGCAGCTCACTCAAAGCCTTGTTCTCCTTCGGCATATAAGCCAGATTAAAGACGGTCGCCCAGCCGAGGCCGATCAGCAGCAGCGCCAGCTCCGTCCCCAGCGCGTGCAGCGTCACCTCGCCGCGCGCAAACAGATGGAATACGACGACCGCCCCCGTGACGATGCCGTCCTTCATTCCGAAGCGTCCGAGCACCGGGAAGGCAAGCAGAATGTAAACGGCAAGCACCCAAATATGAAAACCGACCAGCCCGAACAGGAGCGACGCGAATCCGAGGCCGAGCACGGACGCCCCGAACCTGGCCGCGACGACGCGTATGCCGCGCCAGCGGGTCGTCTCTACCCCGAGTATGGCGAGCAGGCCGGCCGCCAGCGGATTTTCCACCCCGAGCAGGAACGCGGTGTAGATTGCCGTCAGCGTGGCCGCCGCCGTCTTGATGACCCGAAACCCCATCCGCAGCTCCTCTATTCCAAACGGTAAATGTCCCGATATTTGTTTTCCAAGTAATCGCACAGATAAGAGGATTGCAGAGGCTGTCCGCTGATCCGCTCGATAATCTCGGCCGGACGCTGCAGCTTCCCGTACTGATACACCTTGTCGGTCAGCCATTCCTTAAGCGGCAGCAGCTGCCCGGAAGCGATCCGATCGTCGAGATCGGGAATCTCCTTGCGCGCGATGTCCATAATCTGCGCCGCGTACATATTGCCCAGCGAGTAGGACGGAAAATACCCGAACGCCCCGCCCGACCAGTGCACGTCCTGCAGAACGCCCTGCGCATTGCTCGGAGGCGTAACGCCCAGCGCCTCTTCGTACTTGCGATTCCATACCTCCGGCAGGTCGCGCGGATTCAAACCTTCATTAAAGAGCATCTTCTCGATCTCGTAACGGATCATGATGTGCAGGTTATACGTCAGCTCATCCGCTTCGATCCGGATCAGCGACGGCTCCACCACGTTGATGCCGCGATAGAACGCCTCCGTCGACACCCCGTCAAGCCGTCCCGGAAAATGCGCCTTCAGCGCCGGCAAATATTTCGACCAGAAGCCGAGGCTGCGTCCGACCATGTTTTCCCACAGGCGGGATTGCGATTCGTGAATGCCCATCGACGTCCCCGTGCACAGCGGCGTATTCGCCAGCTCGTCCTTGATGTTCTGTTCGTAAAGCGCATGACCGCCCTCGTGAATCGTCCCGAACAGCGCGCTCGTCAAGTCGTCCGGCAAGTAGCGCGTCGTAATGCGCACGTCGTTCTTGTTCAAGCCTGTCGCGAACGGATGCACGCTCTCGTCCAGCCTGCCGGCCTCGAAGTCGTAGCCCATCTCCTGCAAAATCAGCCTGCTGAACTTCTTCTGGGCCTCCTTGTCGAATTCGCCGACCAGGAAGGAAGTGTCGGGCCGATTGGCGGACGAGGCGATTTGCTCGGCCAACGGCACAAGCCGCGCCCTGAGCTCGCCGAACAGCCGGTCCAGCTCCACCGTCGTCAGTCCGGGCTCGTACATATCCAATAGCGTATCGTAAGGCGTCGACTTCACACCCCACAGCTCGATAAACTTGCGGTTGAAATCGACGATTTTCTCCAAGTACGGAACAAAGCCGTCAAAGTCGTTTTGCGCTTTCGCCTCTTCCCACGCCGACTCCGACTGGGAGGTGAGCACGACGTACTCCCGGTACATGTCGGGCGGGATGCGCCGGTTGCGGTCGTAATCCTTGGCCGTCTCCTCGACAAGCCGGCGATCGATCTCGTCCAGCTCGGCCAAGCGCTCCGGCTTGTTCAGCTCCTCGAGCAGCTTGCCCATCTCTTCGGACGTCGACAGCTTAAACGTCTCCGCGGACAGCGCCCCGACCGCTTCCGAACGAAGCTCGATGCCCTTGCGCGGCGCTCCGGTTCTCATATCCCAATAGACGAGACCCAGAATTTCCTCGTATTGTTTCATTTGACCCGTCAGTTCCCGGAACCGCTTCAGCGGCGACGCCGCGGTCAGCTCTGCGTTGCTCATCGTATGGCACAACCTTTCTCTGCTGGATATTGTCACCTTGATCATACTCTCCGCAAAATTTATAATCAAATCACTGTTTGTTTGCAGAAAAGAGGGAACGACATGATTTTGGAGTGGAGCGAGACGGCGTTGGAGGAACTTGCGGCCCGGTACGGTCAAGACGCGAGAACCTGGAAGCTGGTGTCGGACTCCGAGGGCTGCGGCTGCGCGATGAACGGCGTCGCGGCGCTCTGGCTGATCGAGGAACCGGACACGGGAGATCTGCAGGCGGGGAGCAACGGCGTCGAGGTGTGGTACGAGAAGCGTCACGAGGTGTTTTTCGACGAGCGGATGCGGGTTTCCTACGACCCTTCCAAACGCGCGTTCAAGCTGGCCAGCGACGGCCAAATCTACAGCAATCGGCTTCGGCTCGAAGACAGAAGAAACAAGGAGGAATGATGCTTGCGCAAAATGGATGAAATATTGGCCTTCAACAAGCAATTCGTGGAGGGCAAAGAGTATGAGCAGTATTTAACGACGAATCGTCCGCCGGAGAAAAGAGTCGTCATCGTCACCTGCATGGACGCCCGCCTGACAGAGCTGCTGCCGAAGGCGATGAACATGAAAAACGGCGACGCCAAAATCATCAAAAACGCCGGGGCCATCATCACTTCCCCGTTCGGCAACATCATGCGCAGCGTGCTGGTCGCGCTGTACGAGCTGCACGCCAACGAAGTGTTTCTCGTCGGCCACCACGACTGCGGCATGACCGGCATCGATCCGGACGAGGTTGTGAAGCATATGCAGGCCCGCGGCATTCCCGAGCACGTAATCCATACGCTTCGCCACTCCGGCATCAACCTGTACCGCTGGCTGACCGGCTTCGACAGCGTCCGCGAGAGCGTCGAGAACAGCGTGGACATCGTGCGCAACCACCCGCTTCTGCCTCCGGACACCCCCGTGCACGGCCTGATCATTCACCCCGACACGGGCGAGCTCGAAGTCGTTACGGACGGGTACCAGGCTCTCGAAGCCCGCGGCTGAGCGCCTTGCGCCTGGCCGACTCCGCGCGCGCGGCGACGACCTCTTCCCGATCCCGCGTCAAATGGCGGTGAATGACGTCCTCGCCGGCATGAAGCCCCGGCAGCGCCCACGTATAACCAAGCTCCGCGCAGCGCCGGCGCACGGCGTCCAGCAGCCGCTTATCGCGAATCGGCAAATCGAGGTCGCGGTAAGCGGCGCCCGGACCGCTCCAATCCTGCGCGGTGCGCCCAAGCAGCTCCGCCAGCTCGCCGCCGTCGACGCCCAGGCGATCGAACAGCGCGGGCTCCGCCTCCGCCGCGGCTTTGCCCATCAGCTTCACCGCGCCGCTCCAATTCCCCCGCCGGGAATGATACTGGCATACCGCGATGCGAATCAGCACGAGCCAGCACGTTCGAAACTCCGGCAGCTCGTCTTCCTTCCAATATTCCTCCATGATTTCGTGACATTCGAAATAATCCCGCGAGCCGTAATATTCGGCCAAATAATCGATATAGGCTTGAGGGTACTCTGCCGCGCCCATTATGCTCCGTCCCCTTTTCTTCCGCATCTTCCTTTCCTTATAGAATAACGCAATTTCGTCCGCCCGGCACCCCCGAAAAGCGCTGGAATCCGATAACGGGTCAAGACAGCATATAGGATACCGCCCGCTCGGCCGCCTTGCGGCCCTGCTCGATGCAGTCGGGGATGCCGACGCCTTCGTACCCGGCGCCGCACAGCCATACGCCGGGCAGCTCGATCGCCAGCCGCGCCCGCAGCTCCTTCAGCCGCTCGCGATGGCCGACCGGGTACTGCGGCATCGAGCGGTGACAGCGGCTGATCTCGACGAACAGCGGATCGGCGGCAATGCCCATGGTGGTTCGCAAATCTGCCTTGACGCCGGCGACCAGCTCCTGCTCCGACAGCTTCAGCCATTCCTGCGCATTGGCCCGTCCGACATACGTCCGCAGCAGCGCGTAACCGGGCGGCGCGGCATGCGGCCATTTCGACGACGACCACGTACAGGCCGTAATCAACCGGCCTTCCCGCTTCGGAACGACAAAGCCGGAGCCATCCAGACCGCGGGGAATATCCTCTTCCCGGTAAGCAAGGGCGATGTTCGCGACGGAAGCGTACGCGATGCGCTCCAGCCACGCCGCCTCGGGAACTTCGGGCAAGAGCCTCGCCGTTTCGGCGGCGGGCAGCGCCAGAATCAGGCCGTCCGCCCGCAGCTCCGCCCCGTCGTCCAGCTGCAGCCTGTACCCGTCCGTCTCCCTTGCGACTCGTTCGATGCTCCGGCCCATCACCTTCCGAACCGCCGGCAGCGCCTCCTCCAGCCGCTGCGTCAGCACGGACAGCCCGCGATCGAACGTGAGAAACAGGCTCTTCCGCGCAATTTCCGGCAGTGCCGGATCGGCGGACGGCGGATTCCTCCTGCTCGCCAGCATTCCGATCATCAGACTGCGATGCTCGCGCTCGATCTGGCGGAACTGCGGGAACGTCGCTTGCAGGCTCAGCGTCTGCGTGTCCCCCGCGTAAATGCCGGCAAGCAAAGGCTCGGTAATATGCTCCAGCACCTCCCTGCCCAATCTGCGCCGGATAAAGCTTCCCAACGACTCGTCGCTCTCGTCCTTCCTTCTCGGCAGCAGCAAATCCATCGCGGCGCGAAGCTTGCCGAGCGGCGACACGAGCCCGGTTCTGACGAAGGGGGATAGCGCCGTAGGAATGCCCAGCACGAGCCCCGGCGGCATCTCGTGAAGCTTGTCTTTGTACAGGATGTAGTTTTTCTTCGCCCGCGGATTCGGATTGGTCGCCGCCAGACGGTCCTCCAGACCGAGCTCGCGAACGAGCTTGAGCGCGGCCGGCTTGCGGGCCAGGAAAGAATCCGGCCCTTGTTCGATGACGAAGCCGTCGCGATGGAGCGTGCGAATCTGGCCGCCCAGTCTCGGGCTCTTCTCTACGAGTGCGACGTCCGCCTCCTCGCCTCGCTGCGCAAAATATTGGACCGCGTAAAACGCCGCGCTCATCCCGGTAATTCCCCCGCCCGCAACAACGATTTTCCGACGTTTGCCTTCCATCTTTTCCCCCGCCCCTCCTTGACCCTCGATCATCTCAAGCCGCTCTGCCCGGGGGTCGCCTCGAATTCCGCCCATTTCTTCGGAATATACGCGCAATACGGATCGCTCTCCAGCTCGTCGCCGGTGACGGCGTACGCTCTGGCTCGAGACCCTCCGCACAGCTCCTTGAACTCGCAGACCCCGCATTTGCCCTTCAGCAGCGATTTGTCGCGAAGCCGCTGCAGCAGCGGAGAATGGCGGTAGATGTCCGTCAGCGGCGTCTCCCGAACGTTGCCGCAGGAAATCGGCAGAAAACCGCTCGGGTACACGTCGCCGATATGGCTGATGAAGACGAACCCGTCCCCGTCGTTTACCCCTTTGTGCGCTCGCCCGAGCAGGTCCGCCCTTTTCATGCCGGTTTGTTCCTGCCCTGCCGCGCCCGCGCGCAGCTTCTCCTGCATGAACACCCGGCGATAATGCGGAGCCTCCGTCGCCTTCACTCCGTACGGCATGCGCTGCTGGACGCGGAACAGCCACTTCATCACCTCTTCGTGCTGCTCCGGGGAGATCATGTCCTTCTCCATCCCGCGTCCGGTCGGAACGAGGAAGAAGACGCTCCACAGCACGGCGCCCATCTCCTTCACCTTCTCCGCCGTCGCCTCGAGATCGTGCAGATTGTACTGCGACACTGTCGTATTGATCTGGATCGGAATTTGCAGCTCCTGCAAATAGTCGATTCCTCGCATCGTCAGCTCGTAGGAACCTTTCGTCCCGCGAAAATGATCGTGGATGTCCGCCCGCGAGCCGTCCAGGCTGAACGCCCAGCGCGACAGCCCGACCTCCTTCGCCCTGCGGATCGCTCCTCGCGTCACTCTCGGCGTGGCGCTCGGCGTCATCGAGACGGGAAGCTTCTTCTCCTCGATCGCGTACCGGGCCAGCTCGAACAGATCCGGACGCATCAGCGGATCTCCGCCGGTGAACACGAACAGCGGGTTGTCCATTTCCGCGATGCTGTCGATCAGCTTCTTGCCCTCCTCCAACGTCAGCTGGCGGGGATCGGCGCGATACTGCGCCTCGGCCCGGCAGTGCAAGCATTTCAACGCGCAGGCCCGAGTCACTTCCCAGATGACGATAAACGGATTCACGCTGTAATCCCTCTCTCGAACGATCGACGACATACGGCCGCCTCCTTTCGAATTGCCTTTCGTTTTTCTTAGCCTAGAGGAGTTTGCTCCCGCTGGCTGTGAGGCCCGTCACAGTCCTCCGGTTTCGTTTCGCTTAAGGTGAGGAGGAGCCAAACGACAAGGAGGACGACCTATGGTAATCAAGCTGGACGGCGACCCGATCATGGAGAAAATGAAGGAGCTCTGCGAGACGCTGCTCGGGCAGGAGGCCTACAAGGAATTGCGCGATTCGATCGATCGATTCGCTTCGGACGAACCGTCGCTGCAGCAATACGAACGCTTCATGGAGGAGCACCAGCATCTCCGGCGGAAGGAAGACGCGGACATCGAGCTGACGTCCGGGGAAATCGCCCGTTACGAGCAGGAAGAACGGGCGCTGTACGACAACGACGTCATTCGCAAGTTTCTGTACGCCCAGCGCGAATTCGGTCAGCTTCACGACAGGATCAGCCAATATTTTACGAAAACCATCGAGCTCGACCGCCTTCCGGAATCGGGCGACCTCAAGAAGGGCGATTGCGGCTGCGGCGGCAGCTGCGGAAGCGGCCACGGCCACTGACGGACGGGACCTTTCCGCCGCCGGGCTTTTGGTGCATAGGCAAGCAGAAAGGGCATGAAGCTCTCCCGCGGCGGAGCGCATTCATGCCCTTTCCCCTGTCTTGCCTACGTCAAGTTACCCGGGACCGACTTCATCACTTTGCCCGTCTGCAGAGCTTGCGCCGTTGAGACGGGCGGCCGGATAAGCTTCATCCGCTTCTCCTCCTTCCTTGTCGATATGATCGTTCCCCAGCAGAGCCAGCACCCGATTCAGCCTTCTCTTCTCGTGCGGGCAGGGCCGCCGGCCCGTGCGCATCCGGTATAACGGGCAATGATTGCCTTGGCAGGCGGGCCGGTAGAAGCACGTCCGGCATACGTCGTCCTTCTCTTCTCCCGACTCCGTCCATAACGCGATTTTGTCGCGATCCAGCCGCATCGTTCCGTCCCGCTCCAGCCGGCCGACTTGGTTCGCGTCGTCGTCCAGCGCGACGGAGCACTTGTACAACCGGCCGTCCGCGCCGACGACCAGGGCGTTCGGCTTGGCCGCGTAGCATACCGCTCCCGCCGGCAGGAGCGCGTCCGCAATCGATCCGCTAACGGGCAGACCGGCCCGACGGCCCTGCTCGGCGAGCTCCCACAGATAACGGTCCGATGCCGTCCGGTCGCAGACGGGCAGTTGGGCGTCCCGCGGGCCGCCCCACCGCCCGACCGGCCGAACCAGCAGTCCGAAGCGGCGATCGCCGCCCAAGAGCGCCGACAATTCGCCGAACCATGCCTTCAAGTCCCGCACGTTGTCCTCGTCGAAATTGACGCGAAGATCGACCGCATATTCCTCGTCCAGCTCGCGCCATTCCGTCAAATTATCGATAATGGTCCGATAGGTCGGTCCCCCGCCGCGAAGCTTCCTTCTGCGGTCGTGAACGCCGGCTCCGCCGTCGAGGGTGATCATGTAGCGCCGGACTTGGCGTTCGACCAAGCGGGCGAGCCTCGTCTTCGTCAGTCCGTATCCGTTCGTCGACATGTCCGCCGAATACCGGGCCCCGCCTCGCCTGCAGCTGTCCATGAAGCTGTCGGACAGCTCGAGGATCGTATCGAACGCAAGCAGCGGCTCCCCTCCGAACCAACTGACCGTTATCTGCTCGACGCGCTCCGCCGCTCTCCGAACGTAACTTTTCAGCCCGTCGATCACCTCCCTCGTCATCGCTCCGCGCTCAAACGTCTGATAGCAATACGAGCAGCGAAAGCTGCACGCCTCCGTCGGCATCAGCACAAGATGCATCGTCCTCGCCGCCTTAAGCGCCTCGTGAAATCGCGAAGCCCGCTCCAGCTCGTCCGTGTCGGAGGGAACGAGAAAACCCGCGTCCAGCAATTCCGCCGCCAGCCCGTCGGCATCGCCCGGCGCCTCGACGGCTCCGTCCAGCAAACGGGCCGCTTCGTCCCGTTCCCTGGAAGAAACGGCCGCCAGCGCGCCGGTATAAGAATTGTACAGCACGCCTCCCCTGTCTCCGACGCTCGCCAACCGGGTAAAACGGGATGCCTTCCAAGGCAGCCGCTCGCCATTAGGGGCCTTCATGCCTGGCCCGCTGCCGCGGCCTGCCCGCTTCGCTTTCTGCTCGGCAAAGCCCTCCCTCCTTTCCTTGGAGATGTCCCCGTCGTACGTCGTAATGTACCACATCCGAAGATAAGCCGATGTGACGGCGGTCACCTCGCCTCGGCAAGCGGCCGTGCGGGCGAATTGTGCGAATTCCGGAAATAAAATGATGCGCTTTGTGATTTCTATCACTACATGGAGCCGATATGTTGTATTACTATTCTTCTCATCACCCCACATATAGTGCCCAAGAAATCAGGGAGGTGGATCAGCGCTTATTCTTTATGAAGGAGGGATTTGGGGATGCTCGCTTTCTATCCCGGGTTCGTTCGCACGTTCGACGATTTGCCGGGGCGCGTCTCGTTGCTCATCCACAGCTGGAACGGCTGCAATATGCGCTGCTTCGGCTGTCACAATTACGACGATCTGATCGCGGCCAAGCCGGACGCGAGCCGGCTGACCGCCGAGCAGGCCGTCGAACGCATTCGGGCGAGCGCCGGGCTGTTCGACGCCCTGCTCGTCAGCGGAGGGGAATTCCTCGTCAATCGCGCCTCCGATATCGTCGACTTCCTCCGCAGCGTCCGGGGCGCGTTCGACGGCGCCGTTATCGTGTATACGAACGGCACCTATCCGGGGAAATTGCGAATGCTGCTCGACCGCGGGCTTGTCGACGGCGTACATATCGACATGAAGCTGCCCTATCATCTTCTGGATCCCGGCGAAGATTCCGACGTCTACGAAACGATTATCGGCACGGTTCCTTCCCGGCGAACGCGCCGGGATATGCTGGCGGCCGTGGAAGCCGTCATCCGGCACAACGGCGAGACCAGCCAGGTGCGCACCGTGCGTTATCCGCAGCTCAGCGACGAATACTTCGAGCGAATCCGCGCCTACGTGGACGAATTAAACGCCAAGCACGGCAGCCGCGTTCCCTACTTTCTTAATCCGTATTACCCGCCGCAAGCACCGCGGCGGCATTCCCAACTTTGACTGGAGGAATCGCCATGTTCAGCCGCACCGAAGAAATCGTCGAGACGTTCACTTCCCCGTCGGAAACGAAACAGGCAGACTACTTAAAACGGGAAAACAGCAACTTTGTCTACTCCCTGCCGCTGCTCCGGCACAACCTGACCAATTTCTCGGAGGAACGCTACCTGCTGGAACGCATACTGCCGGCCAGACTGACCGAGCTGTACCGGGACGGCGTCGTCTACATTCACGACAAGCAGCTCAGCCCCTACTGCCTCAGCGTATCGTGCAAAGACATCGCGACCAAGGGCATTCCCACGCTGGCCAAAAATATGATGAGCTCCCGACCGACCCGCAAGCTGGATACGCTGCTCCGGCATTTCAGCAACGTTGTCGTGCTCATGTCCCAACAGGTGTCCGGAGCGGTGATGCTGTCGCAGATGACGACGGTCTCGGCCTCCTACCTGTATGCGGAGGAAACGCTGCACGGCCGCCGTTTCTCGGAAGACGAGCTGGCGCAATTGTTCCAGAGCCTGATCTGGGAGATGAATATGCCGCTGCGCGGCGGCTCCCAATCGGCGTTCACCAACATTACGCTCGAATTCGGCAAGCCGTCCGACGAGATCAAGGACGAGCTTGTGATCCTCGGCGGGACGCCGCTCGATATCCGGTATCGCGACATCCCCGCCGATTACTTCGACCGCATCAACCGCGCCGTCATCGAAGTGATGAAGCAAGGGACGGGCAACGGCATTCCGTTCACCTTCCCGCTGCTAACCGTGCCGATCGACGACGAATTCGACTACGGCAATGGCCTGTTTCTCGAGCTGCTCGACGGCATGTACCGCTGGGGCGGCGTCTATTTCGAAAATTTCCGCTCCGCTCCGTTCCGGGACGAACGCTATCGACGGCTCAACCCTTATTTGAAGCCGCGCGATCCGGAGGCGAGCCGCAGCCTGTGCTGCCGGCTGCAGATCGACCTGAACGTGCTGTCCCGGGTCGGCAGCGGCATCTTCGGCAGCTCGACCGGGTCCACCGGAGCGGTGCAGGTGCTGAACTTGAACTTAAACCGAATGCTGATGGAATACGGACACGACGAAAAGCGGCTGTTTTCCAAAATCGCCGAAATGCTGGAAGTCATGCAGGAAGGCCATATGGCGAAGCGGAAATGGATCGAGCGGAACAAGGAGCTGTACCCGACCTTCTTCGCGTTTAACCGCGACTTGTCCAATTATTTTAACGTGTTCGGCGTGGCCGGGATGCACGAAGGGCTGATCAACGCCGGATATGCGGGCGGAATGAACAACGAGGAAGGCAAGCTTCTGGCGCACCGGATCATGCAGTTTATGACGGAGCGGATCAACGAATTCATCGTGCGGGACCGCGTCGCCTGCGGCATCGAATACGCGCCGGGCGAGAACGCGGCGATCAAGCTGGCCCGCCACGACGTCAAATGGGCGCACAGCCGGAATCGCGCCATTTTCGTGCAGGGCACGGGGGACGATGTGTACCTGACGTCCGGCTGCATGCTGCCCTTCAGCGAAGACGACTTTACCCGGCAAATCGAGAACAGCGCGGAATTCCAGGCGTACGCCACCTCGGGAAGCATTCTGCATCACTTCCTGGAAAGCAAAGTGTCTCCCGAGCGGCTGGCGGACTATTTGCGGAAAATTTTCGACAAGCCGATCCAGTACATCACCTTGACGCCGACCTTGACGAGCTGCCTCGGCTGCGGCAAGCAGATCGTCGCCGACGACGGCAGGAACGTCGAACATTGCCCGGCGTGCGGCAGCGACGATCTGGCGACCTACAGCCGGGTCATCGGCTACGTTAAAATGATCGCCCGCAAGAAGATCCGCGTCGACGAGGAAGGCTGCTATTCGGGACAATTCAACTTCTGGAGCAAGGCCAGGCGCTTCGATTGGAATACGCGCAAGCGGCTGAAGGAGGAAACGCTGCAGCGGCAATAGACCGCCCTCGCGCAACAACGGCCCGCCACCGCCGACAGCTGCATATCGGCGAGAGCGGGCCGTTTCTCCGTTTCAACGAAACAGCAGCACGGTCAACAGCAGAAACTGCACTGCGCCGGCGATCTCCATTATGCCGACCTTGGCCGGCCTCATCGTCCGTCCTGCGTAAACGAACGCCCTCAAGGCCGGGAAGACGAACGGAATCGTCATCGGCGGGTAGCCGATCGCCCACGGAAGGACCAGGGCCAGCACATGGTAGATTTTCGCGTAAACGACCCAGCGAGCGCTAAGCCTTTCCCTGAACACGGTTTTGACGAAAAACGCCGTTCCCATGAAATAGGCGAAGTTAAACGCCGCGAGCGCGGCCATCTCCGCGCCCCATTCCCCGCCTCCGGCCAAGTAAGCCGCCGCGGCGGCCAGCGAGAAGCTGACAATGGCGCACAGGTCGTTCAGCAGCGCCCGCTCCGACTTCCGCTTTGAATGCCAGACGTTCACCGCGAGCAGCGCGGCCAGCGGAATGCCGAAATAAGCCAGCTCCGGCCGCTCGATCAGCGGCGGAATCAGACAGGCCAGCGCGGCCAGCGCGTATCCCGAGCCCCAGCGCAGCATGCGGTCTCTGTTCGACGCTCTCTTCACGGCTTGCAGGAGCGGATACGAAGCCAAATATAAGAGCAGCCATCCGGCGAACAGCGGCAAATGAAGCCATTGCGGAGACGCGGCCGCCATGCCGGTCAGGAACGGTACGCTGACCATCGCCCATCCGCCGTGTTCGTGAGGGATCACCAGCTTTTTCTTTTTTTTCATCGCCACTCCCCCATTGTCGATTCGCCGCTCGGACGAGAATTCATGATTCTGTTGAAAATGATTCTCAGTTATATCTCCATCTTACCGGAATTTCCGTTACAATTAAACGGTATAGGTTGAACCGTTTCGTTAATCCGCTACTCTAGGAGGATGTGTCCATGAGCAAGGAAAAAACGTCCGCTTTCCTGCGGCAGGTTCCGCTGTTTCACGATTTGAACCCTCAGGAGATGGAACGGGTCGAGGAGATCACGATCTCCCGCTTCATTCCGAGAAAATCGGTTATTTTTGCGGAAGGCAGCGAAAAAGAAGCCGTCTACTTCATCAAGAACGGTTTGGTGAAAACGTACAAAACGGACGAAAACGGCCACGAGCAGATCGTTTCCTTCCTGAAGACCGGAGACCTGTTCCCGCACACCGGCTTCTTCAACCAGAATCCGTATCCGGCCACGGCCGAGGCGATCGTCGACACCCGGCTGCTGGCGATTCCCGTCAAGGTGTTCGAGCGGCTGATGCTGAATACGCCGTCGATCGCGATCAAGATGATGCGCGTGATGGGCGACAAGATCCGCGAGCTGCAGGAGAAGCTCCAGGTGCTGTCCGGACAGGACGTCAAGCACCGGGTGCTGTCGTTCCTGCTGCAGCTCGCCGAACAGCACGGAGACGTCCAGGACAACAAGATTACGATCAACCTGCCGATGACCCACCAAGAGATCGCCAACTCCATCGGAACGACAAGAGAGACGATCAACCGGCTGCTTAATCAGTTCAACAAGGAAGATTTGCTTGAAGTTGATCGCAGCCGGATCGTCATTATCGATCTGGAAGCGCTAAAGCAGCTCAAGGAGCTCCGGTAACCCCGAAGCGCGTTACAGCCGGGCTTGTTCGATCCGCGGGAACAGCACGTTGTTCTCCAGATGGATATGCTCGAACAGATCCGCTTCCAGCTCGACCAGCTTCCCGAAGGCAAGCGTATAGGTTCTGCACGCCTCCGGAGGCAGAGCGTATCCGTCCGACTTCTCCCTCATTTCCTTCAAATAGTCGCCGACGACGCTGTGGTCCTTCTCCAGGTCGTCCAGCCCCGCGACCGCCTTCTCCCGCGCTTCTTCGCCCGGCTCGGCCGCGTAGCGCTTGAGCAGCGGGAAGAGCGTTTCTTCCTCGGCGATCAGATGCTGGTCCAGCTCGATTTTCATTTGATGGAACCGTCTGTGCAGCAAGGCGAGTTCGGGGTGCCCGGCTCCGTGGACGCGCAGCACCTTCGTCAGCAGCTCGCCGATGTGCGGCAGCTCCTTCTTCAAATAGTCGTGATGCCGCTCGACGATATGATCGATGAAATCCGGGATCGGCGCCGTCTTCCAATCTGTCTCGACCGCCTCGTTCCTGGCCGCCGCTTCCGCGTAGCTCGCATTCAATCGGCTCGTCAGCTCGTCCAGGCTTAACCCTTGACCGCCGGCGGCCTCCGATAACTTGCGATCCCCTCCGCAGCAGAAGTCGATTTTCGCCTCCTTGAACAGACGGCTTGCACCCGGGAAATCGGCCACGATATCTCCAATCCTCTCTTCTCCGTTAAACCGTTGGCTCATATCCGATCCTTCCTTTCGTTGTTTTCTGTCCTCTCCCTCCCAGTATAGGCATAGCCAAACACCCGCTCTGTGACGCAGGACACATTTCGTTCGCTTGGAGGGCCAAAAGATGTGAGATCTGTCACACTTGGCGTTTCGTTCCTCTGCTATACTTGCTCCAACGTATCCTGGAGGTGACGCACGTGATTGCCGCTCAAAAGCAAACCGACCGCAGCCCGATTCGCAACTCTTCCGTTTTCTCCGCCGACAATCTGCAGAAGCTGCAGCAAATGATGCACTTTCAGAACTTCGAAGAGAACGTCAACGTATTCCGCGAAGGAGACGCCGCAACCAGCCTGTATTTCATTCAATCGGGCAAAGTCAAATTGACGAAGCTGTCGGAGGAAGGCAAGGAATACATTATGTCCCTGTTCCACGGCGGGGATTTTTTCGGTCAGCTCGACACGTCGTCCAGATCGGTTCATCCGTTCACCGCCACGACGATGGAGAAATGCGTCGTCGGCGCGCTGCAGCGAAGCGATCTGGAGGTGCTGCTCTGGCAGCACGGGGATTTGGCGATCGAATTCGTCAATTGGATCAGCTTCATGCACCGGCTGACCCAGACGAAGTTTCGCGATCTCGTCATGCTGGGCAAGCCGGGCGCCCTCTGCTCCACGCTGATCCGTCTGTCCAACACTTACGGGCGGGAGGACGAGGATGGCATCCATATTACGATGAAGCTGACGAACGCCGAGCTGGCCGACCATATCGGCTGCGCGCGGGAGAGCGTCAACCGGATTCTGGGCGAGCTGCGCAGAGCGGGAGCCGTCTCCATGAACGACGGCATGATCACGATTACGAATTTAACCTATTTGCAGTCGATATGCCGCTGCGAGCTGTGTCCCAAGGATCTGTGCCGCATGTAATTTGCGCTCGGCGGCTCCGTCCCGTAGGCGAGAAAAAACGGAGCTGTTCCATAAGTCGGGTCGTATAAGAGGATCGATGAAAAAGAAGAAGCATCTATCTCCTGGAGACTGCCTCATACGTTCCTGAAATGACCCTGTGACGGGTTAGTGCTTCCTATTTCAGGATCGGGTTTTGGGGCCCCCGCAAAGTAATCGGAATAAGCTTCGCAGCTTAACGTCACTTTGTGGGGTATCTTGCAGCGGAAGGAGATAGATGCGACTTGCATGATTCCATCGGGCATCTTTCTGTACGACTCTCCGTACTTAGGAGACAGCCCCATTTCCGTTATTGCCCTCTAACGACTCACGGGAACCTCCCGCGTCAAAGCTAGGCGGACCCGTTCCTGCGGCGATACAGCACATAGCTTCTTCTTAAATAGCCCAAAGGCAGGCTGAATACGTGAACGAGCCGCGTAAACGGAAAGACGAGGTACAGGACAAACGTGGTCAAAATGTGAACCTTGAATCCGACCGGCACCGTCTCCATCAGCGCAGGGTCCGGCTGCAGCGCCAGCACGCCCCGCAGCCAAGGATTGATCGTCGTCCGGTAGTCGAAATCCCCGTGGCTCAGGGAGTTCCCCGCCGTGGCCGCCAGTCCGGTGAACAGGACGACGACGAGAACGAGCAGCGCCGCCCGGTCGCCCGTGCTGCTCGTCGCGCGAATGCGGGCGTCGGCATATCTGCGGTACAGCAGAATGAGCGAGCCGACGAACGCGGCGATGCCCGCGGGCATCCCGCCAGCGATCGCCGCAAGGTGATACAGCTCGTCGCTGACCCCCAGCCGGCGATACACTTCCACAGGGACGAGCAGCCCGGCAATATGTCCGCAGAAGACGGCCAGAATGCCGTAATGAAACAGCAGGCTCCCCCATTTCAGCTTGCGCTTTTCCAGCATTTCGCTGGATTTGGACGTCCAGCCGAACGGGTTGGTCGCATACCGCCAGATCAACCCGGCGACGAAGAGCGTCAGAACCACGTAAGGCAGGACGCCCCACAGCAATACCTCCATCGCTTAGTTCCCTCCTCTCGCCGGCAATATCGCTTCCTGCGCTTCGTTCGACGGCGTCGCGGGAACGATCCGCAAGAGCAATTCCATTAATGCCGCGTACGGACTGTTCGCTTCCGCCAGCTTGCCGCGAATCGATTCCAGCGCTTGCGTTCGGGCTCCCAGCAGCGCTCCGGACGTCTCCCAAGGGGCGGCCGAAGCGAATTCGAGCATCAGCGGAAGATAATCGGGAAGCTCGCCCCCTGTCAACTCGTAACCCGCGGCGGCATACTGCCGCTTTAACTCCAGCAGGGCGGCCCCCCGATCGCGTTCCTCGCCGTACTGCCCATAGGTTAAATACAGATTGGACGCCCTGCCGAAATCGAACGTTCGCACGTAATCGTCCTGCCACCGCATTTCGTCGGCTTCCTCCGCCAATTGAAGAAAGGCGGCAAGAACCGCGGCGGCAGCCGGGTCCGGGAGACCTTCCGCTTCCTCCCGGAACGCCGGAAGCCGCTCTCTCCAATCCCGGTCGGGGTACTGAAACGTATAAGACAGAAGCCAGCAAACCGTCCGGGTTGTCTCGATATCCATTCGCAGCTCCTCCTCGGTCAAAATACGCCGCACGCGCCCGGCCCGCCCATAAAATCGAGGCCGCAGCCACCCTGCTCGCTGTACAAGTCGGCCACCTGCTCGCGATGGGCCGGCGGTATGACGAAGCGGTCGTCGTATTTGGCGATCGCGAGCAGCCGGTACATGTCCTCCACCGTCTGCACGCTCTGCCCGATCGTCTCCAGCAGAGCCGGATCGCTGACGCGCCCCGTCTGCTTGTTGCGCATATGAATGCGCATGACCGCCATTTTGCGCAGCACCTCGCGGATCAGTCCGGAATCACCCGCGGTCAGCAGGTTGGCCAAATAGTCGACCGGAATCCGCATGCTGTCGATCGCCGGAAAAATATCGTTCGGATCCAGCGCGCTGCCCTTGCCTTCGATTCGATTCGTGATCGGGCTCAGCGGGGGCACGTACCAAACCATCGGCAGCGTCCGGTATTCCGGATGCAGCGGCAGCGCGATCCGCCATTCCATGACCATCTTGTAGATCGGCGAACGCTGAGCGGCTTCGATCCAGTCCTCCGGAATGCCTTCCTTGCGCGCTTCCTTGATCACTTCGGGATCGTGTGGATCGAGGAAGATGCCCATCTGGGATTCGTACAGGTCCTGCTCGCTCTCCACCGAAGCGGCGGCTTCCACTTTGTCCGCGTCGTAGAACATCAAGCCGAGATACCGGATGCGTCCGACGCAGGTCTCGGAGCAGATCGTCGGCAGGCCGGCTTCGATGCGAGGGAAGCAGAGCGTGCACTTCTCCGCCTTGTTCGTCTGCCAATTGAAGTACACTTTCTTGTACGGGCAGCTCGACACGCAGAACCGCCACGCCCGGCACGCGTTCTGATCGACCAGCACGATGCCGTCCTCGTCCCGCTTGTACATCGCTCCCGACGGACAGGACGAGACGCAAGCAGGGTTGATGCAGTGCTCGCAGATGCGCGGCAAATACATCATGAACACCTGCTCGAAGTCCATCTTGACGGACTCCTCCAGGCCGCGCATGTTCGGATCTTCCATTCCCGTCACGTGCGCGCCCGCCAGGTCGTCCTCCCAGTTTGGTCCCCATTCGAGGTTCATGTACGAGCCGGTCACCGTCGATTTCGGCCGCGCCACCGGCTGATGCTTCTTGGCGGGACTGTTCGTCAGCTTCTCGTATTCGTACGTCCACGGCTCGTAATAGTCGTCGAGCGTCGGCTGGTCCGGGTTATGGAAAATGTTCAGCAGCCGCTTGCCCCGGCTTCCCGATTTCAGCTCCAGCTTGCCTTTCCTCAGCTCCCAGCCGCCCTTGTAGCGCTCCTGGTCCTCCCACTGCTTCGGATACCCGATGCCCGGCTTCGTCTCGACGTTGTTCCAGTACATGTATTCGGCGCCCGGACGGTTCGTCCACGTGTTTTTGCACGTTACGCTGCACGTATGGCAGCCGATGCATTTGTCCAGGTTCATGACCATGCCGACCTGAGCTTTAATCTTCAAGCCAGACCACCTCCTGCAGCTTCCGAATGATGACGTGCAAATCCCGCTGGTTGCCGGTCGGACCGTAATAGTTGAAGCCGTAGCTGAGCTGCGCGTAGCCGCCGATCATATGCGTCGGCTTGACGTGGATGCGCGTCGGGCTGTTGTGCGTGCCGCCCCGCGTCTGCGAAATTGGCGTGCCCGGCACGTTGATGTGCCGATCCTGGGCATGGTACATGAAAGCCATGCCGCGCGGAATCCGGTGCGAGACGACGGCGCGCGCGACGACGACGCCGTTGCGGTTGAAGCACTCGATCCAGTCGTTGTCGGTCACTTCGGCTTCTGCGGCGTCCTCGTAGTTCATCCACACCGTCGGTCCGCCGCGGAACAGCGTCAGCATCGGCAGAGCGTCGTAGTACATGCTGTGGATCGACCATTTGTTGTGCGGCGTCAAGTAGTTCAGGACGATTTCCTTGCCGCCTTCAATCGGCCGCTTGCTGTTCGGATGGAACGGCGTATGCTTCAGCGTCGGCTTGAACGTCGCCAGCGTCTCGCCGAATTCGCGCAGCATCTCGTGATCGATGTAGAACTGCTGCCGCCCCGTGAGCGTGCGCCACGGAATGAGGCGCTCCACGTTCGTCGTAAACGGGGAGTAGCGGCGTCCGCCCTTCTCCGAGCCGCTGAAGGCGGGAGAAGTAATGACCGTCTTCGGACGGGAGGTGATCTCCTCGAACGTGAAGCACTCTTCCGCGCGCTCTTCGGCCAGATCCTTCAGCTGCAGCGCGGTTTTCTTCTCCAGCGCTTCCCACGCCCTTACGGCCATATGGCCGTTCGTGGTTGAGGACAGCGTCAGAATCGCCTCGGCGACGCGGCGGTCGGTGCCCAGATCCGGACAGCCTTCCGCCAGCCCTTGCCGCACGGTGCCGAGAACCCGCTTCAGCTTGTCGTATTCCGGAGCGGCCGACCAGGAGATGCCCTTTGTTCCGATCGGTTTGTCTTTGACCAGCGGACCGAGCGCGACCATCTTCTCGTAGACGGTCCCATAGTCGCGCTGCACGACATGAAAGTGCGGCATCGTGCGGCCCGGAATCGGCTTGCACTCTCCCCGGCTCCAATCGCGAATGCGTCCGAGCGGCTGGGCCAGTTCGTCCGGCGAATCGTGCAGCAGCGGAGTCGCCACGATATCGTGCTGCGGCCGGTCGAACTGCTCCTTGGCCATCTCCGAGAACGTCCGGGCCAGCTCCTTAAAGATGTTCCAATCCGAGCGCGATTCCCATTGCGGGGACACCGCGGGATTAAACGGATGCACGAACGGATGCATATCCGTACTGCTCAGATCGCTCTTCTCGTACCAGGTCGCCGCGGGCAGCACGATATCCGAGTACAGCGCCGTGCCGGCCATCCGAAAGTCGAGATTGACCATCAAATCCAGCTTGCCTTCGGGCGCTTCCTCGGCCCAGGCGATCTCTTCCGGCCTAAAGCTGTTGGCGTCGTCGTTCAGCAAGCCGTTGGTGGCGCCGAGCAGGTGCTTCAGGAAGTATTCGTGGCCTTTGCCCGAGCTGGAAATCAGATTCGCCCGCCAGACGAACAGCACGCGCGGGAAGTTGACCGGATCGTCCGGCGCTTCGATCGAGAACTTCAGGTTCCTCGCTTGCAGCTGCCGGGCCACGTAGGCCGCGACTTCCTCGTTCGTGTCGGCTCCCGCTTTGCGGGCATCCCGGTACAGGTCGAGCGAGTTGCGGTCGAACTGCGGATAGGAGGGCAGCCAGCCCAATCTGGCGGCCATCACGTTGTAATCCGCTGCGTGCGCGTAACGCGCCTTCTCCGCGAGCGGCGAGATCAGGCTGTCTACCGACATTTCTTCGTAGCGCCATTGGTCGGTCGCGAAATAGAAAAACGACGTCCCGTTCTGCAGTCTCGCCGGTCCGCCCCAATCTCGCGCGAAGGCGATCGTCTGCCAGCCTTCCGCCGGGCGCAGCTTCTCCTGGCCGACATAGTGCGCCCAGCCTCCGCCGTTCACTCCCTGACAGCCCGTCATCACGACGAGGTTCAGAATGGCGCGGTAGATGACGTCGGAATTGTACCAGTGGTTAATGCCCGCTCCGACGATAATCATGGAACGTCCCTTCGTCTCGTCGGCGTTGCGGGCGAATTCGCGCGCGATCCGCACAACCTCGTCGCGATCGACGCCCGTGACGCTCTCCTGCCAGGCAGGCGTGAACGGTCTGCACTCATCCGCCGAACGCTCTCCGTCCAGCCCGCGATCGACGCCGTACTTGGCGAGCACCAGATCGTAGACGGTCGTGACGACGAGGGATTTGCCGCCGCTCACGATTCTTTTGACCGGTATCGTACGCGTCATCAGATGCCGGCCGTCGTCGTCGAAATACGGCAGCCGGATCGTCGCCGTCTCGTTATGAACGCCCAGCAGCGACAGTCTCGGGTCGATCGGCTGCTGCCCGTCCGCCGTCTCCATTCGCAGATTCCACGTGCCCTCCTCGCCCCAACGGAAGCCGAGGCTGCCCTTCGGCACGGCGAGCGCTCCGCTGTTGTCGTCGTACACGACCGTTTTCCACTGCATGTTGTTGCCCTTCTCGCCCAGATCGTCCGCGACGAGAAACCTCCCCGCAGAGTGAACTCCGTTGTTCTCCTCGATCAGAACGAGATTGGGGAAATCCGTATATTGCTTCGCATATTGAATGAAGTATTCGGTCGGGCTCTCGACGTAAAACTCCTTCAAAATAACGTGGCCCATCGCCATCGCCAGCGCGCCGTCCGTTCCCTGCTTGACCGACAGCCACGTATCGGCAAATTTGACGAATTCCGCATAGTCGGGGCTGACGGAGACGACCTTCGTCCCGCGGTAACGGACCTCGGCCAGGAAGTGGGCGTCCGGCGTTCTCGTCATCGGAAGATTGGAGCCCCAGACGACAATGTAGCCGGAGTTGAACCAGTCGCTGCTCTCCGGCACGTCGGTCTGATCGCCCCAGATTTGCGGCGAAGCCGGCGGCAAATCCGCATACCAGTCGTAAAAGCTGAGCAGCGGCGAGCCGACAAGCGACAGAAACCGGGACCCGGCGGCGTAACTGACCATGGACATCGCCGGAATCGGGGAAAACCCGATAATGCGGTCGGGGCCGTACTGCTTGATCGTATGAATCATCGACGCGGAGATAATCTGCGTCGCCTCGTCCCAGGAAGCACGCACGAGTCCCCCTTTGCCTCTGGCGGTTTTGTACTTCTTGACCAGCTCGGGATTGTCCGCGATGCTCGCCCACGCCCGCACCGGATCGCCTTCCCGGCGCAGCGCCTCCCGCCACAATTCCAGCAGCGCGCCGCGCACGTAAGGGTATTTCACCCGCAGCGGGCTGTACAAATACCAGGAAAAGCTGGCGCCCCGCGGGCAGCCGCGCGGCTCGAATTCCGGCATGTCCGGACCGGTGGACGGATAATCGGTCGCCTGGTTCTCCCAAGTGACGATGCCGTCCTTCACGAAAATTTGCCAGCTGCACGAGCCTGTGCAGTTGACGCCGTGCGTCGAGCGCACGACTTTATCGTGCTGCCATCGTCTGCGGTACATGTCCTCCCACTCGCGGCCGGCGGGCGACACCTCGCTCCAGCCGTCGGAATGCCGTTCCCGTTTGGCGAAATAGTTAAGCTTGCGCAATAGCGGCGTTCTCGACTTGCCCATCGTTCTCCTCCTTGTCCGGATGCGGGGCGAGTTCCCCAGAAATGTCTGATCCGCAACTGTAGTCCAATGTAGCATCGTGCGGATTCGACAAGCTGTGACCGACGTCACCCGTTCATAAATTCGACAAATGCCGTTACCCGCCGATTTGCGACATCCGCCTGGCCGTAGGCGCGCGCGACCGGTTTGCCCCGGCCAACGCAGCGGCCATCTCGTGCGTCTCCGGCTTCGCCTCCAGCGCCCGCCGGAACAGCGCCTCGATCGCCGCCGGATTGCCGGCATGCTTGCGCACGTTGTATTCGTCCGACCAATACAGGCAGGACTTGATGTTCCCGTCGGCCGTCAGACGCAGGCGGTTGCAGCTGCCGCAGAAATGATCGCTGACCGGACTTATGAGCCCGAAAGTTCCAGCGGCTCCATCCATGCGAAAGCTGCTGGCCGGACCGCTGCCGTATACGTCCCCGCAAGGCGAGAAGCTCCAGCCCAGCCTGCGGCAAGTGTCCAACACGTATTCGAGCGGCAAATATCCGGCTTTCCAGCCGGCGCTCTCGAAGCCGATCGGCATGTATTCGATGAAGCGGATATGAATCGGTTCCTCCCAGGTCATGCGCAGAAACTGCTCTACTTCGTCGTCGTTCGTCCCCTTCATCAGCACGACGTTCAGCTTGATCGGATCGAAGCCGACGCGGCGGCTCGCTCTGAGCCCTTCCAGTACTTTGCGGACATCGCCGCCCCGGGTGATTCTCGCATAGCAGTCCGGGTCGAGCGAATCGAGGCTGACGTTCACCCGGGTGACTCCGGCCTCCTTCAGCCGCTCGGCGAATGAAGCCAAATAAATTCCGTTCGTGGACAAGGCGATATCCTCGACGCCCGGAATTGCGGACAGCATGGCGACCAGGCGGTCGAGCTCCTTCCTGACCAGCGGCTCTCCTCCGGTAAGCCGCAGCTTCTTCACGCCGAGAGGGGCGAGCGTCGCAACGACCTCGGCGATCTCCTCGTAAGACATGATGCGATGTCCCGGTTCGAACCGCATGCCCTCCTCGGGCATGCAGTACACGCAGCGCAGATTGCAGCGATCCGTCACCGAGATGCGCAAGTAATCGTGCACTCTGCCGAATCCGTCAACCAATCGTTTCTCCACTCGCTTCACTCTCCTCGGGCCTGTCCTCCCATTCGTTCAGAACTTGCTTCATGCGAAGGCGTGCCTCCCGGACGATCCCTTCGATGTCCTCGCGGGAAGGCCGATCCAGATGAATGCCCGCCAGCACGGCGACGGTGCGGCGAAGAGCCGATGCCGCCGCCGCGGCCAGCTCGGCCGCCAGCCGATCCTCCCGATGACCGGGAAGCGTCAGGACGTCGACATGAACGGTCTCCTCTTCCCCGTTCGACCAGCGGGCCGTTGCCGCGGCACCGATATGCGCCGCTCCCCCGGTAACGAAAAATACGACGTCTTTTCCCATGCTGTAATGTCTGATCTCCACTTTTTGCGCCTGCTTCTCCTTCGTTCGGCCGCTTGTCATCCGCTTCTCGCCCTTCCGTTATCTAACGCCCCCTAAGTATAGGCAGGCGGATCGCCCCTTGCTGTGATCGCGATCACCGTCGTCCCGCCGAAGGCCTTCTGTCACAGACAATTCCCAACTCGCGGAAATCCGCCCTAGGTGTGATCGCGGTCACATGGGCCGCGCGGCGCCTGATCTATAATCGGGATCGTAAAGCCATTCACTCCTGAGGAGGTATGTAAAATGAGTTCATTTGCCGCTGCCGTCAACGCCACGGAGTACCCGCCGCACCTGAAGCACAAAGTCATTTTCGAAACGTTCGAACGGCTGGAGTCCGGCGAGGCCATGCTGCTCATTAACGATCACGACCCCGTCCCTCTCCGCTACCAGTTCGAAGCGAATCACGCGGAGCGTTTTACATGGGATTACATCGAGCGAGGGCCTGCGGTGTTCCAGGTCAGAATCGGGAAAATCTGATGGCGCGCGTCGATATTCTCGATGAGAGGACGATCAAGATTACGGTGGGCTTGGAGGACGCGGTCTCGATGGTTCGGGAAGCTTCCCGCGAGATCGCCGAGTACGCCTCCGAGATCGTAACCCTTTACGAGAAAATGCCGGAGTTTGACTATACGTATTTTTGTTTCTACGCCTACGACTCCGCCCGTTTGTTCGAGAAAATGCTCGGCGTCGATCCGAAGGACTACAACTCCTTTTCCCTGGACGCGCCCGACTCTTTCTTCTACTCGCTGTACGGCGGGATGGCGGGCTTGTACGAAGAGGCCAAAAGGCGGGAAATCAAATAGTCGGGAGGTGAACGCGCATGGACCGCAAGGACGCCAAAGTCGTCGAACTGGACGTCAGACCCCATCTTCGCAAGAAGCTGGAGCCGTTCCAATTGATCATGGACGCCGTAAAAAATCTCGGCAAGGACGACATCTTCGTCCTTCACGCCACCTTCAAGCCGGCGCCGCTGTTCGGGGTGCTCAAGATGAAGGGGTTGACGGGCAAAACCGAGCAGATCGGTCCCGAGCATTGGATTTCCACCTTCGTGTACAAGAAAAACAAGAGCTGGCTGAACGACGGGGCCGATGACGAGGCAAACGAGGAACTCGCCTCGGCAGCGGCGGATAGCGAACCCGTGCCGGCCGGAGAAGCGAAAGTCATTACGCTGGACAACCGCGGCCTGGAGCCGCCCAAGCCGATGATCCGCACGCTGTCCGCGCTCGACCGCTGCCGGTCGGGAGATGAAGTCCGCATTCATAACGACCGCGTACCGATGTTTCTGATCGAAGAGCTGCAGACGCTTGGCTACCCCTATACCGTAGAGGAGCAGCCGGACGGTTCGGCGAAGGTCCGCATACAAAAACCGTAAGGAGGCGAGAACGATGTCCCGTCTCCCCTTTCTGTTTATCGTAACCGGCATCGTCGGCTTCGCGCTGTTCCACGGAGCCTCCCTGCTGTCGCTGTCCGGCTGGCTCGGCGAAGAGCTGCGCGGTCCGGACGGCTGGTTTCACATCCATCTGTTCGTGCTCGGATGGGCGACCATGCTGGCGATGGGCGCCGTCTACCAGTTGATCAACGTCATCCTGCAATCCTCGCTGTACAGCGAACGTCTGGGTTACGTTCATTATGCGCTTTTCACCGTCGGACTGGCCGGTCTGCTCGTCGGCTTCGTTCGGGGAGACATTCACTGGATTGCGGCCTTCGCCTCGCTGGCGTTCTGCGGAATCGTCGCCTTCGCCTGGAATATCGGCGCGACCTTGATTCGCGCGGCGAAGTGGAACGCGATTACGATCAGCGCCGCCTCCGCGGTCGTCTGCCTGCTGCTGACCGGCTTGTCCGGGATGGCAATGGGCCTGAACTTCGCAACCGGAATATGGGCGAACGCTCACGACAATCTGTTCGGCGCGCACATCTGGCTCGGGACGGTCGGCTGGTTCGGCTTGTTGATTACCGGATTCAGCTACAAAATGCTGCCGATGTTTTATCTGTCTCACGAATATCCGATCAAGCTGCAAAGCGTCGTCCTGACGCTGTGGAACGCCGCGGTGCTGGTCGGAGCGCTGGCGTTCCTGGCCGACTGGGGCATACCGGCGCTCCGGCTTGCGCTTCTGCTGCTGGCGGCCGCGGCCGTCCTCTACAACGTTCACCTGCTGCAGATCAAGAAGAAGCGGCACAAGCGCACTCCCGGCTCGGGAATCAAGTGGTCGATGTACGCGAGCCAAGCTTTCGCCGTCATGACAATCGTCGCCTTCGCCTGTTCGGTTATCTATCCGGAGCGGACGCTGCACACCTCCGCCCTCGTCGTGGCAGGCTGGGCTTACCTGGGCGGCTGGGTTTCGTTTACGATTCTCGGCTACGCGTCCAAAATCGTCCCGTTCCTGTGGTGGACGCACAAATACGGAAAGCAGGCCGGCAAGCCCGGCACTCCGGTTATGGCCGATCTGCTGAGCGAGCGGAAGACGAATGTCGGCCTGGCCTCGATCGCCGCCTTCAGCCTTCTTCTACTCGGAGGATTGGCGGCGGGATCGACACCGTTGATTTCGATTGCCGGAACGGTTTTGTCTCTGCTCTCCATCGCTTACATTGCGCTCATCTCGCTCGTATTCGCCCGCTAATTTATATGGAATGGGGTTGATTCAAGTGGCACACAGTGAAGATCAGCTCCGCGAGCTTCTGAAAGAGGTTTACGATCCCGAGCTCGGCGTCAACATCGTCGATCTCGGACTGGTCTACGAAGTTCGCGACGAACCGGAACGCATCTACGTTAAAATGACGCTGACGACACCCGGCTGTCCGATGCACGATACGATCGCCGGAGGGGTCAGATGGGTGCTCGCGGAACGAACCGGCAAGGAAGACGTCAACGTCGACATCGTCTGGGAGCCGAGATGGTCTCCGCGCATGATGTCGACGGAAGCGAAAGAAATGCTGGGCTTTTCCTGAAGCGGAATTACGACAAAGCGGCTGCTTCGGTCGGCATAATTGCCGACTCTCAAGCAGCCGCTAATTCGTGCGCTTTCCTTTCGGTAGACGCTCAACCCTCGACGGTCCGCCGGTTCGAGCCGATGTCGCTGAACATGCCCGCATAGTTTTTCACTTCTTCGGCCTCGTTCCTGATCGCCGTGACGCTCAGCCATTCCAGGTAGATCTCCCCGTTTTTCCGCCGATTCCAGATTTCCCCCTGCCAATATCCTTTTTCCCGCAGGGAGCGCCACATCTCGTCGTAGAAGCCCTTGTCCTGCTTGCCGGACTTCAGAATGCTCGGCTTGCGGCCGACCGCCTCGTCCGCCGAATAGCCCGTAATCGCGGTAAACGCGGGGTTGACCGACGTAATGACGCCGTTCGTGTCGGTAATGAGAATCGCTTCGATCGTATTCTCCAGCACGTGGGCGGACAGCGTCAGCTTGTCCTGGAAAAACATCCAGTTGACGAGCACGAAGCTGGCCAGCGCGATCTGCGCAAGCGCCATGAATCCGATTGAATACTGGCCGGTCAAGCCGTAGATCGCCGTAAGCAGCAGCGGCGGGAAGAAGCCGCCCAAGCCCCCCATGGCCGAGATCATGCCGTTGGCGATGCCCGCCTGCTTGGTGAAGTAGAGCGGCACGAGCTTGAAGATCGTCCCGTTGCCGGTTCCCGCGCACAGCGCCACGGTCAAGCAGCCGACGGTATACAGCGCGATCGAAGGCGAGAAGGAGAGCAGGATAGCCGCAGCGGTCAAGCCCGCGAATACGAGCATCAAAATTTTGAACGGATTGTAGCGGTCGCCGAGCCAGCCTCCGATCGGTCTCATCGCCGTGGCCAGCGCGATAAATCCGGCCGTCCGCATGCCCGCGTCCACCTTGTCCAGATCGAAGTGGCTCACGAGAAAGTTCGGCAAGTACACCGTAAAAGCGACGAAGGAGCCGAACGTCAGAAAGTAGAACAGACACAGAAACCACAGCTTTTCGCTGCGCGATACCGCTTTGATCTGCTCCATGATCGGCGTGCGAACCGGCGTCTCCTTCCGGTCGCCAAGCAAGAAATTGCAGCCCGCCAGCAGCACCAGCGCGACGCTGTAGAGCATAACCGTTCTGGACCAGCCGATCGAGCTGGCCAGCGCCGGAGCTCCGAAGGCGGAGATCGCCGTCCCCAGATTGCCGATGCCGTAGATGCCGTTGACGAAGCCGTGCCGCTCCTTGGGGTAATACTTCGGCAGCGACGTCACCCCGACGGAGAATACCGCGCCTCCGATTCCGAGGAACGCGCCTCCCACGATCAGATCGCCGAAAGAATCCGCCCGACTGACCCAGAATACGGGCGCGAGCAGCAGCGCGAAGCTGATCATGAACAGCCTGCGCGCTCCATGACGGTTCGTCCAATAGCCGTACGGAATGCGCATGACCGAGCCGATCAGCACCGGAACCGCCGTTACCCAGGCGAGCTGCGACGAAGTCAGCTCGATGTCTTCTTTGATGTAAGGCATCAAGGAAGACAAGATTACCCATACCATGAATCCCAATACCAAGCTTACCGTTTGCAGCGGCAGTTGAACCTTTTTTGCGTCCTGCATTCGCGTTGCCCCTCTCCTCTATGCCCACCAGGCCGTTTCGTAATTCAATGTACCATCGATAGGCATAGGTGCACTGTGATGCGGGTCACCGCGGCGAAGGAATCGTCAACGGCTTCGAGCCCTTTCTGAATCGCAAACAAAAAAACGACCGGCTTGCCCCAAGCGGGAGAAGCTAGTCGTTTCTGGCTCTGGCGAAAAACAGCAGCAGGAACGATACGGCGATCATCGACAGCGTCCATGCCCAGGCCATCGTCGCGTTGCCCGAGTCTACGGCTATGTAGATCGCGGTCGGCGTCGTCTGGGTTCGACCCGGAATATTCCCGGCGATCATCAGCGTGGCGCCGAATTCGCCGAAGCCCCGGGCGAATCCAAGAACGTAGGCCGTTACGAAAGAACGGTAGGCCAGCGGCAGCGTAATGTAGGCGAACACCTGGCGCTCGTTCGCGCCGCTGGAGCGCGCCGCCTCTTCCAGGCCTTTGTCGACGGACAGGAACCCCGTCTTCATCGTCTGGTAGACAAGCGGGAAGGCGACGACGACCGAAGCGATCACCGCCGCCCACCAGGAGAAGACGATCGGAGCGGCGAACAGCCACTCCGCGAACTTCCCAATCCAGCTTCTTCTCCCCAGACTGACGAGAAGCAGAAACCCTACGACCGTCGGAGGCAGGACGAGCGGCAGCATGAACGCCGTCTCGAGCAGCGTCTTTCCTCTGAACGAACGCCGGGTCATCCACCTTGCCGCGCCTACGCCCAGCGCCATCGCCGCGACGCTGGACAAGAGCGCGACCCGCAGCGACAGCGCGATGGGCGACCAGAACGCTTGCCAATCCAAATCTCCGATCATTTGGCCGCGGGAACGGAGAAGCCGTATTTCACGAACACGTCCAGAGCGGCTTGCGATTGAAGGTAATCGTACAGGACGGCCGCTTGATCGGCGTTCTTCGTCGCCTTCACGATGCCGATCGGATATTCCACCGGCGTGTACGAGGCCGGATCGACGGAGAACGCGATGCCGACTTTATCCGAAGTGAGCGCATCGGTCTTGTAGACGAAGCCCGCTTCCGCGTTGCCGGTCTCCACGTACTGGAGCACCTGGCGAACGTCCTTCGCCTGCACCAGCTTCGGCTGCAGCCCGTCCCACAGCTGCGCGTTCGTCAGCGCTTCTTTGGCGTAGCTGCCGGCCGGAACGCTCTCGGGAATGCCGATGGCGACCTTCTTGACTTCGTCCTTCGCCAGATCGGCCGCGCTTGCAATGGCGGCTTTGCCGTCTGTCGGCACGACCACGACCAACTCGTTGTTCAGCAGATTCGTCTGCCGATCCGCGTCGATCAGTTGCTTGTCGACCAGCGCCTGCATATTTTTGGTCGCCGCGGATATGATCAGGTCCGCCGGAGCCCCCTGCTCGATCTGCTGCTGCAGCGCTCCGGACGCGCCGAAGTTAAACGCGAGCTTGATATCCGGATGCGCCGTTTCGAACAGCGGCTGGATTTCGTTCAGCGCGTCGGTCAGGCTCGCAGCCGCCGATACGGTAAGCTCGACCTGCTTCGCCGGAGCCGATTTGGAATCGGAATTCGAACCGCAAGCGACAAATACGACAGACATGACGACAGCAAGCAGCAGAACCATACTTTTTCTATTCAATTGACGCATTCTTTCTCTCCACCCCTATGTTTAGTTATAATTAGATCTAATTGATGATTATAAACGTGTCGGATTAGATTGTAAATCAAGCGAAGACCGATGCGCATCTGGTCGGAACGAATACTATCTTCGCTTATTTATCCGAAAACAGAAGTGATGGCCATCACAAAACCCGAATTAATTATATTAAAATATATTTAGATATAACTATCTATAACTTCACAGCGAAAAAGCTCCTTGCCGGCCATTCGTGCCGGGCAGGAGCTTTACGTTTTGACTCGATGGCGAATCGTCCGGATGCGTTCCTCCGGGACGCGTTACTTCAGCAGAGCTTTCAGCACGTCGTCCACCTTGATGCTGTTCGCGATCGGACCGTCGTTCATCCAATGGAACATTTCGACTTCATGCAGATTTCCTTTTTGAACGGCGGGAACGTTTTTCCACAGCGGATGGCTTTTGAATTCCTTGGCGTCGTCTTCTCCGGGCTTGTCGTACGTGATGAAAATATGATCGGCATCGAAATCCGGAATCATCTCCGCCGAGATCAGAGGAGCGGAGTTGTCCTCCCCCCATGCGAATTCCTTGATCAGCTTGGACGGCTGCAGGCCCAAATCTCCGTACAGCACGTCGGCGGAGAAGTTGCTTGGACCGCCGTAAATTTGAATGCGCTCGGCCCTCGTAAATCGAATGAACATGACGGTTTCGTCGCCCAGAACCTGCTTCAGCGACTCGCGGGCTTCGGCTGCTTTGCCCACGTAGTCGTTCAGCCATGCCTCCGCCTGCTCCGGCCTGCCGATCACGTCGGCCACCTTTTTCAACGTGTCCTTCCATCCGTCCTCGCCGCTGAACACGTAAGTGGGAGCGATTTTGGCAAACTGCTCGTATCTCCCTTCCTGAGCGTAGGCCGGATAAGCGAGCAGGATCAGCTCGGGCTTCTCCTGAAGAATCAATTCCAAATTAATGCTCCCCGTGCTGATCGCCGGCAGGTCGCCGACTCGATCTTGCAAATACGGCAAGGGACGGGTCCCGTACATCGTCTGCGTCAGCGGTTTGACGCCCAGGGCCAGCAGAAAGTCGTCCAGATAGACTCCGACGATGCGCTCCGGGGCTCCCGTTACTTCCATTGTGCCGAACTCGTGCGTATAGGAACGGGCCTCTCCGCCCGGAGCTTCGGACGCCGCCTCTGTCGAAGGAGCCGGATCGACTTCGGCGCTTGGCGCGGCCGATTCCGCTTGTTTGCTTGCTTCCGCCTGCACGCCCGGCTCCGCTTGCTCATCCTGGCGGCCGCATGCGGTCGCCAATACGGCCGTCATGAGCACGATCAAAATCAGATAAAACCCGACGCGTTTGTTAGTGTTTCTCTTGTCCACTGTGTGTTCTCCCTCGTCCTTTTGTCATTGATTATCATTCTCAATGACAGTGTAGCACGGGCTGAAACCTCATCTCCATGAACGATTGTACGTTCATTTTTGCACGATTGTTGGCAGCTCCCGGCTGGAAGGAACAAGACAGCGGACCGCGTCCTGCAGCTTCAACCGATGGGCGATAATGCCGAAAGTCATCCAAATGTCGAAACGGACCTCGTAGCAGCGGCCGGCTTGCACGACAGGCAGGCTCCTCCATCCGGGCTCATTCGCCAACTCGTCCCAATACGATCGGCCCGCCGGGTCCACGACAAGGAACAGGTGATCCGTCTGCAATTCGAACAGAACTTCCGGAGCGACGGGAGTATAGCCGGAGGGCTTGTCCCATGCAAGCTGCAGCACGGATTCGGAAGGCTTCAGACCGAGATCCTGGTACAATACGGTTCCCGAATAACCGCCCGGTCCCCCGTACAGACGAATACGCCTGTCGTTGCATATCCGAATCAGAGCGACCGTCTGATCGCCGATCTCCGTCAGCTGCGTTCGGGCGGATTGCAGCACCTGTTCGTGGTGGGAAATCAGCGCTTCGGCCTGCGGCAGCCGGTTCAGCAGTTGTCCGATAATGCGGACGCCATGCTCCCAATGGTGAAGACCTTTGCGTATGCTGTACGTGGGCGCGATTTCGGAAAAGCGGTCGAATCTGCCGTCGCCGCCGTACGCGTGATGTCCGAGAATAATGAGATCGGGCCTGGCGTCGGCAATCTCGCCGAAATCGAACGAGAGCAGCGACCATTCGTCCACGCCGTTCAAATAAGCGTTCAAGTAGCTTTGACGGAAGCTGTTTCCGACGCATTTCAGGACGGGTTTGACGCCAAGCGCGATCAGGAAATCTTCGACGTACAGCCCCACGACCCGAATCGGGCCGAACGGGCGGTCGGGCGGATCGGCCGCCAGGCCAAGCGACTGCATATGCAGCGGAAACGGCTGGGAAACGTCAACATGCTTGGCGAAATGCCGACGCGCAAACTCCTTGGGCGACACGCCGATGACCTGCTTGAATTGCCTGCTGAAGTAAAACTCGTTGCGGTAGCCTACGCTTTCCGCGATTTCCCGCAATTTGCGGTCGCTGAACAGCAGCTGCTTCTTGGCATGGCGAATTCGGATTTCCGTCAGCATCTCCATCGGGCTCTTGCCCGTCTCTCTTTTGAAAATGAAAGAATAGTGCGAGGGGCTCATGTTCGCCGCCTTGGCGAGCTCTTCCCGCGTAATCTGCTGTCCGTAGCCTCGTTCCATCAACCTTACCGTCTCTTGAATCGCTTCCCTCAACTCCCGGCTTTCCCGGCGCTCTATACGGGACTTCCACATTTTCGACAGGATGTCGAGAAAACGAATCGAATGGGCGAACGTCAAATATTCCTGCAGCCCGTCCTCCTGCCTTTCCGCGTCCATCCAGCGTCCGATCTCTTGAGCCAGATGGTTGTCCAGCAAGCCGGAAACCGGGAAAATCGCCGGCTCCATGACGACGGAAGCCGTGCCGCCAACCGCTTCGTCTCCCTCCGCCCGTTCGACGCGCCAAACGTCGAACTCGACCGCTCGGCAGCGCAGCGGCTGCTCTCCCTCGTCGCAAATCCGCGCCCATTCTCCGGGGAGCAGCAGCCAACAGCTGTCCCGAAACAGGACCGCATCGGCTTGCTCCCTTACCAGCCGCGCCCTGCCGGCGTCGACCAGAACAATCAAATGCTTTCTCGAGCGGCCTTCCGGGAGCACATCAGCCAGAAGCGCCTCCGACAATTCTCCCGTTCGCGTTACCGTCGCATGTATAACGCCGCCTTGATATGCCGAACCTGAGCGTCCGTTCTTCATTCGCATTCACCGACCTCAAAATCTCGCAAACTATTGACGTTCCTTGTTCAAGATGCCCAAATAAGCGATCCACGGTCCGACGTCTTCCCGGTATCGCTCGGCCATCACCCGGACGATCTGGGCGATGTGCGTCAGATCGTGCGCGACCCATGTCGACGCCAGTTCCCTGGCCTTGACCGCTCCGAAGGCGGGATGCGTGCCGAGCGCTTCCAGCCGCTCCTCCGAATCGATCAGTTCCTTCAGCTTGGCTGTGTTCTGCAGCCGGATCTCCCTAAACTCGCGCAGCTTTCGGTCGATGGAAGCATCCGCGGCCCCATTCAAGTGGGAATAACGGTCAAACGGCGGGAACGGCTTGCCCTCTCCTTCCCGGAGAAGCCATTCCAGCCGGGGAATCCAGTTCGTCCGCTCCCCTTCGATCAGGTGCGCCACGACCTCGGACGCGTTCCACGTCCCTTCCCCTTCGTTGCAGCTCAGCCAGTCCTCGGACAAGCCCGACAGCAGCGCCTCCAGCGTCGCCGGCGTGCGCTCCAGCATTTCGATTGCCTGCTCCAGCCTGAAATTCATCGTACCGCTCCCTCCGGCTATTCGGCTTCGTCCAGCCGCGCGAACAGAATGTGGTCGAGGGCGACCGGAATGCCCGCCTGCCGTCTGAGCGCGCTGTTGATCTGCCCGCGATGGTAGTGGCCGTGAAGCGCGACGTGGATGAGAATGTCGCGAATCGAGGTGCGGAATTTCGCTCCGCTCTGGTTGGCGTAGTCGAGCATGCGATCCAGATCCGCTTCCGCCAAACCTTCGATATAGCGTTTGTAGCGCTGCTCGTTGTCCCGGGCGAGCGGCTCCAGCGAAGCGACGTCGCTTTCCTCCCACAACGTCAGATGCGCGCTGCTCTTCCCTTCCAGCCGCGTCACCCACACCTGCTCCGCGATCAGCAGATGGCGAAACAGCCTGCCGATCTCCCCGTTCTCGTCGGAGTGCCCGCGAAGACCCGCCAGAAGCGCGTCGTCGGCCCAGTACATATGATCCATCATGCGTCGTATCGTCTGCATCCCTTTTTCCTCCGATCCGGTTCGTCTCTCTTTTCCCCATGCCCTCTCGCCCGCCCTCCGTATCGGACGGTCAAGACGCTTACGTCCATCTTGCCGCCCACAGCTTCATCTCGTGGCAGATGACGTGCAGGTCCTGCCCCTTGGGCGTGAGCGTGTATTCCACGGCAACCGGGACGGTCGGATAGACGACCCGCTCAAGGACGCCCTGCTCCTCGAGATGACGGAGCGTGCTCGTCAAGGCGCGGGGACTGACGTTCGGAATTTTGCGCTGCAGCTCCCCGAAGCGAAGCGTTCCGCAGAACAGCTCGCGAATGACCAGGAACGCCCATTTTCCCCCGAGCACGTCCAGCGTTTTTTCGATATTGCACTCGATGTGCACCGGATTTTTCGGAATATAGCTGCTCGCTTTTTTAACTGAACTCATCCAGCTTCTACCTCCAAGCCTGTTACTATCCTTAAATATAGTAGCTATCCTGCTTATAATTAAGTGAAAAACATTTCACTTCTTCAAATTGTATACGAACTTTTATAGAATGAGAAGGCAACAACCCGAATTCAAGGAGGTTATTGAAAATGAAATATCGTAGACTGGGCGGCAGCGGACTTAAAGTCAGCGAAATCAGCTTGGGCAGCTGGCTTACATATGGCGGATACGTGGAACGGGAAAACGCCGTGAACTCGATCAAGACGGCGTACGACCTCGGCATCAACTTTTTCGATACGGCCAACGTGTACGAGAGAGGCGCGGCGGAGGAACTGGTCGGCAAGGCGTTAAAGGAATATCCCCGCGAATCCTACGTGCTGGCGACCAAAGCGTTCTGGCCGATGGGCGACGGTCCGAACGACCGCGGCCTGTCCCGCAAGCATGTCATTGAGCAGGCCAACGCAAGCTTGAAGCGTCTGGGCCACGACTACGTGGACATCCTCTACTGCCACCGTCACGACCCGGAGACGCCGCTGTACGAAACGCTGCGCGCGATCGACGATCTCGTTCGCCAGGGCAAGGTGCTCTACGTCGGCGTAAGTGAATGGCAGGCTTCCCAGATCGCCGAAGCGCTCGGCGTCGCCGACCGCTATTTGCTCGATCGCATCGTCGTTAACCAGCCGGTATACAATATGTTCGAGCGCTATATCGAGAAGGAAGTCGTTCCGCTCAGCGATCGCTCCGGCATCGGGCAGGTCGTCTTCTCGCCTCTGGCCCAGGGCTTGCTCACGGGCAAATATTCGTCGGCGTCCGACATTCCGCAGGACAGCCGCGCCGCGAAGCTGGATTGGGTGCGCAAAGGCATTACCGAGGAGAAAATCGCCAAGGTGAAACAGCTGGAAGGCATCGCGAAAGAGCTGGACCTCTCCGTAGGCAATCTCGCTCTGGCGTGGATTTTGCGCCTGAACAACGTAGCGAGCGCGCTCGTCGGCGCCAGCCGTCCGGAGCAGGTGACGGAGAACGCCAAGGCGTCCGGCGTCGAGCTGAGCCAGGACGTTCTGGACCGTATCGAAGAAATTCTGAAATAGGAGACGAACGTTTATGGCTAAAGTTGTCGTCACAGGCGGAAGCGGCATGCTCGGAATCTGGGTCGTCCGTCATTTCGCCGAGCAAGGCTACGAGGTGCTGAACGTCGATACCCGCCGTTCGGACGCGCTCGACTGCCCGACCCTTATCGCTAACCTGGAGGACCTCGGCGAGACGTACGGCGTATTGGCCGGCGCCGACGCCGTCGTCCACCTGGCGGCCATTCCGGCCGCCCATATTCGCACGCCGGAAGTCACCTTCCGCAACAACGTCATGTCGACCTACAACGTGCTGGAAGCGGCGGCGGGCCTCGGCATCCGCAAGGCGGTCATCGCCTCCAGCGAATCGTCGTACGGCCTCGTGTTCGCCGTCCATCCGCCCGCGCCGCAGTATGTTCCGTTGGACGAATCCCATCCCCAGCTTCCCGAAGACAGCTACGGCCTGTCCAAGGTGGTCAACGAGAAGACCGCGGAGATGTTCCACCGCCGCACGGGCATGCAAATCGTCTCCCTGCGTCTGGGGAACGTCATCCCGCCGGAATGGTACGCGCGGTTTCCGGGATTCATTCACAAGCCGGAGGCGCGCGAACGCATCCTCTGGAGCTACATCGACACGCGCGACGCCGCCTCGGCCTGCCGGCTGGCCATCGAGACGGACGGGCTTGGCGCGGTCGCTCTGAACATCGCCGCGGACGATTCCAGCATGGCGATTCGCAGCCGCGAGCTGCTGGCGGCAAGCTATCCCGGAGTGACGGACATCCGCGCTCCTCTCGAAGGCTTCGAAACGCTGTTTGACAACGGCAAGGCCAAACGCCTGCTCGGCTGGCAGCCGCAGCATCGCTGGCGCGACGAAGTCGGACAATAGCTCAGATCGGCTCCAAAAAAGCGCAGTCCGGAGGCCATTCGTGCCCCGAACTGCGCTTTTTTTCATGCACGGCTAAGTATACGCATACGACTTGCGGCAACGGGACCGTCTCCCGCTTTCTTTACCAGGCGTAAGCTTTCGGAGCGGATCCGCCGGGGCCCGGGAAAATCTCGTCGATCCGCCGCAGCACGTCGTCCGTCAATTCAAGCTCGACGACGCGCAGAGCGCCTTCGAGCTGCTCGAGCGTGCGCGGGCCGATAATCGGCGCGGTCATCGCCGGATGAACGAGCGTCCAGGCGAGCGCGACGTTCGCCTCGCTCTCTCCGATGTCGCGGCACAGCGCCTCGAACGCTTCCAGCTGCGCGCGGTGGCGCTCTACGCGCTCCGGATTGCCGGCCCGCTTGGAGCCTGCGACCGGCTTCAGCGCGTGCCCGCTCAGCAGACCGCCGTCCAGCGGGCTCCAGGCGATCACGCCGATGCCCAGCTCCTCCGCCGCAGGCAGCACCTCGAGCTCGGGCAAGCGGCAGAGCAGGCTGTACTTGTGCTGCTCGCTCACCAGGCCGAGCGTACGGCTCGCCTTCGCTTCGTACTGCGCTTTGACCAGATCGCGGCCGGCGAAGTTGCTGGAGCCGACATAACCGATTTTGCCCTGATGAATCGCGACGCCGAACGCCTCCCACAGCTCGTCCCAACCGACGCTGCGATCGACGTGATGCATTTGATACAGCTCGATATGATCGGTCTGCAGCCGCTTGAGCGAGCCTTCCAGATGCCGGCGAAGCTTGTAGGCGGACAAGCCGCCTTCGCCGTTCGGTCCGTCCGTCTCGTCGCTCATATCGCCGTAAAACTTCGTGGCCAGCACGACTTTCTCGCGCCTTCCTCCGCCTTGAGCGAACCAGCGGCCGATAATTTCCTCGGTTTTGCCGGCGTTTTTGCCCCAGCCGTAGACATTGGCCGTATCGAAGAAATTGATGCCCGCGTCCAGCGCGGCGTCCATAATGCGATAGGCTTCCTTCTCGTCCGTATCGACTCCGAAGTTCATCGTTCCCAGACAGAGCTTGCTGACCTTCAGGCCGGATCGGCCCAGACGGGCGTATTTCATACTTTCACGCACCTCTCCTCGAGTTGGCTTCCCTATCTATTGTAACTTTCAATAATATATCGATTCAAGAAAGCGTTGCGGAATTTGCCCTGCGGATCGTAACGGCCGATCAACTCGCGGAATTCCGGCAGTTTCCGATAGAACGACTGCACGCGGGACGGCTCCATCGTGAACAGCTTGGCCCAATGAGGGCGGGCGCCGAACGGCTCCAGCCTGCTCTCGATCAGCGGCAGCACCTGCCGCACCGCCTCCCAGTCCCGCTTCCACGTAAAATGAATGCCCGCCGAACGCTGCCTGTAGCACGGGCTCATCCACAGCTCGTCCGCCGCGATCGCGCGGGTCTCGCAGACGTAGAGCAGCGGGGCGATTTGCTCTCTCAGATCGGAGATCGCGGATAAAGCCGGATAGATTTGCTCGCGCGGAACGAAATATTCGCTCTGCAGCTCCTCCCCCGAGCTTGGCGTAAACGCCATCTTGAAATGGGCCAGCCGCTCGTGCCACGGTCCGGGAACGCCCATCTGCTCGCTGCAATTGTGCGCCGGCTGTCCCGGCACGGGATGACGGGGCCCGTCCGCCCGCGTCGCGCCGAAGCGCTCGGGTCCGGCCGCGTCCGGATTGCCGTCCGTCGTTTTTCGCTTGACCCAGACTTGATTTATCGCCGCGTCCTTCCAGTTCGTGAACAGGCTGACGCTGTAGCCGCCGGCGAAGATGTCGTCGACGTGCTTCTCCAGCTGCGCGAGAGGCAAATTTTCATAGACGACCTGGCTGATCTCGAAGGCGGGAACAATGTCCAGCGTCAGCTTCGTCACGACGCCCAGGGCGCCCAGCCCGACGACCGCTCCGGCCAGGTCGTCGTCCGGCCCGCCCCGCGACAGCGCCACCGTCTCTCCGTTCGCGGCGACAAGCTCCATCGCCGTTACCGCCGCCGAGAGGCTGGCGTTGCCGTCCCCCGAACCGTGCGTAGCCGTCGCTACCGCGCCCGCCACGCTAATGTGCGGCAGCGAAGCCAGATTGTGCAGCGCATAGCCGTTGTCGTGCAAATAGCCGCACAGCTCGCCGTAGCGAATGCCCGCTTCGACCGTAACCGTTTCGTTCTCCCGGTCCAGGCCGACGACCCGATTCAGCTTGGCGAGCGATACGTGGCTTCCTTCGGTATCGGCTATGCCGTTAAAAGAATGACGCGTGCCGATCACCTTGACTTTGCGGCTGCCGGCGACCAGCTCCTGAATTTGTTCTACGCTGTCGGGAACACAGAGCTCCGAGGCGCCAAACTTGTAGTTTCCCGCCCAATTCCATTCCTTTGCCACGCTTTCACGCTCCCTATCCGACTTAGGCCCGCTCTCTCTCCGTTATCGCGGCGAGATAGCCGCCAACGCTAGTATATCAAGCGCAGACCGTTCGCAATAGAGGCTATCCCTTCAAAATTGGTAGGAGACAATACTCTCGACCGTACCGCCGGCAGGGACATACTTCAAAGCATACGACGCCGAATCTTCGTTCCAGTAAGCCAGTCTCGACACGGAGGCGTACAGCGTATCCCTCATAATGTAGCGGATATTCGTCAATTGTGTTCCGTCCAGCTCCGCCTGATACAAGTTGTCGTAGCTCTCGTCCCGCGTATGGAACAGCAGCTTTTTCCCGTCCGGAGCAAGGCTGAAGGAGATGCCGACATCCTGGTTGCCTACGGTTGTGCCTAGCACGAGCGTCGAGACCGCCTTGGTCTGCGGCTCGTAGACGAACAATCCGTTTTGCCCGTCGTAGGTTCCGTCGAACAGCAGCTTGCCGTCCGACAAAAAGCGATATTGCCCGATCGAATCGTACGCTTTGCCTCCGGGGAAATCCAAGTAGAGTCTTACCTTGTTCTCATCCGGCGAATATTTGTAAATCGCGTTCCTCTCATCACCAAACGAACCGGCCACATAGATGTTGCCGTCAAAATAATACGGAGTTCCGTAGCTGTGGCTTTTCTTTTCCGTGTCGAACTGCTCCTTCACATTCAACCATTTCGCTTGCCCGGTTGTCACGTGGATCAGGCCGACTTTTCCGGGAACGCCGCCGATCACGTACTCTCCCTCCGCGTCCGCAAAGCTCCATTGGGAGTTCTCGTCCGCGCCGTCCAGCTCGAACGTCTCCCCGCTCTGCAAGTCACTGACATAAGGCCGTCTATCCCGATCATGCAGCGCTCTGTGTCCGTTTGCGGACACTTCCGCGGCAGGCGTATCGATCAGCTTTTCGGCTCGGTCCAGGCTCGCCAAGCTTGTCCGGTATACGCCGTCCTCCCGGTTATACAGTACGCTGCCTTCACGAACGTTCAACAGGTCCGCGAAGCGCACCTCTTCCGCCAGCGGAGTCTGCTCGCCCTGAATCAAGGGAAGCTTCCTGGCCTGAAGCTCCATTTTGACGTCGCTGCTCAGAATAAAGCCGCTTTCTCCGGCGAGCCCGCTCGCCTGCGCGGCGCATCCGGACAGTACGAGCGCCAGTGCGGCCGCTCCCGCCCATCGGCCGATGCGCCGCGCGCTTCGTTGTTCGTATCTTTTAGCCATCCTTATCCATCCCTTTCTATATCGTCTGCAGCGATCGACATCGCGGATACCGCGTCCGCCGCACTTTAAATCTACCGCGCGGATATGGCCAAATTAGGCGGAATTATTGCCGACTTGTATCCGCAGCGGCAGCCGCACCGCAAGGACGACTGCGGAAGGCGACAGGCTCAGCTCGATTGAGCCGCAGTGCAGCTCGACAATTCGCTTGCAGATCGCCAGCCCGAGCCCGACGCTGCCCTGCTCCCGGGAGTACGCCGAGCCGCTGCGATAGAAAGGCTCGAACGCTATGTCCGCTTCGAAGCGATGGCGCGGATCGATCTCGTTGACGACCGTCAGCACCGCCTCGACTCCGTCGGACGACAGCTCGGCCTCGATGACGCTGCCGAGTTTGCCGTATTTAATTGCATTGTCCAACAGATTGTCCCATACTTTGCGCAGCTCGTCGGCGTCACCGTTTACGCTCAACGACTCCAATCGGCAGTGAATGCGCTGCTCGCGCTCCTGCGCCTTCAGCCGCATCGCCTCTGTGGCGTCGGCAAACGATTCCTGCAGCGAGACGACGTCGTCCCTGCGGCCAGCCGTGTCGAACTCACGTCTGGAATGTTCGATAATATCCAGCATCATCCGGTGCAGACGCTGCGACTCCCGATGAATGCGGCATGCGGCGTTCTGCCGAAATTCCGCGTCATCGAAATCGGACGCCTGCAAAATTTGCGCATAGCCGGAGATGGTCGTCAGAGGCGTTTTCAATTCATGAGTAACGTTGCGAAAAAAATCCCGGCGATTGCTCTCCAGGACGACGACCTTGTTTCTCTCCGTCTTAAGCGCCTCCATCTGCTCCTCCAGCTTCTCTCTCATCTCCATAAAGCTGTTCGTCAGCACTGCGATTTCGTTGTTCGCCGAAGAGACGCGCAGCGAGCCGAAGCGTCCTTCGCCAAACTGCCGCATCGCGACTGCCAGTTCCGACAGCGGACGGGTCAGCCTGCGCGCGAACGACCAAGCAAGTCCGACCAGCAGCGTCCACAGCGCAAGCAAGAAGCCGACCAAGCTCCTCAGCACGATCGTATCTCTGCGAAACGTCTCGGAGTAGTCCGCAGTCAAGCGCAGAAATCCAGCCGTCTCATCCAGCACATATAGCGGAAGCGTCAGAACGGCCATACTCTTCTCGTTGTCATGACGAAGGCTTACGACAGACTGGTTCTGCGCGGCGGCGGCCAAATCGGCGGCCGCCGAATGCTGCAACGCCGGGGACGGCTTGGTCTGCACGAGCACGTACCCGCCGTCCATTGGCAAGCTTTCCGCCCGGAACGTCCCGTCCGCAGCGTAATAGGCCGTCCGTACGCTGCCGTTCAGACTGAGTCCGCGGATAAGCGCCTCCGGATATCCGGAGGCCGACTTCGGACGCACATCGTTAAGCGCCGAGTAATACTCGATATGATCGTACACGAACGATTGCAGACGCTTCATTTCGTCGAGAATCGCGGCTTGCGTATGCTGCTTTAGCAGATGGGACATATAGCCGTAGAAGCCAAATACCGCCACCGAGAACAGCAGCGCGAATCCGAACAGGAATTTGCGCCGCAGGGGGCCGCGGCCTTCGCGCAGCTTACGGCGCCGCTCCTCCTTCAGCATCTCCGACTCCTCCCCCGCCATTTGTAGCCGACGCCGAACACTGTCTCGATGAGAGATTCATCCAGCTTTTTGCGAATTCGCTGAACATGGACGTCGACTGTGCGCACATCTCCGTCGTAGTCCATCTCCCAGACACGGTCCAGAATCTCCTCCCGGGAAAACACCCGATTCGGGTGGTCGCGGAACAGCAGCAGCAACTCGTATTCCTTCGGCTTTAGCTTGATCGGCTGCCCGTCCCGGAAGACCGCGTGGCCGGATCGATCCAGCTCCAGCTTGTCCGACAGCACGATAAGACGAGGCGGCCGCGAGCCTCCGTCCCGCTCGATGTCCCTTCTTCGCAGTACCGCCTTTATGCGGGCGATCACCTCGCGAATTTCGAACGGCTTGGTTATATAATCGTCCGCGCCCAACTCCAGACCGAGCACCTTGTCTACCAGATCATGACGCGCCGTCAGCAGCAGAATCGGAATTCGCGCGTTCGCGGATACCGCTCTGCATAGGTCAAAGCCATCCGCATCAGGCAGATTGACGTCCAGCAGCAGGACGTCCGGCGCGAACCGCTCAAGCAGCTCCATGCCCTCCTCGCCCGTCGCGGCGGCCTTGACATGAAAGCCTTCCCGCCGCAGCGCATAGACGAGAATATCGCGAATCGATTCCTCGTCTTCAATCGCCAGCACCTTGATTGCATCCGTCAACGGCAATGCTCCTTTATCCGCGAATGGGTTAAGTATACCAAATGATTGTTGCCAACTTGTGAACCGTCTCGCTCTATCGGCAGACCGCCTCGATACGCGACGGCCAAGTCCGCAAGGCGCTCCCGTATGATACAATAGGAATGATTCTATAATTTATCTACTCTGCGGGAGGCTCGCGACGAGCATGGCTAGCGATCAATCCTATACGACCGAAGAAATCGCCCAACTGCTGAAAATATCCAAGCTGACCGTGTACGACCTGATCAAGAAAGGCAAGCTGCCCGCCTACCGGGTCGGCAAGCAGATGCGGATCGACGCCGCGGATCTGGACGCCTACAAAAGGCAGGCCAAAGGAATATCCCCCGCCGCCCCGTCTCCGCAGGAATCCGCGGACTCCCGACCGGACCTCGGCCGGGCCTCCGGCGTTCGTCCTCTCGTCATTACGGGACAGGACATGAGTCTCGATATTTTGTCGAAGCACCTGGAGAGCAAGGCGAACGGATTTCGGCCGCTGCGCTCCTTCGCCGGTTCCCTGGACAGCTTGATCTCGATGTACCGCGGCGAATCCGATCTCGTCAGCACCCACCTGCTCGACGGGGATACCGGCGAATACAATCTGCCGTACATCCGCAAAATTTTGGTCGGCTCCTCTTACGTCGTCGTCAACCTGCTCGTCCGGCAAGCCGGATTTTACGTGCGCGAGGGCAACCCCCTCGGCCTGAAGGGCTGGAAGGATCTCGGCAGGCCCGGCCTGCGCCTCGTCAACCGCGAGGTCGGCTCGGGCGCGAGAGTGCTGCTGGACGAGCAGCTTCGGATGCACCGCATCGCCCCATCCTCCCTTCAAGGATACGAGGCGGTCGAATCCAACCATCTGGCCGTTGCCGGCAAAGTCGGACGCGGAGAGGCCGACGTCGGCGTCGGCATCGAGAAAGCGGCCGCGATCGTCGGCGGCGTCGGCTTCGTGCCGCTGATCCGCGAACGTTACGACCTCGTCATGCGGAAATCGCCCGACAATGCCCGCTGGATCGAAGCGGTCATGGATATCCTGAAATCGGAAGCTTATTTGAACGAGCTGCGAGCGATCCAGGGCTACGACCTGTCCCAGACGGGCCGCATTTTGCTGGAAACCTGATCCCGGGGACGACAAAAAAAGCGCAAGGCACCCCGTAAAAGGGGCCTTGCGCTTTTTGGCGCTCCGCTTCGTTCGCGGATCAGATTGTAAATTTCCGGACCAGGTCCTGCAAATCTTTGGCGATGTCCGACAGCGTCTGCGACGAGCGGGTCATCTCCTCGTTCGAGGCCAGCTGCTCCTCCGTCGTTGCCGCCACCTGCTGCGACATTCCCGCCGTCTGTCTGGCGATATGGCCCATGTTGGCGATGGAAGCCGCGACCTCCTCCGAGCTGGCGGCGAGCTGCTCCGCCGCGGCCGCCGCTTCCTGAACGCGCGTGGACACTTCGCCCGTAGAGGAGACGATTTCCCGGAACGCCTGCTCGGCCTGCCCCGTCGCGAGCACCCCGTCCTGCACTTCCTGCAGGCTCAGCCTCATCGCTTCCGCGGCGTCGAGCGTGTCCTTCTGAATCGTCTCGATCAGCTCGATGATGCCTTTGGAGGACTCGTCGCTCTGCGAGGCCAGCTTGCGCACCTCTCCGGCGACGACGGCAAAGCCTTTGCCGTGCTCGCCCGCTCTGGCGGCTTCGATCCCCGCATTCAGCGCCAGCAGATTCGTGCGATAGGCGATATCCCCGATCAATCCGGAAATCTCGCCGATCTGCGCCGATTGCTCCTCGAGCTTCACAATCGTCTGGCTGGCTTGCTCGACGGTCTCGGACAGACGCTGCATGCGGCTGGACACTTCGATCATCTTCGCCGAGCCGTCGTTCGCCTGCCGGGCGGTGTGCTGCGACAGCTCCGACACTTCGCCCGTCGTCTCCGCGATCCGCTGAACGCCCTCCGACATCTCGTCCATTACGCGCCCGCATTCCGCAGCCGTGTTTGCCTGATCTTCCGAGCCGGAGGCGACCTGATTAATCGAATCCGACACATGTCTGGCCGCTTCCGAGTTTTGCTCCGAGCTGGCATACAGCTGCGAGGACGCGGCGGCTACCGACGTGGAAGCTTCCTGCATCTGCTGGACGGACTGCCTGAGCGCAAGCAGCGTCTTGTTGACGGACTCCATCATGACGCCGAACTCGTCCTTGCGATCGATTCGCAGCAGGTCGACCCGCAGATCGCCCGCGGACATCCGGTCCATAACCGCCGTCGTCGCCCGCAGTGGCCGGGTCAGATTTACGATAAGCCCCCAGGCCAGCGCGCCGACGACGATCAAAATGCCGATACCCAGGAAAAACAGAACGCTTGAAGTATCGCTGTAGACCGCGTTGACCTCTTCCTTGCTCGCCTCCGCGCCCGCATGATTATAGTCGATCAGCCCGTCGACCGCGGCTCTCAGCTGGACGAACGCTTCGCTGACCTCGATCGACGCCGCGGCCAGCTCGTCTTTTGTCGCGCCGGGCGCGGCCGTCTTGGCCGTCCCGTTCTGGAACTTCGTCCACGCCTCTACCAGCTGCCCGTATTGCGCTTCGTCCTCCTCGCCGACGAGCCGGGTGCCGTAGCTCCGAATGCCTTCGTCAATCGCCGCCACGAGCCGGTCCGACGTTTCGCTTAGCTGCGCTTGCTGCTGCTTGTCCTGGGTGAGCTGCGCTTGATAATAGTTGCCCAGGAACCGTTCGATATCCCCGTCGATCTGCATGATTTTATCAATACCGAACAACCAGACGCCCGTCACTTCGCTCGTCACGTCGCTCACCTTTTTAATCTGCGACAGCCCTGTCAATCCCAATGCGAATACGAACGCCAATACGATGGCGAACGAACTTAACAGCTTTGCTCTGACCGATCTCATCCACTTCCTCCTGTTCTCCTATGTACGCGAAAAAAATAGGCTTTGCCTATTTTTATCATAGAAGGAAGAATCCCAAAACACCATTGGAAATCTTGCTTGAATTGTCAATCCATGGGCGCAATCGACAATTATATTTCTCCGACGGTTACGACGAAGCCCGCGGTGATCACCCGGCCTTCATGCTGGAACTGCCCCCATATTTTATAGACGCCGCCGCGCGGAAAAGAAGTCGAGAACTCCGCCGTCGGACCCGTCCCCTTCTCGTCCGTCGGATGCACGTGAAGATACCGCTCGGCGTCCGCGGACAGAATAACGACATGGCCGGCGGCTCCCAGATACGGCTCCAGATCGTCAACTCCCTCCTTCGTCTTGTCGTCCCGGATCGTAAAGACAAGCTTCGTGTCCTCCCCCGCCTTGGGCTCGCCAAGCGCAAGCTCGACCTCTATGCCGTCCACGGCGCGAACAAGGCGCTTGTCCGCCTTGAGTTCGGTATGCGCCGCTTCCTTCCCTTCGACCGTCAGCCACTCGCCAATCGTCTCGTTCGAGCCGCCCTCCGGAACGAAGTCCGCGAATACCTTGTACGAGCCGCCCTCCGGAAAAGTCGTGGCGACCGCAAACTCCCCGTTGCCCCGGTACTCGGGATGGAGATGGTTGAAATAAGCCAAACGATGGTCCACGACGATCAGATGCAGCAGCTTCTCGTGGTTCTCTTCATACCGTTCCACCGGATTGCCCTGCCGATCCGTAATGCGGATCACAAGCTCGCTCTTCTCGTTCGCGGCCGCATGGCCGGCGGCGAACGAGAACGAAGCTTCAAGTCCGCTCGTTCCCGTCGTGTGTCCCCCGTCATGCCCTTCGTGTCCGGAAGCGTGCCGGGTCTCGCCCGATTTGCCGCAGGCGGCGAGCAATGCCAGGGCCAGCAGCCCCGGCAGCAGCAGCCTGCTTCTCTTGTTCGTTCCCAAGTCCAAATCCTCCGTTTCCGCGTCGTATCGCTCTCGGTTAGCCGCGTTTAAGGTTTACGCGCTGCAGGCGAAGCGCGTTCAGCACGACCGACACCGAACTGAGCGCCATCGCCGCTCCCGCGACCCAAGGGGCGAGCAGGCCGATCGCCGCGATCGGAATGCCGAGCGTATTGTAGCCGAGCGCCCAGAACAGATTTTGCCGAATGTTGCCCATCGTCTTCCGGCTCATATAGATCGCGTCCGGAATGCTGGCCAGGTCGCCGCGCATCAGCGTGACGTCGGCGGCTTCCATCGCCACGTCCGTCCCCGTGCCGATCGCCATCCCGATATCCGCCGTCGCCAGCGCCGGAGCGTCGTTAATGCCGTCGCCGACCATCGCGACTTTCCGGCCGTCCGTTTGCAGCTTGCGCACTTCCTCCGCTTTCCCTTCGGGAAGCACCTCGGCCAACACGCGGTCGATGCCGACCTGGGCCGCGATCGCCCTGGCCGTCCGCTCGTTGTCGCCGGTCATCATAATGACCTGAATGCCCATATCCTTCAGCCTGCGCACGGCCTCGGCCGACGTTTCCTTGATCGTGTCGGCTACCGCGACCATGCCTGCGTAGCGACCGTCGACCGCCACAAGCATCGCCGTCTTGCCGGCCTCCTCCAGCCGGGCCATCGCCTCGTACGCTCCGCTTGCGTCAACGTTATAACGCTCCATCAACCTTCGCGTACCGACGAGCAGCCGCTTGCCCTGCGCTTCGGCCTGAATGCCGTAGCCGGGAATCGCCTCGAACGTTTCCGCCGCGGCGAGACGGATGTCCTTCCGCTCGATGCCGGCGACGATCGCTTCGGCAAGCGGGTGCTCGGACTGCAGCTCCGCCGCTCCGACGAGACGAAGAAATTCCGTCTCGTCGCCTTCCGCGATGACGTCGGTCAGCTCCGGCTTGCCCTTGGTTACCGTGCCGGTCTTATCCAGCACAATCGTATCGACTTTGTGCGTCTGCTCCAGATGCTCGCCGCCCTTGAACAGGATGCCCAGCTCCGCGGCGCGGCCCGAGCCCGCCATAATCGACGTCGGCGTGGCGAGGCCGAGCGCGCAAGGACAGGCGATGACCAGAATCGCGATCGCCTTCTCCAGCGCTTCGGCGAAGTCGCCGGGCGCGGCGAGGAAATACCAGACCAGGAAGGCGGCAACGGCGATGCCGACGACGATCGGCACGAAGATGCCCGAGATGACGTCCGCCACCCGCTGAATCGGCGCCTTGGAGCCCTGGGCTTCCTCGACGACCTTGATAATCTGGGCGAGCGCCGTGTCTTTGCCGACCTTGGTCGCCTTCACGCGCAGCGCCCCGTTCTTGTTGATCGTGGCGCCGATGACGGCGTCGCCCGCCCGCTTCTCGACCGGCAGGCTCTCCCCGGTCAGCATCGACTCGTCTACGGACGATGCGCCTTCCAGCACCTCTCCGTCGACCGGGATTTTGTCGCCCGGACGGACAAGAACGACGTCTCCCGCAAGCACCTCTTCGACCGGAAGCGTCAGCTCCTGTCCGTCCCGTACGACAAGCGCCGTTTTGGCCTGCAGGCCCATTAGCGACTTGATCGCCTCCGACGTGCGGCCTTTGGCCCGGGCTTCGAGCAGCTTGCCCATAATGACCAGGGTGATCAGCACGGCGCTCGTCTCGTAGTACAGCGCCGGACCGTGATGCGGCATGCCGCCCGCGGCATACCAATCGATCGTCAGGTACAAACTGTAGAAGAACGCGGCCGACGTGCCGAGCGCCACCAGCACGTCCATATTCGCGCTGCCGTTGCGCAGCGCTTTGTACGCTCCGACGTAAAACTGTCTGCCGACATAAAACTGAACCGGAGCGGCCAGCAGCAGCTGGAACCAGGGTTCCATGAACAGCTCGGGCAAGTAGATCCAGGAGGTGAACGAGAAATGGGCGACCATGCTCCACAGCAGGGGCAGCGAGAGGACGGCCGACAGGATCAGCTTGTCGCGCTGCTTGCGCGTTTCCTTCGCCCGTCTGGCCTCCCCGTTCCCGTCGTCTTGGCGAACGAGCGCCCGATAGCCAAGCTGCTTCACCTTGCTCTGCAGATCGCCGACCGATACGCTGCCGGGATTGTATTCGACGCGGGCGGATTCGAGCGCGAAGTTGACGGAGACGTCCGTCACGCCGGGCAGCTTGGCCAGCCCTTTCTCGATCCGGTTGGCGCAGGCCGCGCAGGTCATGCCTTCCAGCTTCAGCTGGGCGACCTCCCTGACGGTATCGTAGCCCAGCTTGCGGATCGTCTCCTCCATGCGGCCGACGCCGATTTTCGCCGGATCGTACGTGACGCTCGCCTGCTCCAGCGCGAAATTGACGTTGGCGGCGGAGACGCCCTCCAGCTTGCCGAGTCCCTTCTCGATCCGATTGGCGCAGGCGGCGCAGGTCATGCCGGTAATCTGCAAAGCCGTTTGCCTCGTATCGCTTGTCGCGGTCGTTTCCACTGTCGCTCACTCCTTAGTTGCGCAGAGCCGGTTAGGCCTTTACGTCGTAGCCTTGATCTTCGATCGCCGCTTTGATTTTTTCGATCGTCGTGCTGTTCTCGTTATAGGCGACTTCCACCGAACCGCTCTGCAAGTCGACTTTGCCTTCGGCTCCGATCTCCTTCAAAGCCCCTTCGACCGAGCTTACGCAGTGCTGGCAGCTCATGCCTTCGACTTTTAACGTTGCTTTTGCCATCCTGTCCTCAACCTTTCGGAATGGAATGAATTTCGTTTTGCAAACTTAGTATACCCCTCTACCCTATATTTAGTCAACCCGTCACGAACAAAAAAGAGCAGCGCCGCCGCTGCCCGATCCGGTTCACTTCATCATTTTGTTCATTGTGGTCATCAATTCATGGATGACGTCCATGTCGCCTTCTTGAATGCGTTCGACGACGCAGCTTTTCATATGATTTTCGAACAGCAGCTTTCCGACTCCGTTTAACGCCGATTGGATGGAAGCGATTTGGTTCAGCACGTCGTCGCAGTACGTATCCTTCTCGATCAGTCCCTTCACTCCGCGCACCTGGCCTTCGATCCGGTTCAGGCGGCTGATCAGACCGTTCTTGACCTTGTCGGAGTGATGGCTCTTGCGAACCGTGCCTTCGTCGGAACAACATTGCGCGTCGTGCTCCATGCCGTTCTCCAGCTCTTCCGTTGACGCGTTCATGCGGATCGCCCCCTTCCTCTTTGTTTAATATACTCCCATCCCCTATAAAAGTAAACGCCGCTCCGCTATCCGTCGTCCCCCGGATCGAACACCGCTCCCGCGAACAGAATGCAGCCGGTGTCCCGATCCACGATCGCGGCGATAAACGGGCGGTCGACCGTCAGTTGGAACGGCTGATCGGGAGGCGCGGCTCCGGCCAGCATCTCCAGCGCCGTCGCGGCCGCCGCCTCGGTGCCTTCTTCGTCGACGCTAAGCGCCGTTCGATGCGTCACGCGGCTGATGAACAGGTTCGGGGGCTCCGGCGCCATGGCGGAAAAGTCCGAACGGCTCGGCTCGAACGCCAGCTTGATTCCCGAGTCGCGAAGCGCGGCTTCCAGATCGGCGTCGTACTCCAGCCGCAGCTTGGGCATCTCGATCCGCCCCTGCCGCGCTTCGTATTCCTCGGTCAGCCGCTGGGGATCGGCCGCCAGCTTGGCCGACAGCTCGGACACGGGAACGCCCTTGTCCGGCAGCACAATCGCCATATACGCCGCCTCGCGTTTGCCGTAAGGGAGTCTGACCGCCTCGTATCCGTCCTTCTTCGCGTATTGAAAATATCCGCCGCTGCTCATCATCTGCACCGGAACCGTCTCCGAATCGGAAACATGGAAGCTCCCGTCCGCCGTCGCCTTGGCATTAAACGGCTTCGTCCAGGCGCCGTTAAAATAAACCGCGTTCAGAACGTACAGCGCCGCCTCCGCCTCCACGCTCGGGAGCATCCGCTTGATTCGGCCGCCGGTCGCGTCTTCGGTCCACTCGTTAATCGCCTGGAGCGTCTGCGGGTCGGCGAAGTTCACGCGCCGGACCGTCGCTCCGAAATCGTCGCGGCTTCTGTCGACGAACGCCTCCAGGAACGGTTTGCCTTCCTTAAGCCACAAGGAGCTGGCGACGTTGATCTCGACTCCGTCTCCCCCCGAATGGCTCAGCAGATCGACGAGCACCCGGTAGCCCGCCCCGATCTCGTCGCTCGACTTCCCGTCCAGCCCGAGCGCGGCGCGCATCTCCTCGCCGGTTCCGCCCGCCGCTCCCGTCGCCGCGAGCGCAAGCGCCGCCGACAGGCTTAACGGCGACAGCATGACGTTTTCGCCCGGATGCTCGGCCATCAGCTTCTCCGCAAGCGTCATTCCGAAGCCGTTGGAAGCCTGCACGAGACTCGGATCGACATCGTTGACCGTATACGCGCTCTTCTCCGGTTCGCGAGGATCGTCCATCTTCTCCGTCCCCCCTTGCTTCCCGCAGCCCGGGAAAATCAGAAGCGCCGCCAAACCCAAGCCGATTGCCTTTTTCCGCATCGCCCATCCCCCCGTTTCTTTACTCATCCGGACGTTCCATGGCGGGAAGAAGTTGCAGTCGGCTCAAATTCGGGGCACCGCCGCATGGAAAGAGCCGTCCCCGATCATCCTCCGATGCTCCGCGGGACAGCCCTGCCCATGCAAACCGATCTATTCATGAAAAGCGTTCTTCGCCGCAACGACGAATTGTTCGAAGAACGCGTCGTCCTCTTCCAATCTTTCGTCCACCGCCTGGATTTCTTCCTCGCTGCCCGAGCGGTCGCTGAAATTCAGCGCATAGCTCCAATTGTTCCTGCCGTTGTTGCTCTGGATCGTCACCTCGTAGGCCTGTTTGTGGTTCTCGATCTCGAAACGAATGAGGCCGACGTACCCGCTCTCCTCGTCTCGCGTCATTTTCGCGCTCAGAATGATTGCCTTCATGCTGTCACCCCCTTCGCCATCAAGATACGTTTCGTATCAATAATTCTCTTATCGAGTAGTTGCCAAACTGAAAAAACGCTGAAAATTTCCCTTTAACCGCTCATTTTTCGCCGATATCCGCGAAAACGTTTCCTCTTCCTCTTGACACGATACATTTTGTATCATAAATTAGGTTTAGGTCCATCTATTCCGATCAAGGAGCTAATGACGAATGACTATGGGAGACAGATTGCGGGAGCTGCGGCTGCGCCGCAAAATCTCGCAAGAAGAAGTGGCGCGCCATATCGGCATTACCCGCTCCGCATACAGCCATTACGAGATCAACAACAGACAGCCGGTTTATGAAACTTTGATCAAGCTGGCCGCCTTCTTCGACGTTTCGCTCGATTATATCATCGGCGGCACGCAACCGAAACCCCAGCTGCCTCCCTCCGGATCGCCGGAAACGGGAGAAATGATGGCGTTGTTCCGGCGAATGAGCCCGGAGCAGCGCAAGCATTCCGTTTCCTTGATCTCGGATTTCATCGGCAGGCAGCAGCGCGAAGACGGCAGCGGCTAAGCGCGGGCGGGCAGCGTGATGAGGAATACGCAGCCTCCGCTCTCCGAGTTGCGCACCACGATTCGTCCGCCGTGCAGCTCCACGATTTCCTTCGCGATCGCAAGTCCCAGTCCGCTGCCCTCCGGGCCGGAAGTCCGGGACTTGTCTTTCCTATAATAACGTTCGAAAATATGGGCTACGTCCGCGGGTTCGATCCCGGGTCCGCTGTCGGCCACCCGAATCTCGACCCCGCCCCGCTCCGGCAGCGCCCGCAGCGACAGCGCGATCTCCCCTCCCTCGGGGGTGTAGCGAATCGCGTTGTACAGCAGGTTGGCGAACACCCGGTCCATCTGCCGGATATCGGCCGCCACGACCGCATCTCCGCCGGATCCGACGTCCAGCTCGCAGCGAAAGACGATGCCTTTGCTCTGCATTTCCAGACTGTACTGCTCCGATATCCTTTGTTTCCAGTACGACAGCGGAATATTCTCGAGCGACAGCTCCAGCTTCCTCGCTTCCAGGATGGACAGATCGAACAGATCCTGAATAAGGAAGTTCAGCCCCTCGACCTTGCCCAGCATCGACCGGATCGCCTGATCGCGCTGGTCGGGCTCGGATATCACATCGTCTCTGAGCGCCTCCAAATAGCCTCGCAGCAGCGTGATCGGCGTCCGCAAATCATGGGAAATGCTGCTGATCAGTTGCGCTCTCGATTGCTCCAGCCGCTCCAGCTCGGTCTTCGCTTCCTCCAGCGTAACGTTGGAGCGCCGCAGCTCCTCCGTTCGCTCTTCGATTCGCTCCTCCAGCGAGCTGTTCCATTCCAGCAGCTGCGAAGACATCCGCTCCGCCCTTTCGTAGGTCAACGAGAAACGAAGCGAAATAATGAACGAATTCATAACGATCAGGAACAGCAGGCCGAACGGCAGCAGATCGATCGAGCGCGACCAGCCGTTGTAGAACAGAATGTCGTTCACGATCGTAACGATCAGTCCCGCGACGCCGATCAGCGCGAGCACGGCCCCTTCCCGCTTCCGGTGCGCCGATACGAACAGGCCGACCAGGACGCGGGCGCTGAACAGCAGAACGTAGACCTGGTTGACGATCAGCGCCGACGTAAACACCGAAGGCGGCGTGACGACCGCGACGAGAACGAGCAAGGCGCCGCAGACGGTCGCGGCTTTATACCAAATCCGCTTGATCTCCAGCGGGTACATGCTGCGAAAGTAGGCGAAGCCCGCCCACGCGGCCGTGACGAACGCCACGTACTCCAGCCGGATGGCCGACGCCCAGCTCATGCCGTGCAGCCAGCGCACGATAAAGCCTTCCCCGATCAGGCCGGTCCTCGCGGCGACGCACAGGCAGAGCAGCGCAAACATCGCGTTGGCGGTTTCCTTGCGCCGCAAGATGTACAGTCCGAGATGGTAAAACCCGATCATGAGCAAGCAGCCCATAATGAGCAGCTCCTGCGCGGCATGCCTGAGCTGCAACCGCTGGATCTGCTCGGACGTGCCCATCACAATCGACGTGCGAACCCCTCCGTGACGATGATCGTAGTTGGCGATGATCAGCTTAAGCTCCGTCCGCTCGCCGTCGGTGCTGAAATGAACGGTCGCGGGAGCCTGATAAGGAATCGTCCGCTTCGCGTCCATATCCGGATGCCCGCGCGATTGCGCCAATCGATCGCCAATATAGAACTCGTAAGCGGTCGAGATGTTCGGCAGCCGAATCGCCATCATTTCGGTTTGCGGCCGATGCAGAATCGTCAGCCGGTAGACGCCGTAGCCGCTGCCGTCCAGCGGTTGTCCGTCGCCGGGCTCCGCCGCTCCCCAGGTTCCGGGCATGTCGATCGTCGTATCCCGGAATACCGGATTTTCGCCGCCGCGCTCCAGCCACCGGAAGCTCCATTCTCCGTCCAGCGGAACGGTTCCTTCCTCGTCCCACGGCCATTCCGTCAAATCGATAACTCCGTTCACGGCGTCGGGGGCGGGCTTATCGCCCTGGAACGCCGGCGCGCAGCCGCTTAAGCCGCTTAATGCGGCAAGCAGCAGCACAACGAACGCCAACCCCTTCGCGCATGTATGCCATCGCCCTGTCGGCTTTCCCGCTTTTCGCGACGCCAAGTTGTCCTCTCCTCCAATACTCGAAGCTTGTCCGGTGCAAAATAGGTTTCGAACGTCATTGTAACGGCGCATTGATTCCTCGTCAACGCTTTCGTTATAATAGAGAGATTGGAGTGCTGCTCCCCCATCGGTTCCCTTTCATGAAAAAAACGACCTTCCGTACGGAGGATTGCGATGACCAGCTACGAAGCTACCATTCTCGTCGTGGACGACGAGCAGGAAATTACAGAGTTGATTGCCCTCTATTTGCAAAAAGCGGGCTACGAAGTCTATGCGGCCGACAACGGAGCGCATGCCCTGCGCATGGCAGAGACGCTTCAGCCCGACCTGATCCTGCTCGACGTCTCCCTTGGCCGAATGGACGGCATAGAGGTCTGCCAGGCGCTGCGGCAGGGCGTGTGCGCCGATGTGCCGATCCTCTTCCTCAGCTGCAAGTCGGAAGACGGGGACATCGTCCGCGCGCTGTCCGAAGGCGGCGACGACTACATTACGAAGCCGTTCAGCCCGAGCCAGCTCGTCGCGAGAATCCAGGCACATATTCGCAGGCGCAGGACAAGGGAGAGAGGCTCGGAGGAGCCGGCTTCCTCGCTCAGCTTTCCGGGGCTGGACATCGATTTTCACAGCATGGAAGTCCGCCTGAACGGCGAGCCGATCTCGTTATCGGTCAAGGAATTCGAGCTGCTGAGCGTCATGGCCCGATCCCCGAAACGGGTCTTCCCGCTGGAGGAGTTGTACCGCAGAGTGTGGCAGACGGACAGCATGGGCGATACGCGAACGCTGATGGTGCACGTCAGCAATTTGCGGAAGAAGCTGGAGAGCGATCCCTCTCGCCCCCGCTGGATCCAGACCGTACGAGGCTTCGGCTACCGGTTCTGTCCGGCGGAGAATTGCGAGGAGCAAACCTCATAACTTAATCAGACGACAAAAGGAAGATCAGAACAATGATGCGATTGGCCCAAGATTGGCAAGATTACGAACTGCTCGACACCGGCAACGGGGAGAAGCTCGAGCGCTGGGGGGACGTCGTTCTGCGGCGTCCGGACCCGCAAATCATCTGGCCGCTGCAGGCGGAGAACGCAATGTGGAAGCAGGCGGACGGCCATTATCACCGGAGCAGCAGCGGCGGCGGCCAGTGGACGTACAAGCGGCAGCTGCCCGAGCGCTGGAGCGTCGCTTACGGCCCGCTTAAATTCCATATCAAGCCGACCAACTTCAAGCATACCGGCCTGTTCCCCGAGCAAGCCGTCAACTGGAGCTGGATGATGGACAAAATCCGCGAAGCGAACCGGCCGATCCGCGTCTTGAACCTGTTCGCGTATACGGGCGGAGCGACGGTGGCGGCCGCCTCGGCCGGAGCGGACGTCTGCCATGTGGACGCCGCCAAAGGCATGGTGCAGTGGGCGAAGGAGAACGCCGAGCTGTCCGGTCTGAGCTCCGCTCCGATCCGCTACATAACGGACGACGTGTTCAAGTTCGTGCAGCGGGAGCAGAGAAGGGAACGCCAGTACGAGGCGATCATTATGGACCCTCCTTCCTACGGCCGGGGACCGAACGGCGAAACCTGGAAGCTGGAGGACAATTTGTTTCCGTTCCTGGAAACCTGCATGTCCATTCTCTCGGACAAGCCGCTGTTCGTGCTCGTCAATTCATATACGACCGGGTTCTCCCCCACCGTGCTCGGCAACCTGCTTCAGCTCAGCTTTCAGCGCAAATTCGGCGGCTCGCTGGATTGCGGCGAAGTCGGTCTCCCGATTACGCGCAGCGGCATGACGCTGCCTTGCGGCATTTACGGCAGATGGCAGAGCGGGAGTTGATAAGCCAATTGCGACAAGAGATAAAAGCAACGCCTTTAGGCAAAACGTACGTTTCCCTGCTGGGAATCAGTCTGTTGACGCTCGCGCTGACTGCCTGCGCGAGCGATTTTTCGCGCGCTCTCCCGAGCCCCTCCGCTCCGATCGCGTCCGCGACGTCCTCTCCGCCGGACCCTGCCGGGTCCAATGGGACCGAGTCGAACTCGCCCGGATCGAACCCCGAAGAGACGAATGTGCCCGGATCAGAGCCGGAAGAATCGAACTCACAGGGATCGAGCGGCCCGTTCCCTGCCGAGCCCGAAACGACGGAAGCGACGCTGCTGGCAGTCGGGGATATTATGGTGCATACGCCGCAGCTCCCCGCTTATTACGACAAGGCGAGCGACAGCTACGACTTCACGCCGTGGTTCTCGCAGGTGAAGCCGATTCTGACGCGCGGAGACTGGGTCGTCGGCAATCTCGAAACCCCGATTGCGGGCAAGGACTTGAAGTTTACCGGGTACCCCCGCTTTAACGCGCCGAACGAGTTGGCGACGGCGATCCGGGACGCCGGCATTCAGCTTGTCTCGACCGCCAACAACCATTCGCTCGACAGAGGCGTGCCGGGCGTTGCGAGAACGCTGGCGACCGTGCGCAAGGCGGGACTTGTCCCGTTCGGGACATCCGAGAGCAAAGCGGATCGCAACCGGACGGTAATCGAGGAGAGAAACGGCATCCGCATGGGGTTCCTCTCCTACACGTACGGAACGAACGGCATCCCGATTCCCGCGGGCAAAGAGTATGCCGTGAATTTGATCGACCGCGGCGTCATCAAGCGCGATATCGCGAAGCTGCGGCAATCCGGAGTCGACGCGGTGACCGTCTGCATGCACTTCGGGGTCGAGTACCAGCGCATGCCGAACTCCGACCAGACCGACTTGGCGCGGGAGCTCGTCGGGGCGGGCGCCGACTTGATTCTCGGCTCGCACCCTCACGTCGTGCAGCCTTACCAGGAAATTGCCGTTACCGCGGACAAGAGCTTCGACGGCACCCCGCGCAGGGGCATCGTTATCTACTCGCTCGGGAACTTCATCTCCAACCAGACGGGCGACTGGAAAGACGTTGGCGTCATCTTCGGCGTGCGCCTGACGAAAACCGTCCACCCGGACGGAACAAGCCAGCTCGAATGGGACAACATTACGACCGAACCGACCTGGGTCCACATCGTCTGGAAAAACAAACAGCGGCATTATACAGTCATTCCCCTGCCGACCGAACTGAAGCGTCGCAGCTTTGCCGAACTAACGGCCAAAGATTACGAGAAAATGCAGAAAACGCAAACCAGCATACACAAGCACCTCCGCAAGCTCATCGCGAGCTGACGACAGGAAGCCCGCCCTGCCGCTCTATGACGCCGTTGTTGGCCGCTGTTGGACTTTGTTAGACTTTGTTGGACGTTGTTGGAGAAGGCTTGCGACTGCTGCCGGGAGATGGGGTAAGTGGGAGGACGGGGTCCGATAACCGAAACTTTAGAACATCGGCCCGGTTTTCGGCGTTCTGACGAGGGCGATAACCGAAACTTTAGAACATCGGACCCATTTTCGGCGTTCTGGCGAGGGCGATAACCGAAACTTTAGAACATCGTGCCCATTTTCGGCGTTCTGGCGAGTGTGATAACCGAAACTTTAGAACATCGGACCCATTTTCGGCGTTTTGACGAGTGCGATAACCAAAACTTTAGAACATCGTGCCCAGAATATCGACAGTAACCTTCGTCCAGCTGTCCTGCTACCACACTGCCAATAAAAAAACGCAAGCCACAGGGCGCTCCATGCCCATGAGCTTGCGTTTTTTACGTGCCAATACCGATCTACGCCTTACACGACCGATTCGGCCGCAGATTCGGCCGCTCCGGATGCGCCGGCCAGTTCCGACGATTCGTTACTTCCGCCAATCTGCCCCGAAGCTCCGCTACTTCCACTCGTCTGCTTCGACGATTCACCGCTTCCGTTTGCCTGCTCCGAAGACTCGGCAGACTCGCCGCCTCCGCCTGCCTCCGGATTTCGCTCGGTTGTCCGCGCTTCCCGCGTCCCCGATACTTTGCCGAACAGGTAGACCAGCAGCTGACGATTATGGCTGGAGATTCGATCCAGCGACTCGTTGACGATCGCGGCGCGAACGGTGATCCCCCGCTCGACTTCGGAGCGGCCGAGCTCCGTCATCGTTACCCATACGATTCTGCGGTCCGCCTCGTCCCGGTTCCGCTCCACCAAGCCGGCCCGCTCCATGCGATCCAGCAGCGTCGTGATCGCCGCAGGAGTCGTCTCCAGATGAGGAAGCAGATCCGACGGCTTCATCGGCTCGTGCGCTTGCAACAGCTCCAACACTTCCAATTGGCCCGCCGTCAGCTGAGGGGCCAGCTCCGTCTCCATCCGCGCGTTCCAATCCTTCGTGAGCTTCGTCCAGCTTTTCACAAATTCCGCCGCATTGTCCATAGGTACGCTCCTTCCCTCCCGAACATTGCCTTCTCCTTTATTATACTCACCGTCTATGTCGAATGATAGTTTAATGCAATTAAATATTTACGACATCAATCCGCAGGAACAAGAACAGGACGACAAGCAACGACATATACTGGTTAAGAAAAATGGGTAAAAGCGGAGAAACGGCTAACAAGGAGGCGCTGCCCATGTCCTCTAACGAAGCGAAAATTAAAATGATCGGCCAAATGGCCCAGAATGCCGGACTAATAGAAGACCCACAGTGGCTCGAACGGCTCAATGAGCCGGTGCCTCTGTGGGTCGTGTTGGACCTTCTATTGCGCTGGATAGACCGTACCGAGCCGAACGGCGGAGGTCCTTACGACTAACGCGGTTACGTCGAGAGCGGCTTGACGAAGGCTTCGGCCAACGTATCCCCCCGGTCGACGGGGGTCATCAGTTTGCCGTGTCCCCTGCGATCCTCGATTGGCGAGCTTTCCGAGGAGAATTCCGCTACCGCTCCTCCCGCCGTCAAGGCGAGCAGACTGACCGCTTCCTTGACGTGGAACGCGGCGATCAGCTTTGTGCCGTTCGGGCGGACGCGCTTGCCTTCCTTGAACTCGAACGTCTGAATTCCTTTGCCGCCGCGTCCTTGCTGAGGATAATCGAGCAGCAGGGTGCGCTTCGCATAGCCGTAGTCGGACAGGACGAGAACCTCGCCTTCATCCTCCGACACGAGCAGCGCGTCCGAGAGCTGATCTCCCTCTTTAAGCGCAATTCCTCTCACGCCTCCGGCCACCCGGCCCTGAACGCTTACCTCCTCGCTGCCGAACCGGATGCTCATGCCCTGCTCGGTCACTAGCAGCAAATCGTCCGGACGGTCGGAACGCAGCACCTTGACGACCTCGTCTCCGTCCGCAACCTTGCAGGCGGCGATCGCCATGCTTCGCGTCGTGGCGTACTCGATCAGCGGCGTCCGCTTGACCTGCCCCCGTCTCGTCACGAAGACCAGCAGCGGATTCGTCGCGTCGGCCTGCCCGTCCGCGGGCGGAGCCAGCTCCGCGCTCTTGGCGTGTACCACGCCGACGATGCGGTCGTCCTTGGCGAGCGGAAGCACGTTCACGATGGCCGTTCCCGTATCCTTCCACTTAAACTCCGGAATCTGGTGAACCGGCAGCAAATAGTAATACCCTTTCTGCGTGAAGAGCAGCAGCGGGTCCAGCGTGCTGACTCCAAGGCTCCAGCGAATGACGTCGCCTTCCTTCACGCCCGCGCTTCCGAGCTCCCCGCCCGAGCGCGTGAACGACAGCAGGCTCGTTCGCTTGATATACCCTTCCCGGCTAAGCGTCACCAGCACGTCCTCCGCCTGAACCATAACTTCCAAATTCACCTTGATCTCTTCCACTTCGTCCTGAATGACGGAGCGGCGATCGATGCCGTATTTGCCGCGGATCTCCGTCAGCTCGTCCTTGATGACGTTCAGCAGCTTGCGCGGGCTGTCCAGAATCGCGCGAAACTGGGCAATTTTCTTCAGCGCGTCCGCGTGCTCCTTCTCGAGCTGGGTAATTTCCAGATTCGTCAACCGGTACAGCTGGAGCGTCAAAATGGCGTCCGCCTGGCGTTCGGTGAAGCCGAACTTGGCGACAAGGTTGTTTTGCGCGTCCTGGCGGTTTTTCGAGGCTTTGATCGTCTCGATGATCTGGTCGAGCAGGTTCAGCGCTTTGACGAGCCCTTCGAGCACATGCGCCCGGTCCTCCGCTTTTTCCAGATCGTACTTGGTCCGGTGGGTGACGACTTCCTTCTGGTGCTCGATATAGGCGTCGAGAATTTGCTTGAGGCCAAGCTGGCGCGGCGCCTTGTTGACGATCGCGACCATGTTGAAGTTATATGTCGTCTGCAAGTCGGTTTTCTTCAGCAGATACGCCAGAATCCCTTCCGCGTCGACGTCCTTCTTCAGCTCCACGACGATGCGCAGGCCGTTGCGGCCGCTCTCGTCCCGCACTTCCGCGATGCCCTCGACCTTCTTCTCCATTCGGAGATTGTCGATGGCGTTCACGAGCTTGGACTTGACGATCTGATACGGAATTTCCGTAATGACGATCTGCTGCTTGCCGCCTCTCATATCTTCGATCGCCGTTTTGGAGCGGATATGGATTTTGCCCTTGCCTGTCTCATAGGCTTCGCGGATGCCGGCCGCGCCCATAATGATGCCGCCGGTCGGAAAATCGGGCCCTTTAACGATGTCCATCAGCTCTTGCACGGTCATTTCGGGCTTGTTCATGACAGCGACGCAAGCGTCGATAATTTCGCGCAGGTTGTGCGTCGGAATTTCGGTAGCGAATCCGGACGATATGCCGGATACTCCGTTTACGAGCAGATTCGGATACCGCGAAGGCAGAACGACGGGCTCCTTGGCCGTATTGTCGAAGTTGTCCTTGAACAGCACCGTTCTCTTCTCGATATCCCGCAGCAGCTCCATCGAGATGGGCGACAGCCGCGCCTCCGTATAACGCATCGCCGCCGGAGGATCGTCGTCCATCGAACCCCAGTTGCCATGCCCGTCCACGAGCATATGCGCCATTTTCCACGGCTGGGCCATTCGCACCATGCCTTCGTAGATCGACGCGTCGCCGTGCGGGTGGTAATTGCCCATCACGTCGCCGACCGTCTTGGCCGATTTCCGGTACGGCTTGTCCGGCGTATTGCCCGACTCGTACATCGCGTACAAAATCCGGCGCTGCACCGGCTTAAGGCCGTCGCGCACGTCCGGGATGGCGCGGTCCTGGATAATATATTTGGAATAGCGTCCGAAGCGGTCTCCTACGACCTCCTCCAGAAACGCCGGCAAAAAATTTTCAAGTAGGCTCACTGCCACTGCCTCCTAGTTTTGGGCACATGTACCGGGATAGCGGTCTGCCAGACCGTTGTTTTCGACGCTGTCCCGATTGTGTGCGATTTTTAACGGTCCCGTGGGCCGTTATTCCGGCGATTCGCCGATGTTCGGCCCGTTAACGGTCCGAGGGACCGTTATTCCGGCGATTCGCCGACATTCGGCCCGTTAACGGTCCCGTGGGCCGTTATTCCGATGATTCGCCGATGTTCGGCCCGTTAACGGTCTCGCGGGCCGTTATTCCGGCGATTCGCCGATGTTCGGCCCGTTAACGGTCCGAGGGACCGTTATTCCGGCGGTTCCGCCGATGTTCGGCCCGTTAACGGTCCCGCGGACCGTTATTCCGGCGATCCGCCGATGTTCGGCCCGTTAACGGTCTGGCGGACCGTTAACGCTTCGTTCACCCGCGTCTTACTCCTCGTACTCGGTAAAATCCACGTTCTCGATAATCCAGCGCTTGCGGGGATCGACCTTGTCGCCCATCAGCGTCGACACGCGGCGCTCGGCCTTGGCGGCGTCTTCGATCTGCACCTGCAGGAACGTGCGCGTCTCGTAGTTCATCGTCGTCTCCCACAGCTGGTCGGGATTCATCTCGCCGAGACCTTTGTAGCGCTGCAGCTCGGCGCCCTTGCCCAGCTCCTTCGTATACAGGTTCAGCTGCTCGTCCGTCCAGGCGTAGCGAACGGTCTCCAGCTTGCCCGATTTTCTCGTGATCTTGTAGAGCGGCGGCTGGGCGATGAACACTTTGCCCGCGTCGATGAGCGGCTTCATGTAGCGGTAGAAAAACGTCAGCAGCAGCACCTGGATGTGCGCGCCGTCCGTATCCGCGTCGGTCATGATGATGATCTTGGAGTAATTGCACTCCTCGACGTCGAATTCCGAGCCGATGCCCGCGCCGATGGCCGAGATAATCGCCTTGTACTCGTCGTTCTTCAGAATATCGACCAGCTTGGATTTCTCCGGGTTCATCGGCTTGCCCTTCAGCGGCAGGATCGCCTGGTACTTCGAATCCCGACCTTGCTTGGCCGAGCCGCCGGCGGAATCGCCTTCCACGATGAACAGCTCGTTGCGGGAGCTGTCCTTGGATTGCGCCGGGGACAGCTTGCCGCCGAGGCTCGCGCTCTCGCTGCGCTTCTTGCCGCTGCGAATTTCCTCGCGGGCTTTGCGCGCCGCTTCCCGGGCTCTGGAAGCCTGGATCGACTTGCGGATCAGCAGTTGGCCGACCTGCGGGTTCTCCTCCAGAAATACGGTCATCTTGTCCGTCACGACGGCGTCGACCGCGCTCCGCGCGGAAGCGCTCCCGAGCTGGTCCTTCGTCTGGCCGACGAACTCGACTTCGGACATTTTAATATTAATGACGGCCATCATGCCTTCGCGCAGATCGTTGCCCTCGAGATTTTTTTCCTTCTCCTTAAGCTGCCCCGTCTTGCGCGCATATTCGTTCATCACCCGCGTATACGCGGTCTTGAAACCCGTCTCGTGCGTTCCGCCGCCCCGCGTCGGGATGGCGTTGACGAACGAAGCGATCGTCTCGGTATAGCCGTCGTTATATTGAAGCGCGATCTCGACTTCGATGTCGTCCTTCTCCGCGGAGAAATGGATGACGTCGTGCAGCACCGATTTCTCCTCGTTCAGGAATTGCACGAACTGCCGCGCGCCGCCTTCATAGTGGAAGGAATCCGTCTTGCCGCTGCGCTCGTCCTTGATGTTGACCCGCAGCCCGGAGTTGAGGAACGCGATTTCCTGCAGCCGCTCCGACAAGGTGTCGTAGTTCATGCTGACGTTGCCGTGGAACACTTTGCGGTCGGGCTTAAACGTCACCTTCGTGCCGCTGCGGTTTGTATTCCCGAGCACTTCCAGTCCCGTGACGGGCTCTCCGACGCGCTCGACGCCCTTGTCGTCGATCCACGTCTCGAATCTCATTTTATGTATTTTGCCGTCGCGGTAAATCTCGACTTCCAGCCACTCGGACAGAGCGTTCGTTACCGAAGCGCCGACGCCGTGCAGTCCGCCGGACTTCTTGTAGCCTCCTCCGCCGAATTTGCCGCCCGCGTGCAGAATCGTATAGACGACCTGAGGCGTCGGGATACCGCTCTTGTGCATGCCCGTCGGAATGCCCCGGCCGTTGTCGACGACCGTAATGGAATTGTCCGCATGGACGGTAATGTCGATGCGCGAGCAGAACTTGGCCAGATGCTCGTCCACGGCGTTGTCGACGATTTCCCATAATAAATGATGCAAACCGGACGTCGTGGTGCTGCCGATGTACATCCCCGGCCGTTTGCGCACGGCGGTTAACCCTTCCAATATTTGAATATCATCCGCGCTGTATTCGCTTCCCGCCGTTGCGGCGGATCCGGCGAAAAGATCGATTTGTTCGGTCACGAACGGACCTCCTTGCCTAATCTCTTGCGTCTATCCTCATAAACGCGCTTCGTTTATTCTAATTCAAAAGCGAAATGTTGTCCAAAGTTTCCGTGAACGAGGCCATTGAAGCCTTTAACTCAAAATATCCTGCTTCGTAAAAACGGCGAAAGAAACGATCACCGCCGCCAGTCCCCAGATCGCCAGTACGGCCAGCGAAAACCCGAGCGACATGCCTTCGATCGGAGGCGGCGTTCCCCGCAAATAAGCGGACAGCTCCAGGTTGACGTTAAACAAATATTTGGCGGACTTCCAGGAGGAAGCCATATTGGCCAGGATCGTCCCGGAAATAATTGTCGCCATCATCGTCACGAAGCTGGCCGCCGTACTGCGCACGAGCACGGACACCATCAGCGCGATAACGGCCACCACCATCGCGGAAAACCAGATCAGCCCCGCTTGCATGAGCAGGTACACGCCCTGCGTGACAGCATGGACGTTCGTGGTATCGACCTCCGCGCCCGCGATCCGAAAGCCGACGAACACCGGTTCTCCCCAGCCCCCGTAGCCGAACACCAGGCCGGATATCGCGTAGCAGACCGCCACCGTCGTCACAAGAATAAGAGAGACGTATAAGGTCAGTGTCGCTAATTTTGAAAATAAAATGCGCCATCTTCGCACCGGTCTCGTCAGCAGCATCTTGATCGTCCCCGTCGAACGTTCCGAGGAGACGAGATCCGAGGCGATCGCCAGCACCATAAGCGGAATAAACAGGCTTACCGCGTTATCCATAAACCGGCGGGTGAACGTGACCGCGTTCGGCGACTCCGGATTGATGTCGTGATCGAGATAATATTGCAATTGCTGGACAAGCGCTCTGCGCCACTGCTTCCATTCCTCCGGAATCCGGTCGCTGCTCAGCGCGTTCGTATTGTCGGTAATCCGGCTCTGCAGCTCGGCCCGCCAATCGGTCCGGAATTTGTCGGCGCTGTTCTGCGCGACCTTCATCTGGGCGTAGACGAACACGGGGATCAGAATGAGCAGAATGAGCACGACGACCGCGAACCGCTTTTTCTTCCACACCTTTAACGTCTCGTTCTGAACAAGCGCCAGCAGATTAGCCAATTTTCTCGCCCTCCGTCAGCTTCAGGAATAACTCCTCCAAGGAGGGAGCGACGCGCTGCACGGCGACGATGCCGATGTCGGCCGCGACCAGCCGGTTCACCCAGCCGGCGATGCGGCTTTCGTCCACGACCGTCACGATCGGCTTGTCCATCGCCGACAGCAGCGCTTCGTCGACGCGATGCTCCCGCTCCGGCACAAGCGCGATATCCGGTTGATCCGCGAACATCCGCCTCGCCTCGTCCGGCCGGTCGACCTGCCACACCGTATACGCGCCCGCCTGCGAGACGAGCTCCTCCACCTCGCCGACGGCAATGACCTCGCCATGGGCGATAATCGCCACGCGGTCGCACATGAGCTGGATCTCGCTGAGCAGATGGCTGGAGATGAACAGGCTCATGCCGCTCTGCGCCAACATGCGGATAAACTCCCGCAGCTCCTTGATTCCTTTCGGATCGAGACCGTTGGTCGGCTCGTCCAGGATGAGCAGCTTCGGCTTGCACAGCAGCGCTTGGGCGATGCCGAGCCGCTGCCTCATGCCGAGCGAATAAGTTTTCACCTTGTCGTGGATACGGTGGTCGAGACCGACGATCTCCACGACCTCGGCGATGCGCGACTCCGGAATTCCCGGCTGCATCCGCGCGAAGTGCGCCAGGTTCTCCCAGCCGGTCATAAACCCGTACATTTCGGGATTTTCCACGATGCAGCCGATGTGCCGGAGCGCCCGGTCCGGGTGCGTGCGGACGTTCTCTCCGCAGATCAGAATGTCCCCCGCCGACGGCTTGATCAGGCCGACGAGCATGCGGATCGTCGTCGTTTTGCCCGAGCCGTTCGGCCCGAGAAACCCGAAAATTTCTCCCGCGTTCACATCGAACGAGACGCCGTGAATGATCGGCTTGCGCCCGATTCTTTTTTTCAGCCCCCGCACCGACAATACGACCTCTTTTGTCTGTTCTCCCATCGGTTTGTGCCTCCCCTCTTCCGGACCTGGTTATTGAAGCGCGTCGACGATTCTGCCGGCGATTCGTTCGTACCCGAGCGCGTTCGGGTGAAAATGATCCGAGGACAAATAGTCCGTCACTCGAAACTCGAACAGATCGTATGTCGGCACGACCGTCGCGTTGCCGTCCGCCAGCGCCAGCTCATAGGCGTAGCCGTTCCAATCCGCGACCGTCCGGCTTGCGGCCTCCCGCATCTGCGGCACGTCGTAGAAGGCGTTGTACAGCCCGACGTAGACGATGCGGGCGACCGGGTTCACCGCCCTGATCTTGTCGAACACTTCCTTCAGCCGCGGCTTGACGTCCGGAAGCCGCTCCCGCAGCGCTTCCGGCGACAAGTCGCCTCCCTCCGCAAGCGAACCGCCGCCTTGGGCGACCTGGAACAGATCGTTGCCGCCGATCGTCAGCAGCACGATGTCCGCCCGGCCGACCGCGTTCACGAACCCTTTGTCGTCCAGCCGGACGGCCAGCTGATCGGCCCGCATTCCGTTGACGGCCATATTGTTGACCAGATGGACCGGCTTGTCCATTCTCTCGGCCAGCGAAGCGACCGTGCGCGCGACATAACCTTCGCCCGTCGCGTCTCCCGTTCCCTTCGTCAGGGAATCCCCGAGCGCCGCGACATACAGCTCGCTCTTCGCGCTCCAGTCCCCGCCCTCCGCTTTCTCGGGCGCGCTCGCCTCCGGCAGCGCCAGCCCTTCCCGCGGATACCAGCTGTCCTTAAGCGCCCAGCCGAAGCCGGCCAGCATCGCCAGCAGACAGACGAGCGACACGATCCCGAGCGTTCTCCACAGCACGGAAGACGACTTCATTCAATTTCCCCCCGTCGTTCGATACTTTGCTGCCTTTTTCTCCCTATACTTTTCCAAGATAACGGTTCTTGCGGCATTTTTCAAATCCCCGGGACTTCCGGGAACGGCAAAAGCGGCTTGCGGGCGCCGTTGGGCGCCGACAAGCCGCTCTGCGGAAAACGGTCAGGCGGATAAAAAACGATACTGGGCTTCGACCAGATTGCGATAATGGCCGGGGCGCTTCATCAGTTCGTCGTGATTGCCCATCTCCATGATCTCCCCGTGATCGAGCACGACGATGCAGTCGGCATGGCGAATCGTGGAGAGCCGGTGGGCGACGATAAACGAGGTGCGGCCCTGCAGCAGCGTGCCCAGCGCCTCCTGAATGCGCAGCTCCGTCTCCGTGTCGATGCTGGCGGTCGCTTCGTCCAGCACGAGAATGCGCGGATCGGCGAGCAGCGCCCGGGCGAAGCTGAGCAGCTGCCGCTGGCCGACCGAGAGCACGTTGCCGCGCTCCTCGACCTCGGTGTTGTAGCCGCTGGGCAGATCGACGATAAAGTCGTGGGCCCGGACGGCGCGCGCCGCCGCCTCGACCTCTTCGTCCGTCGCGTCGGGACGTCCGTAACGAATATTGTCGCGAATCGTGCCGGAGAAAATAAACGTATCCTGAAGCACGATGCCGATCTGCGAGCGCAGGCTGTCGATCGTCACGTCGCGGACGTCCTGGCCGTCGATCAGCACGCGGCCCTCCACCGTATCGTAGAACCGACAGATCAGGTTGACGATCGTGCTCTTGCCGGAGCCGGTATGGCCGACAAGCGCGACCGACAGGCCCGGCTTCACGTCGAGATTGATGCCTTTCAGCGCCGGACGGTCGTTCTCGTAGCCGAACGTCACGTTTTCAAGCTTGACGCGGCCCTGCAGCTCGGAGATCGCTTTGGCGTCTTCCTTTTCCGGAACGGCCGGCCGTTCGTCCATAAATTCGAAGATGCGCTCGGCCGAGGACATCGAGATCAGCATTTGCGAATACATGTTGCCAAGACGCGTAATCGGCTCCCAGAAGCTGCCGACATAGGTGATGAACGCGAACAGCACGCCGACGGTCATCGCTTCGGATTGAATGAGATACGTCCCGTACAGCAGCAGGATCAGCGTGCCGATCGCGGACGTGATCTCGATCAGCGGACCGAACAGCTGGTTGAGCGCCGACGCCAGGTTCCACGAGCGGATATTGCTCTTGTTCATCCCGTCGAAGTATTCGATGTTTTCCTGCTCCTGCGCGAACGCCTGCGTCACGCGGATGCCTTGAATGCTCTCGTTCAGATGCGCGTTGATGCGCGACTGCTTGATCCGGACGACCTGCCAGGCCATGCGGATTTTTTTGCGCAGCGCCGTCGAGACGAAAAACATAAGCGGCACCGTCACGATGACGGCCAAAGCCAGCTTCGGCTCTATAAACAGCAGAATGATCGTAATGCCGACGAGCTGCACGATGTCGATCGCCGTGTTGACGACCCCGTTCGTGAACATGTCCTGCAAGGAGTTGACGTCGTTCGTCACCCGCACGAGCACGGAGCCCGCCGGGCGCTTGTCGAAGAAGCGGAACGACAGAGATTGAATGTGCTTGAACAAGGCGGCCCGCAGATCGAAAATCACCTTCTGGCCGATCTCGTTCGTCCTTTGAATCGTATATTTCTGGGCCAGCCAGCGCGTGCCGTACAGCACGAGCATGATGGCGGCAATCGTCAGCAGCAGCGACAGGCTGCCTTCGCCTTCCTTCGGGAAGATGGCCCGGTCGATCGCCTGCATCGTCAGGAACGGAATGGCCAGCTTCGAGAGCATGCCGAACACGAGCATGACGAACACGACCCTGCCGACTTCGCCTCTATACGGTTTTACGAACGTGACCAGCCGGGCCATCTGTTTCCAGTTGAACGGCTTTACGATTAATTCGTCGTCCTGGTATACGAATTGGCGGCTCATCCCGACACCTGTCTTTCCGCGTCCGCCGCGTTGTCCAGCTCTTCCGGGCGGTCCGAATATTGAATGCGGTACGTCTCGCGATAAAGCCCGGGCTGGCGCACCAGCTTGTCGTGCGTCCCCCGCTGGATCGTGTGTCCGCGGTCGAGCACGATAATTTCATCCGCGCGGCGCAGGGTCGAAATCCGGTGCGCGATCATAAACACGGTGCGTCCGGCCATCACCTTGCGAATGGCGGTCTGAATCTCGTGCTCCGTCTCCATGTCGAGCGCGCTTGTCGCGTCGTCGAGAATGAGGATTTTCGGCTTGCCCAGCAGCGCGCGCGCGATCGCGATCCGCTGCTTCTGCCCTCCGGACAGGCCCATCCCCCGCTCGCCGACGATAGTGTCGTAGCCCAGCGGAAGCTCGCGGATGAAACCGTCGGCCTGCGCGTAACGCGCCGCTTCCTCGATCTCTTCCATCGACGCGTCCGGACGGCCGTAGCTGATATTTTCCTTGATCGTCGTCGAGAACAGGAACGATTCCTGGAACACGATTCCGATCTGCCGGCGCAGGCTCGCCAGCTCGAGGTGGCGGATGTCGACCCCGTCCAGCGTAATCGCCCCGTCTCCGACGTCGTAAGCTCTAAGCAGCAGTCCGACGGCGGTCGACTTGCCCGCTCCGGTGCCGCCGAGCAAGCCGACGACGGTGCCGGCCGGAGCGTCCAATTGCAGGCCGAGCAGCGCGGAAGGCAGGTCCTCGCGATTCGTGTAGCGGAAGCTGACATCGTCGAAACGCACATGTCCTTGGACCGCCTTGTCGTCAAGCACGAGGCAGTTCTCGCGATTTTTCACTGTGATCGGCTGATAGAGCAGCTCGAGCAGCCGCTCTCCCGACGCCTTGGATTGCGTATAGCCGTTGATCTGAAAGCCGAGCGTCCAGAGCGGGGCGACGACAAAGCCGAGCATCCCCGTCATCGCCACCAGCTCGCCCAGCGTCAACGTTCCGGCGATGACCCGCCAGCCGCTGGCCAGCAGCAGCGTCACGACGCTCAGGTTCGCGATAAATTCCATCATCGGAAAATATTTCGCCCACACGTCCGCCAGAGAAAGGTGGTTATCCCGGTAATCCACGTTTTCTTTCACGAATTTGTCGATTTCGAACGGCTCGCGGGCGAACGATTTGACCGTGCGGACGCCGGTGATGTTCTCTTGCACCCGCACCGTCAGACGGCCCACGGCGGAGCGGATCGCGCGGAATACCGGATGAATCGATTGCTCGAAGCGGATCGCGACGAAGCCGAGCACCGGTATGAAAATCAGAATGAGCAGCGTCAGCGGCCAGTCGATGAAGAACATCATCGTAAAGCCGAACACGAGCAGCAGCGCCGTGTTGAGCAGCTGCGCGAAGCCGAAGCCGATAAACATCCGCACGCCTTCGATATCGGCCGTCAGCCGGGACATCAAATCTCCCGTTCTGGCCGTATCGTAATAGGAGAAAGACAGCTGCTGCAGCTTCTCGTAGCAGGCGTTGCGCAGCCGATAGGCGATCCGGTTGCCGAGCCGCCCGCCGCTGAAACCGTGTACATACTGAAAAGCGGCTTTGACGAAGATCACGCCCACCGCCGTCAGTGTCAAGCCGAGCACGCCATCGTACTTTCCCTTCAGAATCATATCGTCGATGAGCGATTTGAGAAGCAAGGGATAAATCAGTCCCAGGGCGGTCGCGACCGCCAGTCCGGCTATCGATCCCCATAAGAAGCCTTTGTCTTTCCAGTAATAGGATTTTAAAGACCGAAAAATATCCAAAATTGGTCCTCCCCTCGCTGCTTTCTACGGCAGTTTAGCCGAATCCCCTATCCCCGGCAACAACGTTATTCCGTCCTTTTCGCGCTTGCGGCCGAAGCTGCCGACGGTACCGGCGGGTATTCACCGGATATCTTCGATATGGTCTCTTTTCATACCCAATATCCCCTTGTTCAATCGCTTACGTGAGGAAAACGCAGGGAATGGAAGAAAAGGCCCTCTTTCATCTCCGTCAAGATGAAAAAGGACCTTTTAACGGAACTAACGATCAATTTTCCGCCATTGCTCACGCAAATCCATCAAATATCGTTCTTCGCCCGGCTTTCGCAGCGCTTCGCTCATGCTGAGCGCGAAGGCGGCCAATTGCCCGGACCAGGCCAGAGCCGCTTGACGCACCGTCTCTTGCAGCGCCTGCTCCGTCGTCCGCTCCCATTGCTGCCGCAGCCGCTCCAGCGCTTCGTCCACCGCGCCGAGCAGCGCCGTCTCCAGCGTCTGCCGCAGGGCGGCCGCTCCCTCCTGCTCGAAGAAATGCTTCGGCGAGCGGAACGCGCTCCACAGCTGCCTCGCCTCGAAGTTGGGGCCGGCCGCGAACGCGTCCGGAAGCGGCAGCTCCAGAGCCGGCCTTTCCGCCGGCTCCGGCGCAAAGCCTTCGCTCTCCATCTCCGCGAGCCCGGACAGCGCCGCCAGCGCCTTCTCCGCGAGCGCGCCGATCGTTCCCTCCAGCCGCAGCCCCGCCGCTCTCAGCTCCTGCAGCAGATCCTCGCTTAGCGACCGCTTCAAATCTTCGCCGCAAGCCTGCAGCAGCTTTTTCAGATCGCGGCCGTCGTCCTGCAGGATAGACGGATGGAACGCCGATTGGAAATGCTCCTTAAAGCGGAACATCAGCCGCTGGCGCAGATGGTACAGCTGCTCCCCGACTTCCTGGCGCAGCGGCTGCGCCGCGGCGGACGGAACGTCCGCGCCCTCCGTCCGCCATCGCTCCGCCTGTTCGGTCAGCCGCTTCGCCTTCGCCTCGCGCGTGGCGGCGTCGGCATTGGCCGACTGCAGCCAGCTGTCCAGCAGCTTGTCGACGCGTTCGAGCTCCTTGCCCGCCGCGGCCAGCGCGAGCCCGCCCAGCTCCTCCTCGGAGAAGCGGCGGAAGGCCCGCTCGAATTCGGTCAAGCCGGAGGCGTCGAGCGACGCCCGGCTTCCGGTCCGCTTCGCCTGCAAGCCGTTCAGGCTGGATACCGCGAACAGCCGCGGCTTGCGGATGCCATGCTTGAGCAGCTGCGCGCCGACGTGCTCCTTGACCGCCTCCAGCTCGGCTTCGGACGAGGCCAGGTCGGCCGCGTTGATGACGAAAAACATTTTATCGAGCTCGAACACGTCCTTGACGCTGCCGAGCTGATTGAGGAATTCGCGATCCGCTTCCGTGAAAGCGTGGTTGTAATACGTCACGAACAGCACCGCGTCCGCGTTCTTAATATATTGAAAGGCTACGCCGGTATGGCGGGCGTTGATCGAGTCCGCCCCCGGCGTATCGACGAGCACCGCGCCGCTGCGCGTAATCGGCGAATCGACGTACAGGTCGATCTCGGCGACGAAACAGGAAGCCTGCTCGTCGGCCGCGAATCTTCTGTACTCCTCGCCGCCGGCCGTCAGCTTCCGGCCCAGCAGCGGGCCGAATTCTCCCCAGCCTCTGGCCGCCGCCGTCAGGAACGCCAGGTGCGGCCGTCCCCGCGGATGCAGGTCTCCGGCCGCGACCGGGTCTTTCAGCGCCAGCAGCTTGGCGACGTCCTCGCCTGCCGCCTCCAGCTTCTCCTTGGCGATGCCGATCCGCTTCAGCGAGTGCCGGACGTCCTCGGCGAACTCCTCCGGCGTCTTCATCGTTACGAGCGCCGTCCCGTCCGGATGCTCCTCCGTCGGGGCGACAATCCGGTTGATCGTCGCCGTCGTCGGATTCGGCGATACCGGCAGCGCGGGCTTGCCGACGAGCGCGTTGGCGAACGAGGACTTGCCCGCGCTGAACGCGCCGAACAGCGCGATCGTAAAGCTCTTGTCGCGGAAGCGCGCCGCCTTGGCGTATAACCCGTCCGCCACGCTGCGCAGCGCGGATATCGGGGCCAGCAGCGCGGCGGAGCGCTCCAGCATCTCCGCCGCTCCCGCAGGGGCCCCCAGGCGGGCCGGCCGGGAGTCGGAAGCCTCCGACTCCGACTCCCACGCCGACTCCTCGCCGGAGCCGTCGACGGTTCCCGGCGACGCCGTAGCCGGCGCCTCCTCGAGCCATGCGCCGGCCCGGTCGGCCGGGAGCGGCTCCGGAGCGGGCAGCCTCAACTCGTTGCCGCCGCCCGCCTCGGGCAGCAGCGCGAGCAGCTTCCGCTGCTCTTCGCGCTCCTCCCGCTCAAGCGCGGCGATTTCCTCCGCGATTCGGTCCTTGGCCGTCAGCTCGGCCAGCTTGGCGTTCACCGCTCCCGCCTGCTCCTCCAGAGCCGGACGGTCCTTGTCCTGCAGCCCATCGAGCCACTGGAACGCCGCTTTGCGGTACAGCGACTTCAGCTCGGCGCTGATCTCCGCCGAATAATGCAGCGTCGCCTGGCCTTCCGCGCCGGCTCCCGGCTTCACAAGCGCGCGCAGCCACTCCGGCTGCACCGGACGGAAGAGGGCGTCCAGCGCACGCTCCAGCTCCTCGCCCGCGGCAAGTCCGGATAACCCGGCCTCGCCGCGCAGCAGCCCCTTCAGATGGCCCGTAACGTGCGCCGATACTTGACGGTTGAAATCGTCGGTCAGCCTGCCGAGCCTCGCGCTCCGCTCCGCCTCGGTTTTCGCCGCTCCGGCCAGCCAGCCCGCCTTAAAGCCGGGCTGCATCGCCGCCAGCACCGCCTGCGCTTTCTCGCGCGTCTCGGCGGGCGTCAGATTGGCGTTGCCGAGCAGCTTATCCAGCTCGGCGCGCACCCGCTCCTTGCGCCGGTCGCCCGCCGAAAGAAGCTCGGACAGCTCCGTTTCCAGAGCGGAGCGCAGAGCCGCTCTGCGCTCCGGCTCGCCTTCGTCGCCCAACTGCTCCTGAAGCCGCTGCCGGCGCTCCCGATTGCGCTGATGCAGCGTCTCGCGATACTGCTCTGCCAAATACACGGCCGACCGCGCGACGCTGCGCGTAATGAGCTCGTCGGCCAACGGCTGGAGCTCCTCGATGAGCTCCAGCAGCTGCTTCCACTGCGACAGCGGATGGTCCGGCTCGCGCAGCGACAGGAACAAGGTGCCTGCGGGCGCGATATCCCAGTTGGCCAGCGCTTCGGCCAGACTGCTCCGGAACTCCGCGAACGCAAGCTGTTCCTCTCTATGCTTGTCGATCTGGTTCACGATCAAATACGTCGGTTTTCCCCAACGAGCCAGACTGCGCAGAAAGCGGAAGTTCACCTCGGACTGCACATGGTTGTAATCGGTCACGAAAAACACGACGTCCGCCATATGAAGCGCCGATTCGGTCGCCGCGCGATGCGCCCCGTCCGTCGAATCGACGCCCGGCGTATCCAAGATCGCCATCCGGTCGCCCAGCAGCGGAATCGGGTAGGATACGCGAATCGAGCTGACGCCTTCCCCATCCACCGCGTAGTCGTGAAGCCGCTCGACCGGAATCGTGCGCGCGGGATGCGCACGGCCTTCGGAATCGCGGAATTCCGTTTCGGCGAACGGTTCGCCGTTGACGACCGACACGACGTTGGCGCTCGTCGGGATCGGCGACGCCGGAAGCAGCGTCGCCCCGCACAGCGTATTGACCAGCGTCGACTTCCCGGCGGAGAAATGGCCGCAGAAGGCGACGGTCAGCCGCCCGTTCTCCAGCTTGCCGGCAAGCTCCTCCAGCTTGGCCGCCTGCACGTCGTCGCCGTTCCCGGCCGTCCTCGCGGACATCTGCCGCAGCGCCTCTCCAAAGCGGATAAGTTCGGATGATAAAAGCACGCCGGTTGACGGCGCGCCGAGATCGATAGAATTCACTTTGCTACGCTCCTCTTCTTCAAGGAGGCTTTCATTCGAAGCTTGCCTTCCTTGCAATGTTCCAGTACCGGACAGATGTCGCATTTCGGATTTTGCGCCTTGCAGTGGTAGCGTCCGAAAAAAATCAGCCGATGATGCGTAATCGTCCATTCGTCCCTCGGCACCTTGCGCATCAGCTTCTTCTCGACCTCCAGCACCGAGTCGTCCGGCTTGGCGACGCCCAGCCGCTTCGACACGCGTTCCACGTGGGTATCCACTGCGATGGCCGGCACGTCGAAGGCGTTGGACATGACGACGTTGGCCGTCTTCCGACCGACGCCCGGCAGCGCGGTCAATTCCTCGTACGTGCGGGGCACCTCTCCGCCGTGCAGGTCGATAACCATTCGGCACAGCTTCTGAATATTGGCCGCCTTGTTGCGGAACAGACCGATTCTGCGAATGTCGTTCTCCAGTTCCTCCAATGGCACATTCAAGTAGTCCTGCGGAGAGCGGTATTTCTCGAACAGCGTCGCCGTCACCTTGTTGACGGTCTCGTCCGTGCACTGCGCCGACAGCAGCACCGCGATCGTCAGCTCGAACGGATTGCGATGATTCAGCTCGCACCGCGCGTCGGGAAACATCTCCGCTATCGTATTCAACACTTGCCTTAACGTTGCGGCGTTCATAAGCGCTCCTCTTTTTCGGAAAGTCTCTAACTTATTAGTCTACCGGAAGTTCGCTTCTGCGGCAATATGCGGCACAGCAAATCAGGCCAACCGGATTCGCTCCGATTGGCCTGACGGCTGAGTGCAATCTTATTTGGCGATTTCCACGACTTTGCCGCGGACGATAAAAAGGGTTAGCGCGTCGCCGTTTTTCATCTCGGACAGCAGAATCGTTTTGGTGCCTTGGTGAACGTACACTTGAGGATGCAAATCGTACGTATTGTTCTCGTTCAACGACGTTCTCGCAACGAACAGCGTGGAAGAGTTGTGATTCAGGTACTTCTTGCTGATTCCTTGAACGATCTCGATAACGGGCCGGTCACTCTCGTCTACGCGAACCTCGATGCGGTCGTCGCTCTTGATCGAAGACAGCGAGCCGACAACGGCGTTATTCCGCACGACGCTCGGAGCCGCGGCGAACGATTTCGTAACCGTCGTTCCCGCATTCGTCACCAGCTCCAGCGAGTTGGCCGCCGCGTTGACGGAAGTTACCCGTCCGTACGTCACGGAGTGCACTTTGATCTTGATCGGCGTTCTGCCGTTAAACGTAACGTTAAGCACCTTGGCGCCCGATTGGCTCAGCGCGTTCAGGCTGATCGGATTGTCGTTCTCGTCCACGAGGGACAGCAGCGTCGTATTCAGGCTCCATTCCTCGAATGCGCCGTCCGCCCGTTTGGCGCGAATTCTGTTCAAGGAAAGGTCCGTCTTGTCCAGTTCGAACTGCACCGTCTTCTGCACCTGCACGGCAATAACCGTATCCTGGGTGTTGTAATCCATAAGCGCCGTAACTTTGTCGCCTACGCGAATGTCGAGATAACTCGTCGAGGACGTTCCGTAAATTTCCGCGGAAAAATAGTTCGGATAAGGCAGTACGACCTCGTTCTTGTTATCCAGCTGCAGCTTGAGCGTCTTGGCCGACAAATTGTTCTCGAGCACCGTTCCGGTGTACTGCGACACGACGGAAACGTAAGCCGCGTTCGAGTTGGTATAGCCTACGTTGATCTTTTTGCCTTTGATGATATATTTCGCCGCGTCTTTCTTCGTGAGCACCGTTCCGTTCAGATCGAAGCGGGTCGTCTCGGTCAGAATGAGCGGAACCTTTTTGTTCGCGGAATCCGTCACGATCAGAATGTCGTTCTCCAAGTCGGCGGAGAAGACGATCGCCGCGTTCAGGAAATTGACGGAACGGTTCTTGATTGTGATGATGGAGACTTTGCCGCTCTCGTTAAGCGTCATTGACACCGTGTCGCCTTTGAACAGATCGTCGAGCGTCACATTGGACAGGCCTTCGAGCTTAACGGCGACGTTATCGATCATTTCCTTGACGCCAAGCTCGCTGCCGATGCGGTACTGGATCGTTTTCGTCCCCTTGTCCACCAGGTTTATGACGCCTTCGATCGGAGGCTGAACCTTGTTCGTCACCGTAACGGACGTTACCGAGCCCATTTTCACCTCGTAGGAGACGACGTCGCCCGGGACAAGCTGGTCCAGCGACAGATTCGTGCCGTTATGCTTGACGACCGCGTTCGCATCGATCGGATACGAGTCCGAATTGCCCGCGGCGTCTTTCACCTGCAGCGTCAAGCCGGATACGTCAACCGCTTCGACCGTGCCGGAGCCGGACTTGTTCGTGACAGCCTTGTTCACCGTCAGCGACAGCAGCTTGCTCTCGGTCGCCACGTCCACGCCCAAAGTCACCGGCACGTTAAGCGGCAGATCCGCGATCGTCAGCGATTGTCCGTTAATGTCCTTGATCGTCAACGTTTGCGCGTCGTAAGAGACCGTCTTCGGTTCGCCGTCGATGGTCACGGTCAGTTTATTTTGCGCTTCGGACACGAGCAGCAGCGATCCTTCGATATTTTTCACCTTCGCCGTCTCGCTTGTCTGCTCCACGAATCCAACCGTTCCGTCGGAATTGCCGATAAGAATCACTTCGCTGTACAGCATTAAAGAAGAAATGTCCGTCGTCTGCTCCGCACCGAATCCGTAGACGGAAGCGGTCGGGGACAACGTGTAGCTCTTCACGACGCCGTCGGAATGAAGCACCGTCAGCTTGCTGCCCTCTACGCCGACGAGCGCCCCGGTCACTTGGCCGGCATAGGCGACGTTGATCTGGGACTCCGCGCGGCTGAACAGCGTGGACGCCATCTCGCGGGTTACCGAAGCCGTCGGATCGAACTTGGTCGCCGTTACGCCGTTGACGAGTCCGAGCGCCGTCGCGACGCTGACGTAGCCCTTCAAGCCCGCGTCGATCTGATTGTCGTCGCTAAACGCGGTGGCTTGGCCGCCGGCTTCCTTGGCCGCCTGGTCTTTGCCGATCGCGCGAACAAGCAGCTTGGCCATCCATTCGCGCGTGGCCGGGCTGCTGCCCCACTCCTTGCCCCCGTCTTTTTGGACGAGCGCGATTTCTTCGTCGAGCAGCAAAATATTTTTCTGAACCGCCAGTTTTATGTATGGTTTGTAGTCGTCCTTAATGACCAGATCGCTCGGAAACACGAGGGGCTCGCCGGTTTTCACTTCATTGTCGACGCCCATGAATCTGAGCGCGATGATGACCGCCTCCTGGCGGGTCACTTTGTTGGCGGGGCTGAACATGCCGGCCTGCTTCCCCGTTCCGCCTTTCAGAATGCCCTGCATCGCCAGCTTCGTGATGTGCTTCTCGGCCCACCCCGGTTTGACATCCGAGAAAATAGAGGCCGCGGAAGCGGTCTTGTTCGCGTAAGAGACCCCCGATAACACCAGCGATGCAGCGAGCAAACCGGTAACGCCTTTCGATAATCCCTTCTTCATCGTCAACCTGTCCCCTCTCCCAAAATATGCGCATGCCGGCCCCATATCGGGGCCGGACGGCTTATTGCAAATTCAATTGCATCTTGATTCCGGTCGCGACCGCCTCGGCGACGCGATTTTGCAGCTCTTCGGTCCACAGCTGGGGCTCGTCGATGCTGCTCGACAAATACCCGACCTCCAGCAATATAGCCGGCATCGTCGTCTTCGTCGTCACGGCGAGATTAACGGAATGCTTCTTATACCCGTTGTCCTTCAGCCCCGTCGACGGCGCGAATACGGAATGCATCAGCGCGGCGAACGCCTTGCTGTCTTCGCGGGTATAATAGGTTTCCGTGCCGTTCGTGTTCGGCGACGTGCTGCTGTTGGCGTGCACCGAGACGAAAATGTCCGCTTGAACGGAGTTGGCCAGATTGTATCTGTCCTGCAAGGTCGGATACGAATCGTCCGTGCGCGTCATGATCAGATTGATGCGTTCGTCCCCTTCCAGCAGCGCCTGTATTTTCAGCACGACCGCCAGGTTGAACTCTTTCTCCGTACGCTTCGTAATGCTGATCGCACCGGGATCCGTCCCGCCGTGGCCCGCGTCAAGGACGACGGTGTACAGCGATTTGTCTTGCGGCGGACGCTTGAGCGCGATCGTAAGCGTTCCGGCGCCCGGGTCGTTCAGGAGCTCGTAATCCCAGGCCCGATTCAGGTCGAGCACGAATCTCGGCGCTTTCGTATCCGTTCCGAACATCGAATACCGGATCGAACGCAGCGCCTCGTGCTCCGCGACCGGAATTTGGCCTTCGCTCAGCCGCGAGAAATCCGCCGACGGCACGAACTCGGAAGCGAATTGGCCGTTCGGAACGTCGATCACGATCCGCTTCGGGTTGTCCAGCTTGAAGTCGCGCGGAACGATAAGCCCGTCATACTTCAGCACGACCGCTTCCGACGCGGCATCGTAGTAAATCTCGTTCAGCGTTCCCGTTACCGCGGGAGGAACGGCGGTGTCCGGAGGAGTCCCTCCTCCCGAACCGTCGGAGCCTTCGCCCGGCTCGACGATTCCGATCAAGCCCCCGTCCGAAGGATCGCTTGGCTTGCCGGCGCTGCCGCCCGGCTCCGTCTCCACGGGAGAATACATAAATACCGATTTAATTTGATTATCCCAGAAAACCTGAACGCCAAGAGACTCGCCAAGAAATCTTAAAGGGATAAGAGTAAATTGGGATTGGATGAGCGGCGGCTTCGTCATCTCCATCGGCGTACCGTCCAGGTAAGCCGTAGGCTTGTCCACCGTCATGACGAGCTTCTTCTTGCCGTTGGATACCGTCACCTGTTTCTTGCTGTTGTCGAAGTCCACCTTGTATCCCAAATTCTCGGTCGCGATGCGCACCGGCACCATAACCGTGCTGTTCAGGAGAAACGGCGGAACCTGGGGCTCTAACTCCATGCCGTCCAAAATCAATTTGGGCGTCGGCGTCTCCGCTTTGGCGGCGTGCGCCATACCCGCGCTCAGGACCAGCATGCCGGCGACGACGAACAACAGGGAGAGCCACTTCTTCATGCTTCACCTCGATGTCTGAAGATTTGCGAACGATGCCGAATTATGTAGAAACGCTGCGGCCTGTCCACGAATCATTAGACGTACAAAAACATGAAAAGTTGCGTAACAGAGGAAAAAAAGACCCCTTGCCCCGAAATTTGCCGAATCGGAGGCAAAAGGTCTTTCCGTCGCCCGTTAAGGCGCCCGCATCCGCGTTATTCGGCGTTAGACGATCGCGCTTGCGGCGCGGCGCTGCTCATAAGCCGTAATAGAGGCTTCATGCTGAAGCGTGAGGCCGATATCGTCCAAGCCCTGCAGCAGGAAGTTGCGGCGGTGAGCGTCGATCTCGAACGAAATGCTCAAGCCGTCTTCGTCGGTGATGACCTGTTTCTCCAAGTCGACGTTCAGCTTGTAGCCTTCTTTCGCTTCCGTGCGCTTGAACAGATCGTCGACCTGCTCCTCGCTCAGCTTGATCGGAAGAATGCCGTTCTTGAAGCAGTTGTTATAGAAAATGTCGGCGAACGACGGCGCGATAATGCAGCGGAAGCCGTAATCCATTATCGCCCACGGAGCGTGCTCACGGGACGATCCGCAGCCGAAGTTGGCGCGGGACAAAAGGACGGACGCCCCTTGGTAACGCGGCTTGTTCAGATTGAATTCGGGGATGACGTTCCCCTGTTCGTCCCATCTCCATTCGAAAAACAGAAATTGGCCGAACCCGCTTCTCTCGATTCTTTTCAGAAATTGCTTGGGAATAATGGCGTCGGTATCGACGTTCACCCGGTCGACCGGGGCAACGAGACCGTTTAATTGTACGAAAGCTTCCATGTTCGTGCTCCTCCTCGAAATGCTGCCGCTAGCCTGCAACGTCAGTTGCGCTCGGCAAACCTATTACGCCGTCACTTCGGCTTTGAAATCCCATGTGCGAACGTCGACGAAGCGGCCCTGAACGGCGGCTGCCGCCGCCATCTCCGGCGACACGAGGTGCGTGCGTCCGCCGCGGCCTTGACGGCCTTCGAAGTTCCGGTTGGACGTCGATGCGCAGCGTTGGCCGGGCTTCAGAACGTCCGGGTTCATCGCGAGGCACATGCTGCAGCCCGCTTCGCGCCATTCAAATCCGGCTTCGATGAAGATCTTGTCGAGTCCTTCCTTCTCGGCCTGAATTTTGACGCGTCCGGAGCCCGGAACGACGATCGCGGTCACGTTCGGGTTGACCTTGTAGCCGCGCGCCACGGAAGCCGCCGCTCTCAAGTCCTCGATGCGTCCGTTCGTGCAGGAACCGATGAACACGTAATCGATCTCGATCTCGGTCATTGGCGTTCCCGGCTTGAGGGCCATGTACTCGAGCGCGTTCGTCGCGGCTTTGCGCTCGTTCTCCGTCGGCAGATTTTCCGGCACCGGCACGGAATCGGTAATGCCTGTGCCCATGCCCGGGCTGGTGCCCCAGGTAACTTGAGGAATGAGCGTCTCGACGTCGAAGTCGAGAGTCAAGTCAAACTCGGCGCCTTCGTCCGTGCACAATGCCTTCCACTGCTCGACCGCTTTGTCGAACGCTTCGCCTTGCGGAGCGTACTCCCGGCCGCGCAAATAGTTAAACGTCGTCTCGTCCGGAGCGATCAGGCCGGCGCGCGCGCCCGCTTCGATGGACATGTTGCAGACGGTCATCCGCTCTTCCATCGACAGATCGCGAATCGCTTCGCCCGTATACTCCATCACGTAGCCCGTGCCGAAATCCGTGCCGTATTTGGCGATCAGACCGAGAATCATGTCCTTCGCGGTAATGCCCGGCTTGCGTTTGCCGATAAACCGGATGCACATCGTCTTCGCTTTCGCCTGCTGCAAGCATTGGGTCGCCAGAACGTGCTCGACCTCGCTTGTGCCGATGCCGAACGCCAGCGCGCCGAACGCGCCGTGCGTGGACGTGTGGCTGTCGCCGCAGACGATCGTTTTGCCCGGGTGGGTCAAGCCCAGCTCGGGCCCCATGACGTGAACGACGCCCTGGTCGATCGTATTCAAGTCGTACAGCTTGACGCCGAATTCCCGGCAGTTCTCCGTCAACGTGTCCACTTGCTGCTTGGAGATCGGATCGGAAATGTTGAAGCGGTCTTTCGTCGGAACGTTGTGATCCATCGTTGCGAACGTCAATTCCGGACGTCTTACTTGGCGGCCGGACAGACGCAAGCCTTCGAACGCTTGCGGTGACGTAACCTCGTGCACCAGGTGGAGATCGATATAGAGGATGCTAGGCTTCCCCGCTTCGGATACGATCTCGTGATTTTCCCAAATTTTCTCGAACATCGTTTTTTTGCTCATTAGTATTCACCCCAAAAGTTCTCTTTAGCTTGCTATCATTCTAACATTTCGTCTATCATTGTTCCAAGATATAATTTCTATAAGGTTAATTGTTCCAACCTATAAAGGAGGCTCGCTTCGTGGAATTCCGGCAGCTGCACTACGCTATTCAGATCGCTAACGAAAGAAACTTCTCGCGCGCCGCCGAGAAGCTCCATATCGCCCAGCCGTCGCTCAGCCAGCAGCTGTCCAAGCTGGAGAAGGAGCTCGGGGTGCTGCTGTTCAAGCGGAGCACGAACTCGGTCGAGCTGACGCACGCGGGCGACGTCTTCGTCAAGAAGGCGCAGCAGATCATCGACATGACCGACCAGCTGCGCCGCGAGATGGAGGATATCGCCGACATGCGCAAGGGCCGCCTCGTCGTCGGCAGCCTGCCGATGACCGGCGCCCACGTGCTGCCGCACGTGCTTCCCGCTTTCCGCGAGGCGTATCCGAATATCGAGATCGTGCTGATCGAGGAGACGACCCGACAGCTGGAGCAGCTGACCGCTAGCGGCGGCACCGACGTCAGCCTGCTGTCGCTGCCGCTGGTCGAGCCTTCTCTCGCCTACCTTCCCGTCATCGAGGAAGGCATCTGTCTCGCCGTGCCCCCGGATCACCCGCTGGCGCAGCCGCAGTACCGGGACAAGGAAATCTCCGTCGCGCTGCTGAAGGACGAGCCGTTCGTTCTTTTAAAGAAGGGGCAGGGGTTCCGCCTGATCGCGCACGACCTGTGCGCCGCTGCCGGCTTCGATCCGCGCGTCGTCTTCGAGAGCGCCAATATCGATACCGTCCAGGCGCTCGTCGCCGCGGGCATGGGCGTCGCCTTCCTGCCCAAAATGGTGACGCGCAGCGACTGGCAAGGCCCGGCCCCCGTCTACCTGAAGCTCGAAGGCAGCCCTACACGCACGCTCGTCATCGCCTATCGCAAAGGAAGATACCTGTCCAACGCCGCCGAAGCCTTCATCTCCACGTTCCGATCGACGATCGCCAAGATCGGCATGGGTAAATAGCGGGAATCGGACCGTTAATCCGGCGGTTCCGGCGAGGAATGGCCCGTTAGCGGTCCGGGAGGCTGCTATTCGACGACAACGCCGATGATCGGCCCATTAACGGTCCGGGAGACCGTTATTCCGGCGACAACGCCAATGATCGGCCCATTAACGGTCCGGGAGACCGCTATTCCGGCGATACCCCGATGATCGACCTGTTAACGGTCCGGAAGGCCGTTAATCCGGCGACATCGCCGTTGATCGGCCCGTTAACGGTCCGGGAGACCGTTATTCCGGCGACAGCGCCGATGATCGGCCCGTTAACGAGCCGGGAGGCCGCTATTCCGGCGATACCCCGATGATCGACCCGTTAACGGTCCGGGAGACCGCTATTCCGACGACAACGCCGTTGATCGGACCGTTAACGGTCCGGGAGGCCGCTATTCCGGCGATACCCCGATGATCGACCCGTTAACGGTCCGGGAGACCGCTATTCCGGCGATACCTCCGATGATCGGCCCATTAACGGTCCGGGAGGCCGCTATTCCGGCGACAACGCCGATGATCGACCCGTTAACGAGCCGGTGGAACGGTTTATCTGCCGCACGGGGTCCCACGAATATCGGCCGACTGCGCCGACACTCCGTTATTCGTACAAGTTCGGCCGGCGGTCGGCGAATACCGGAATGCGGCCGCGCACCTCATCGACAAGCGCGAGGTCGATGTCGGCGACGAGAATCGTCTCCCGCTCCTCCGCTTCGGCCAGCACTTCTCCCCACGGGTCGATAACCATCGAGTGGCCGAAGAAGCTGGAGCCTCCGCTCTCTCCGACCGTGTTGCAGGAGACGACGAACATCTGGTTCTCGATCGCCCTCGCCTGCAGCAGCGTTCTCCAATGGTGCAGCCTCGGATGCGGCCACTGCGCCGGCACGATCAGCAGCTTGGCGCCGCCGAGCGCCAGCTTGCGGGCCAGCTCCGGAAAGCGGATATCGTAGCAGATCATCGCCGCCGCCGGCACGCCCTCCAGCTCGAACGACCCGGCCGTCTCGCCCGCTTCCAGATGCAAATGCTCGTCCATGAGCCGGAACAGGTGAATTTTGCTGTATTCGGCTATCGCCGCCCCCGTCCGGTCGAACGCATAAAGCGTGTTCGTGACGCCGTCGGGACGAAGCTGCGCGATCGATCCGGCGAGCACGTTAACGCCGTGGCGGCGGCTGAACCCGGACACGAGCCGCTTCGCACGCGCGCCATCCGGGTCCGCGAGCCGGCGGATTTCCGTCAAGGCGTAGCCCGTGTTCCACATTTCGGGCAACACGATCAAATCCGGCTTCGGATCGAGCGCGGCCGCCTCCTCGAGCCCGGCTTCCATTTTCGCAAAATTGGCTTCCGTATTCCCCGCTTCTATGTTCATCTGCACCAACGCAATCCGCAATCGGGTCATCGTTATCCTCTCCTGTACGCGTCCGTTATGGAGACTGCCGGCCGACGAAGGCTCGCCACCCCAATCGCGGGGCAGCAACCCGGAGCCCGATCCCGGGCCGACAATCGTTATGTCCTCCATCGTACTGCATCCTCCGCGTTCCGGCAACTGCGCGCAGCGTTCCCGCTCGAGCCAACGGTTCCGTTTCCTCCTGGGGTCTCCTCAGCAAGATCGCGGCAATCTCTACAATTCCGCCCCCTTATCCCTGTTTTTTTCAAAAAATAGCCCGAATCCGTTGCCGAGCCGATAACGTTATGCTACATTCATCCTATTCCAATTTCGAAGCACGGAGCGTGACGATCGAGCATGAGTGTCAAGTTTACCCCCGCCAAGCGGATGCAGGCTTTGCCGGAACAATTTTTCGCGGCGCTGGTCGCCAAGGCGAACGCGCGCGCGGCCACCGGCAGCGACGTCATCAATCTCGGACAAGGCAATCCCGATTTGCCGACTCCCGGAAATATCGTGGAACGGTTGAAAACCGCGTCCGAAAACCCGCTGTACCACAAATACCCGCCTTTTCGCGGCTTTGCGTTCCTCAAGCAGGCCGTCGCCGAGCGCTACCGGGCGGATTACGGCGTCGAGCTGAATCCCGAGACGGAGGTCGCCGTTCTGTTCGGAGGCAAATCCGGCCTGATCGAGATCAGCCAAATTTATCTCGATCCCGGCGACGTCTGCCTCGTCCCCGATCCCGGCTATCCGGACTACTGGTCGGGCGTTGCGCTGGCCGGCGCGGAAATGAGCTTTATGCCGTTGAAGGAGGAAAATGACTTTCTGCCCGATTACGAGGCGATTCCGGCGGGCGCGGCGGAGCGGGCCAAGCTGATGTTCCTTAATTATCCGAACAATCCGACCGCGGCGACGGCCACGCCCGAATTTTATGAGCGGACGGTCGCTTTCGCCCGCAAGCATAACCTTATCGTCGCCAGCGATTTCGCGTACGGCGCGATCGGCTTCGACGGCAAGCGCCCGATCAGCTTCCTGGAGACGCCCGGCGCCAAGGAGGTCGGCGTCGAATTTTATACGCTGTCCAAGTCCTATAACATGGCCGGCTGGCGCGTCGGCTTTGCGGTCGGCAACGCGGACATCATCGAGCAGATCAACCTGATCCAGGACCACATGTACTGCAGCCTGTTCGGCGGCATTCAGGAAGCCGCGGCGGAAGCGCTGACGGGGCCGCAGCAATCCGTCCGCAATCTCGTGGCGACGTACGAAAGCCGCCGCAACGCCCTGTACGGCGCGCTGGACGAGATCGGCTGGCAAGCGAAGAAGCCGGCAGGCTCCTTCTTCTGCTGGCTGCCCGTCGCTCAAGGCCATACGTCGATGTCGTTCGCCAACCTGCTGCTGGAGCAGGCGGACGTTGTCGTCGCGCCGGGCTCCGGGTTCGGCCGGAGCGGCGAAGGCTACGTCCGGCTCGGCCTGCTGACCGGCGAGGAGAGGCTGCGCGAGGTCGCGGCCCGGGTCGGACGGCTCGGTCTGTTCTAATCCTGGTCGAGAGCGCGCAGCAGAATAACCGCGGCTTCCGCTCTCGTCGTCGCGGCCCACGGGCGGAATTGCCGCTTCTCGTCGCCGCTGACGATGCCTTCCCGCAAGACGGCGTTGACGGCCGGCTTCGCCCAGTCCGGAATGGCCGCGTCGTCCCGGAAACCGGCGTCCCCCGCCGGGCCCGGCGGCAAATGCAGCGCCCGCGCGATCATCGCCGCCATCTCCGCCCGCGTGACCGGCTCGTTCGGCCGCAGCGTGCCGTCGGGGTAACCCGCCAGCACTCCGCTGCCGGAAGCCGTCGCCAAAGCCGCTCTCGCCCATGGGGGAGCGGCTTTGTCATCGGCGAAGACCAGCCTCGACTCGGACGGCTTCGTCCAGCCGAGTCCGTTCGCCAGCATGACTGCGAATTCCGCCCGCGTGACCGGCTTGTCCGGCCGGAACGTACCGTCGGGATAACCTCCGACCAGTCCCTTCTCCGCCGCCTCCGCAATCGACTCCCCGGCCCAATGGCGCTCGACATCGGCAAACCTGCTCCTGACGTCGATGCGAGTCGATACGGCAAGAACGGCAAACTTCGTAAAATGATCGACCTGCGCCGAAAGCTCGCCCCCGGCAGCGATCGTCCCTCCGACCTCCACCCATTCCCGCTTCGCTTCGTCGAAGAAGAACACCGCCGGACGAACGTCGCCGGCCATTGCCTCCACGCGGTATTTCATTCGAATCGTTACCGGCTTCAAGAACGGTCCGTCGCCCGTCTTCTGCAGCTCGAACACGGAGCTGAGCAGCCCGGACGTCCGGGCCAGCGAAGGAAGCGCCGAAGTCGGCACGATTTCGCCGGTAACGGTCATGTCCTCGTTCGTCGCGCCCGCCGGAATTTCGACGGTTAAGCCGTCGAGCTGCAGCGTGCCCGCTTCTCCCGCGCGAAGAAACAAACAGCCTTCGTCCGAGCAGCCGCCTGGCTCCGGCCCGACAGGCCCGCTGCCGCCGCCCGAGCCTCCGCTCGATCCGGGCGCGCGAATATTGGCGATCGCGATCTCCGCGACCGCTTCGTTCCCCGCCGCGTCTCTGGCATATACCGTGTAGACTCCGTTCGCCGCGGCTTCGAACCCGTCGGCCGACAGCGCGTCGCCTCCGGCGCCGAAGAAGCTTGCCGGATGCGAGCCGGAAGCCCACTTCGTCTCCGCAATCCCGCTGGTTTCGTCGGTCACGACCGCCGTCACCGTGACGGGCCCCGTCGTTCGGACTCCGGCCGCCGGCGTCTGCGACAGAACGATCGCCGGCGGACGCGAATCGACCTGAATTCCGCTTGTATCCGGAGCCGCGAACGATAGCTCCGCCGCTTCTCCGGAAGCGGCAATGCCTGCGTCGGCAGGCAGTTCGATCGCCGGGAGCAGTTCGATGCCGTCGGAGTCGGCCAGATCGTCCTCGACCGTATACACAAACCGGAGCTTGTTCGCTTCCCCCGGCGGTTGCCCGGCGTAATCGGCGTATTTCGTCTCTCCGCCAATGTCCAACGCCAGCCGGGGAGAACCGTTCACGACAACCGCGCCCTCGTATTCCGCCGTGAACGTCAAAGCGTCCCCCGCGACGTAATATCCGTCCTCCGGCGCCGCGACGCCGACCAGTGCCGGAGCGGGCACCCGGACGATCAGCTCGTAGACGGCCCCGGCATGACCGTATGTATCCCGGACTTCGATCTTGACCTCGTTCGCGCCCGGATGCACCGTCTGCGGCACGGACAAACCGGCCGCGCCGTTAATGGCTGCCGACGCTCCGGGATCGGAAAGCGCGACGCCGACGTCGACGGTGCCGACGTAGCAATTCAATTCGACCGCATACCTGCCTTGATCCGATGCGAAGCCGACGCCCCAGTCCGCCGTGCCCCGCTCGGGCGTCACGACGACCGCCGTCGCCTTCGCCGCGTCGAGCCGTTCCTTCCACATCGGATACGTCGCTTCGTTCGTCATCGCCCATACGCCGGCGAAATCCCAACCGGCAAAGGTCGACCGCCGCTTCATCTCGGCGGTCGTTTTCCCTTCCCCGCCTCCAGAGGCCTCTCCGCCAAGCTCCGCATCCCAATAGGCGCTCGCTGCCGATCCCGTCGAATCCGCTCCGAACACCCCTCCGACTCCGGCGGCTCCGTCTACCGTGCCGGCGTAATAGACGTTGGCGACGGATCCGCCCGAACCGTTAAAGCCGATCAAACCGCCAACGCCCTCCGTTCCGGACACGGCGCCGAGAGCATAGACATTCTCGACCGTGCCACCGTTCGTTCCGAGCAGCGCCCCGACCCGCGAGCCGCCGGAGACGGAGACGTTCTCCAGTCCGAGCGAACGGATCGTCCCCGAGGATACGCCGAACAGTCCGGCGTCGTCCCTGCCCGCTCCGCTCACGGTCAGATTGCGAACGACATGGCGGCCGCCGTCGAACTCTCCCGCGAACGGTTCGGCGGCGCTGCCGATCGGCGTCCAATCGAGGCCGGACAAATCGAGGTCGTTCGTCAGTTCGTAGCGGTCGTCCGGCTCGTATGCTCCCGTCCCGATCGCGGCCAGCTGCAGGGCCTCGCCGATCCGGTGCGGGTACAGCGGCGAACCGTCCTCGCGCGCGACGTTCAGCTTGTACGCGACGACAAAAGGTTTTATCGACGTACCGGGCAAAACGACATCCGACACCGCGTCGACGAAAATCTCATTCGCTCCCGGATTCAGGCCGATCGTTTTCTCCGAGGTTTCGTCGCCGCCGATGCGGACCAACGACGCCCCGTCCCAAGCCTCCGCCGTCACCGTTATATCGGACGCATCGCCCGGCAATCTTGCGGCGTATTCGCGCCTGTCCCCGGAAAAGGCCGGCTCCAGCCCGACCGCCGCTCCGCCGGCCTCGAGCTCCAGGCTTCCCAGCAGCAGACGCTCGTAGGCCGCGCGAGGAATCGGATACGTGACGCCCTCGAAGATCGCCCAGCTGCTGTACGGCTCGTTGATATTCCATACGGAAAACGTTGCGGCGTTTTTCATTTGCGAGGTCTCATAGCCCGTCCCGATCGACGAAACGGCGGTCAGCGAGGAGTCGTAATAGTTCGCGAAAAATGACACTTCTCCATCATAGCTCCCGGCAATCGCCCCGTAATTCGAGCCGCCGGAAGAATGCACCGAGGCAGCGGAGTACGCTTCTCTCAAAACCGAGCCGGCATCGGGTATGCCCACCATATATCCGCTCAATCCGCCGACCTGGTCGCTTCCGTTCACGCTTCCCGTCACATAGACGTTCTCGATTCGCGTGCCCCGGGCGTAACCGACCAAACCGCCGACATATTGGACTCCTTGAACGTTCGCCCCGATCAGCCCGACGTTGCGGATCGTCGCCTCGGCAGTCATCCCGAACAGCCCGACATAATTGGCCGTCGGAGAGTCATTGACCAAGCTCGAGATCGTATATCCGTTCCCGTCGAACGTGCCGGAGAAAGGCAGGGCGTAAGTCCCGACCGGCTCCCACGGAAAACCCGCCAAGTCGATATCCGCCTCCAGCTGAAAATGAGCGGACGGATAGTCTCGCATGTCGTCCAGCTGCTCCCGCGTCTTAATCAGATAAGGGGAGCCCGGCAAACCGTTGCCGTCGGCAAATGCCGCGTAGGCGGGAGCCGCGCCTCCCCATGAAGAAACCCCGGCGCACAGAACGACAAACGCGAGCGCCAGGCGCATGAATGAACGAATCGACGGAAAAGCTCTGATCATAAAGTTCCTCCCGTTATTTTATCGCTGGAATCGTATTTTCTATTCCTTAAACATACCGCTCCGCAGCGCGGAATCCTATCCCTCATCCGAAAAATGCCTACCTCATTTCCCTCCCTCTTTCCGAAAGGAATCTACCTCGATTTCTCGTAAAATGCTATAATCCGGATAGAAATTACCGATTATCATCCGGCCCGGGAGGAGCTCTATTCTATGGGAAATCCCAAATTGGAAATACCGCGTCCGGCCCGGTCCGCCGTCCTCGGCGGCCGCTGCCTCAAGCTGTTGAAAAACGAAGCGGGCAGACCGCTTACGACCGTTGTCGCGCCGATCGGATACGGCAAGACGACGCTGCTCGGCATGCGCGCTGCCTCGCCGGCCGGCCGGGGGACGGTCGGATGGCTGACGCTGGATACGGACGACAACGACGTCCGGCGTCTGCTCGGGCTCCTGATCGAGATGCTCCCGCCGGCAAACGAGGAAGCGCGCCTGGAGCTCCTCCTTTCCCTGCAATCCGAGTCGAAGCTCGATCCGATGCCAGCGCCCTCCGAAACTTTGGAAAAATTGCTGCGCGCTCTTAACGAACTGGAGGAGGTCTGCCTCTTCTTCGACCGTTACGAGGCGATCGTCAACGAGGACGCGCATCGTCTGTTCGAGACGCTGATCTCCCGTTCGGGAAGACGCGTCCGTTATTTCTTCGCCAGTCGGGAGCGGCTGCCGTTCGCGGCAAATCTGCGGCATCTTCATCCGCTGACCGTTACGCACGAGCATCTGCGGCTGACCCCGGAGGAGACGGGCGAGTACGTGCGGAGGTCGCTGGCGCGCCGGCTCGAAGACGAGGAGCTTGAGCGGCTGGACCGCCTTGCGGAAGGATGGCCGCTCGCACTGGACGCATTCGTCTCTTCGTCCGCAGAAGGAACTCTCCTTTTTCCGCGCAGAAGCTCGGACAAGGGCCTGGACGAGCTCCCGTTTCGGCTCAACGACGTATTCCTGGACAACGTGCTGAACCGGCAGCCGGAACGGCTGCGGCGTTTCCTGCTTCGCACGTCCGTTCCCGACAGCTTCGACGCGGAGCTGTGCCGGCTGTTGACGGAAGACGAAGCGTCGTCCGAGCTGCTGCAGCAGGGCATCGACCGCGGCCTGTTTCTCTTCCGGGATACACGGGGCCGCTGCCGTTATCATCCTTTGTTCCGGAGCTGGCTGCATGCCCGTTTTCGCGAGAGCGAGAAGGAGAAGTACGCTCAGGTCCGGGAACGGGCGATCCGTTGGCTGGAACGAAACGGAAATATTTTCGAGGCGATCCGCCTCGCCCTGCTCATTCCCGACTACGACCGGGCGGAAGCGCTGCTGCTTGCCGATATCGGAACGACCTTTTCCGCGCCGAAGCCGGACGTCCTCGACATCCTGCAGCGCTTCCCCGACGCGGAGACGACCGGGCGTCCTTCCGTGGCGATGCTGTATGCCTGGTTTCTGGCCGCCGAGCATCGCATCTCCGCAGCCGAACGGGCTTTGGACGGAGCCGAAGCCCGCATGGAGGAAGGTCCCTTCGTTTTCCCTCCTACCGGTGAGGATTTGCGCGGCTATTTTGCCTCCATTCGTTCCCGCATCGCTTATCTCAGGCGCGATTCCGAGCGGGGCATGGCGCTTATGAAACGAACCGAGGAGCTGCTGGGCGGTCCCGGGCTCCTGTACAGTCAATACAATACGATCGATCCCTGCGGAAGCTCGCTGCTCAACAGCGATGCCGGCCATTGGGGGGCGATCGACCAGACGGTCGCGATGTGCGAATACGCCGAGCCGCTCTGGAACGGGGAAAATCAGGGATACGGCATCATCCAGATTTTGCTGGGGGAATGCCGCTACGAGCGCAACGAGCTCGATTCGGCCGAGAGCGGCCTGCAGAAAGGGCGGAGAATCGGGCTGGACCTGATGGACACGGGGCTGATTCTGCCCGCGTCCTTGACGCTCGTCTCGCTGAGATGGGCTCGCGGAGAACGGCAGGCCGCGCGCGTCATGCTTCAGGAGACGACGGCAATGATTGCCGGGCGGATCGGCGCGGCGGGCCGCGAAACGCTTGCGGCCTGCGACGCCCGGCTCCTGATCAGAGAAAACCGCGCGGAGGACGTCAACGCCTGGCTTCGCGAACGAAGCGGGGAACCGCGCGGGCCGGGCGGCTTCGGTCATCTGTACAGAGAGCTCACCAAGCTGCGCGCGTTCGTCTTCCTCGGACATTTTCGCCAAGGCGTCGACTTCGGAGAGAGGCTGCTCCATCTGTGCGAATCGTGGTATCTGCGCGCCCATGCGGCCGAAGCCGCCCTGCTTCTGTCCGTTCTCTACGAGCGATCGGGAGATGCGGCGACCGCCTTCCGCAGGCTGGAGACGGCGCTCGATATCGGTCGAGGCGAAGGCTACGTGCGGCTTTTTCTCGACGAATGGGAGCTGGCGGAAACGCTTGTCCGGATGTATGTGAAACGCCGCTCCTCCAAGGAGCCTTACTCTTCTCCTCCGCGCGCCGCCTATTGCAAGCTGCTGGCGCAAGCGGCCGACGAGCGGCGATTCGCATCCGATTCGCTGCGCAGCGCCCGCAGGCAGCTGACCGCCAAAGAATACGAGGTGCTGCAGACGCTGATCGAGGGACGCTCGAACCCGGCCATCGCCGACGCGCTGAACATCCGGCTCGAAACGGTAAAGACGCATTGCCGAAGCATCTATAAGAAGCTCGGAGTAAATGGACGCAAGGAAGCTGCCGCGAAGTTCCGACCGTAACGCCGGCGCGCGGCGGCCAAGCCGTCTTCCGCCGTCGGCGCGCCCGGGCAGCCGGCCCGCCAAGCCGCCTCCCCGGCCGTCCGTTCCTTTACAACCCTTGCGGCGCATGGTATTCTTAGAATATTCGAGCGCCGGGGCGACCGGCGGATCATAGCAACGCAACGACGGGAAACGAAGCGGAATCGGGCGCGTTCAGAGAGCAGGCTCCTTGGCTGGGAGAGCTTGCCCCGCCCCCGCCTCCCCCATCCCCGAGCGGACGGCGACGAGCCGGACAGCGCCCGCTGTTATCGGGAGCATAAGAGGACGGCGGCCTCTGTATTCCGGCGCCGTCAACGAAGGTGGTACCGCGGAAGATAAGCTTTCGTCCTTTACAGGGCGGGAGTTTTTTTTTATGGCTGGATAAGGGGTTGAACGTATGGGCAAACGGATCGTAGTGAAAATAGGTAGCAGCTCCCTCACCTCCGAGCAGGGCGGGCTGAATCGGGCTCAGGTGAAGTTTTTCGCGGACGAGTTGGCGTCCCTGCACGGCGAAGGCCATCAGGTGCTGCTCGTCACCTCCGGGGCGATCGCCGCGGGGTTTCGCCGGCTCGGCTATACAGAGCGGCCGAAGCTTGTGCACGAGAAGCAGGCGGCCGCTTCGGTCGGGCAGGCGCTGCTGATGCAGGCTTATCAGGAGGCGCTCGGCGCAAGCGGCATCGCGGCCGCGCAAATTCTGCTCACCCGTCCGGATTTCAGCGATCGGGGCCGGGCGCGGAACGCCACAAGAACGATCGAAGAACTGCTCAAGCAGCGGGCGATTCCGATCATTAACGAGAACGACACCGTCGCCGTGGACGAAATCCGGTTCGGGGAGAACGACTCCCTCTCCGCGCTGGTCGCCAATCTGGTCAAGGCCGACGGGCTGTACATTCTGACCGACATGGACGGACTGTACACGGGGGATCCCCGCAAAACGCCGGAGGCGGCGCGCATCGAACGCGTCGAGGCGCTCACGGAAGAACTGTACCGGATGGCGGGAGGCGCGGGGTCCTCGGTCGGCACCGGCGGGATGCGCTCCAAGCTCGACGCGGCGCGCATCGCCATGAGGGGCGGCGTTCCCCTGTTCGTCGGACGGGTGTCGGAGCGCGGAGATTTGCGGGCGGCCGCGGACGGCGGCGGCAAAGGCACTTATTTTGTCCCCTCCCTCCACGCTCTGTCCGCGAAGAAGCATTGGGTCGGCTTTTTGTCCGACCCGCAAGGCCGCATCGTCGTCGACGTCGGCGCGGAGGACGCGCTGTTGAACCGGGGAAGCAGTCTGCTGCCCGCCGGAATTACGGCGGCGGAGGGCGACTTCCACCCCGGCGAAGTCGTCGAAGTCGCGGGTCCGGGCGGCCGCGTGCTCGGCCGGGGCATTACCAATTATGCCGCCTGGCAGATTACCGCCGTCGCCGGCTTGTCGTCCGAAGAGGCGCGCAAACGCGTCGACGTCGCCCGCATCGAAGTCATTCACCGCGACGAATGGGTCGCATCCACGATTGTTAAGGAGGCTCAAGCACATGAGTGAAGTCGTAAAGAAAGCCAAGGCGGCGCGGGAAACGACCGCCGCGCTGAACATGCTGACCACCGGGCAGAAGAACGAAGCCCTGACGTTGATCGCCGACGCCCTGCTGGCCGCCGAGGAGCGGCTGCTGGCCGCCAATGAAGAGGATATCGTCCGCGGCCGGGAACAGGGCACGTCGGAATCGCTGCTCGACCGGCTGAAGCTGACTCCGGAGCGGCTGCAAGGCATCGCCCAGGGCGTCCGCGAGGTCGTCGAGCTGCCCGATCCGGTCGGCGAGACGCTGCAGCAATTCGAGCGGCCGAACGGCCTGCGCATCGAGCAGCGCCGCGTGCCGCTCGGCGTCATCGGCATGATCTACGAGGCGCGGCCGAACGTCACCGTGGACGCCGCGTCGCTGTGCCTGAAGACCGGCAACGCCGTCGTCCTGCGCGGCGGTTCGGCGGCGCTCTCCTCCAACCGCGCCATCGTCGCGGTTATGCGCGAGGCGCTGTCGCGCTCGGCCCTGCCCGAAGACGCGCTGCAGCTCATTGAAGACTCGGACCGCAAATCGGTCGACGAAATGCTGAAGCTGAACGGGCTGCTGGACGTGATTATTCCCCGCGGCGGCGCGTCGCTGATTCGCAACGTCGTGCAGAACGCCACGGTGCCCGTCATCGAGACCGGGGCGGGCATCTGTCACACGTACGCGGACGAGAGCGCCGATTACGGCATGCTCGAGGCGATTGCGCTGAACGCGAAGGTGCAGCGTCCGTCGGTATGCAACTCCATGGAGACGCTGCTGCTGCACGAGTCGTTCGCGGCCGGGCATCTGGCGGCGCTGGCCGACAAGTTCACGCAGGCCGGCGTCGCGCTGAAGGGCTGCGAGGCTTCGCGCCGCACCGTTCCGACGCTGGCGCCGGCAACGGACGAAGATTTCGCCACCGAATACAACGACTACATTTTGAACGTGAAAGTTGTAAAAGATGTAGACGAAGCGCTGGCCCATATTCGCCGATTCGGCACGCAGCATTCGGAGTGCATCGTAACGGAAAATGCGGCGAACGCCGAACGCTTCCTGCAGGAGGTCGACGCCGCCGCCGTCTATCACAACGCCTCTACCCGCTTCACCGACGGCTTCGAATTCGGCTTCGGCGCGGAGATCGGCATCAGCACGCAGAAGCTGCATGCGCGCGGACCGATGGGCTTGCCCGCGTTAACCTCCACAAAATACCGCATCGCCGGATCGGGCCAAATCAGAGCTTAAGAGGAGCGGCAGAAAATGACAAATCCAACCCACTCCCCCTTGCGGGGAGTTCGACTTTGCTTCTATGGCGCCGGCTCGATGGCGGAGGCGATTTTGCGCGGTCTGGTCGAGCCCAAGCTCGCCGAGCCGGGCAGCATCTCCGTCCTGAACCGTCAGAACGCCGACCGGCTTCGGGAGCTCTCCTCCCGTTACGGCGTCGTCCCGGCCGACACGGACGACAAGAAAAACGCGGCGCTGACGGCGGCCGACGTTATTGTGCTCGGCATGAAGCCGAAGGACGCCGCCGCCGCGATCAAGGCGCTTAAACCGCTGCTTCGCCCGGAGCAGTTGATCGTATCGCTCGTCGCCGGGCTGTCCATCTCCACCGTCCACCAGCTGCTCGGACGCGAGCAGCCGGTCGTCCGCACGATGCCCAATACGTCGAGCACGATCGGACTCGGCGCGACGGGCATCAGCTTCTCCTCCTCCGTAACCGCGGAAAACCGCGAGCTGGCGCTGGCGATGTTCGGCTCGGTCGGCATGACCGCCGTCGTCGAGGAGCCGCTGATCGAAGCGGTGAACGGCGTGTCCGGCAGCGGCCCCGCTTACGTCTATTACTTGATGGAAGCGATGATCGACGCCGGCGTGAAGCTTGGCTTGACGCCGGAAGCGGCCAAGACGCTCACCGTCCAGACGGTTCGGGGAGCGGCGGAGATGGTGCTGGCTACCGGGGAAAGCCCCGAGGAGCTGCGCCGCAAGGTTACGTCTCCGAACGGAACGACCGAGGCGGCGATTCGCACGCTGGAACGGTTCGACTTCCGCGAGGGCATGAACCAGGCGATCGTCCGCTGCGCTGAAAGAGCCCGCGAGATGGGCGAAGCGATCCGCGACGAAGCCGCAAAATCTTGATTGTACGGAAAGAAGGCTGATCCCGAAATGAATTTATCTCCATCCTACAGCTTGGCCACCTACCGGCTGCACGACGACAAGGCCGACTTCGCGAAGAAGGCGCAGGGCATCGCCGTCGGTCTGACCGTCGGCAGCTGGACCGAGCTGCCCGAGGCGGCCAAGGAACAGATGCAGAAGCATCTCGGACAAGTCGTGTCCATAGAAGCGCACGAGCCGGAGAACGCGCAGCCGGGCGAGCGCTACGCCGATATTACCATCGCTTATCCGGACGTCAACTTCAGCCGCGATATTCCCGCGTTCCTGGTGACCGCGTTCGGCAAGCTGTCGATGGACGGCCGCATCAAGCTGATCGACATTGCGCCGTCGGCCGATTTCCTGAGCGCGTTCCCGGGACCGAAATTCGGCGTTCAAGGCGTGCGCGACTTGCTTGGCGTCCATGATCGTCCGCTCGTCATGAGCATATTTAAATCCGTCATCGGCCACGATCTGGCGAATCTTCGCGAGCAGTTTCTCCAGCAGGCGCTCGGCGGCGTCGACTTGATCAAGGACGACGAAATTTTGTTCGAGAACCCGCTGACTCCGCTCGAGCGCCGCGTGGAGGCATGCATATCCGCCGCCCGCGAGGCGGAGCAGGCAACCGGGCAGAAGCTGATCTACTTCGCCAACTTGACCGGCTCGACGTTCGAGCTGAAAGCGAACGCCAAGCGGGCGATTGCGGCGGGAGCCAGCGGCCTGCTGTTCAACGTGCTCGCCTACGGCTTCGATGCGCTGGCCGAGCTGGCCAAGGACCTGGACATTAACGTTCCGATCGCCGCTCACCCGGCGATGGCAGGCGCTTTCTATCCGTCGCCTCACTACGGCATCTCCGCGCCCGTGCTGCTCGGCAAGCTGATGCGGATCGCCGGCGCGGACCTGTCGCTCTTCCCTTCCCCTTACGGCTCCGTCGTTATGCCGAAGGCGGAAAATCTCGCGGTCATGGAGGCGCTGCTGGCACCCAGTCTGCCGCAGAAGACGTCGTTCCCGGTTCCGTCCGCGGGCATCCATCCGGGGCTCGTGCCGCTCATTATGGGCGACTTCGGGCCGGAGGTCGTCGTGAACGCGGGCGGCGGCGTGCACGGCCATCCCGGGGGCGCGGCCGCCGGAGGACGCGCGTTCCGTCAGGCGGTCGACGCGGTGAGGACGGGAGTCCCGCTGGAGCGATTCGCCGAGAACCATGAGGAATTGCGCCTCGCCATCGAACGATGGGGGGTACGCACATCTTGAGCGGCACAACAGCCAGATTTCCGCGCCAACCGGTGCTGTTCTGCGACTTCGACGGCACGATCACGATGAACGACAACATTGTCGCCGTCATGAAGCATTTTCACCCGCCGGGCTGGGATGCGATCGTCCAGGACATCATCGCCGACGCCAAGTCGGTCAAACAAGGCGTCGGCGAGATGTTCGCTCTCCTCCCTTCTTCCATGAAAGACGAGGTGCGGGACTACATCCTGACGAGCGCGGGCATCCGCCCGGGCTTCGCCGAGCTGCTCGCGTGGTGCAAGGCCCATGACGTGCCGTTCTACGTCACGAGCGGCGGCATCGACTTTTTCGTCCATCCGCTGCTGGCGCCGTTCGGCATTCCGGCCGATCATATTTACTGCAACGGCAGCGACTTCAGCGGAGAACGCATTCGGATTACGTGGCCGCACGACTGCGACGAGTTTTGCGACAACCGCGGCCGCTGCGGCATGTGCAAAACCGCCGTCATCCGCCGTTTCCCGGAGGACCGCTACTACCGCATTCTGATCGGGGACAGCGTTACCGATTTTCCGGGAGCGAAGATCGTCGATCTCGTCTTCTCCCGCTCCCATCTGACGGACAAGTGCCGGGAGCTGGATCTTCCGCATCTGCCGTTCGAGACGTTCCACGACGTCATCCATCATCTGGAGCAAGGAGGCTTGCGCTCATGAGCTTCGCGGACATTACGACCGAAGAGAAGCGGCGCGTGCTGGGCGAATTTACCGAGGTCAAGGCGGATTTCGCCTCGCGCGGCTGGTTCGCCGGCACGGGCGGCAACCTGTCGATGCGGATCGGCCCCTACTCGCCCGAACGCTTTTATTTCGCCGTTACGGCCAGCGGCAAGGACAAGACGCGTTCGACGCCGGAGGACTTCCTGTTCGTCGACCAGGACGGCAAGCCGTGCGAGGCGACGACGCTCAAGCCTTCCGCCGAAACGTCGCTGCACCGCGAGATCTATCGGCTTACGGGCGCGGGCGCCATTTTCCACATCCACAGCGTATTCAACAACCTCGTCTCCGAATGGTTCTGGGAACGCCGCGCCGTGCCGATTCAGGGCGTCGAGCTGATCAAGGCGTTCAACATTTGGGAGGAGGACGCGCGCATCGACGTGCCGATCCTGACCAACTACGCCGACGTGCCTCGCATCGTCCCGGAAATAACCGAACGGCTCGATCCGCGCGTGCCCGGTCTGCTTATCCGCAAGCATGGCGTATGCGCCTGGGGCAAGGACGCCTTCGAGGCGAAAAAACATCTGGAGGCGTTCGAGTTTCTGTTCGAGTACGTCTATCGCTGGGAGCTTCTTGCCGGACGCAAAGGGTGACTCGACTTCGGCTTCGCCACAAGCGCCAAAAAAATCCGCTTCATCGTCTGCTTGCCGCAGGCGATGAAGCGGATTTTGGTTTATACAGGCTGCGCCGCCCCGGCTTACCGGGCGCGGAACTTCTGCGCATGGTCGCGCGCCTCCTCGACGTTCGTCACCCGATTGCGGCTCCATTCGAGGAGAATCCGGTCGATATAGCGGAAGCTCAGCTTGCCCGCGAATACCGATTCCTTCAGCGCGAAGCGAACCAGTTCCTCCGGATATTGGTCCTGATCGAGCCAGCCGTTCATCGTCTCGAATTCCATCGGCGTCAGCGGGCGTCCGAACTCCTGCTCGAACAGCGTGAACAGGCTGCCTGCCACCGGAGCCATCGCAGGCCGGGAAGCTTGCCTGTCGGCGGCTGCCGCCGTCTCGTCCCCCCGGATCGGCAGCTCCCCTGCCGACAGCAAAGCGCCGATCTCGTGGAAAAGTCCGGACAAATTGTATCTCTCCGACTGGATGCCCGTTGACGGGTCGAACACTTCGTCGATCGAGACAAAGCCCATTTTCATCAGCTTCTGCAGCGTCTGCCCGACGAGAGCGGGCGAACAGCCCAACCGCTCCTGCAGCTGTTCGATCGTCGGAAAGTCGTTCAACTCGAGCTGACGGTAAGCGATCAGATGCATCAGCAGCATCGCTTCCGTATCATTGAGTTTAAGCGCTCTGTAAGTGCGAAGCAGGGCGTAAGGGACGCTGACGGCCCCGTCCATATAAGCCTCCGCCATTCCTTTGGCCAAAGAGCTGCGATCGTTCATCCCTTGTTTATACCTCCCTTATCGAACGCGATTAAGCGGGGATTGCGAATAAAGCCGGCACAACGTTACGCGGGATGCCGATCGACTCCCCGATGCCGCCGGTCCGCATATCCTCAATCGGCCGTCTGGCGGCCGGGCAAGTTTTGAACGAGCCGGAACGTATCGCGCGCGATCAGCAGCTCTTCGTTGGTCGGTACGACCAGCACGCTGACCGCGGAATCGTCGGTCGTAATTTTGCGCGGCTCGGAGGATCGGATCGCGTTGCGCTTCTCGTCGAGCCATACGCCGAAGAACGTCAAGCGCTCGCAGACCGCCTTGCGCAGCACGTCCGAATTTTCCCCGACGCCCGCCGTGAAAATGATCGCATCGGCTCCGTCCATCGCCGCGATATACGCGCCGATGTACTTGCGAATCCGGTAAGCGTACATATCGAAAGCAAGCTTCGCGTTTTCGTTGCCGTCGTTCATCGCTTCGACGATCTCGCGCATGTCGCTGCTGATGCCCGAAATCGCAATCAAGCCGCTGTGCTTGTTCAGCATCGAGTTGACTTCGTTTAGCGTCAGTTCTTCCTTGTTGAGCGTATACGGCACGACCGCCGGATCGAGATCGCCGCTCCGTGTCCCCATCATCAGCCCTTCGAGCGGCGTCATGCCCATGCTCGTATCGTAGGATTTGCCGTGCATAATCGCCGTACAGCTCGCCCCGTTGCCGATATGGCAAGTAATCAGCTTAAGCTGCTCGAGCGGCTTGCCCAGGTAATCCGCCGCACGCTGGCTGACATAATCGTGCGACGTGCCGTGGAAGCCGTAGCGGCGAATTTTGTGCTTGCGGTACAGCACGGTCGGAATCGCGTACAAATACGAGCTCGGCGGCATCGTCTGGTGGAAGGCGGTATCGAATACGACCGCCTGCGGCACCTCCGGCAAATTGTCCTCGACCGCCGTAATGCCCATCATATGCGCCGGATTGTGCAGCGGGGCCAGGTCGAACAGCCGGCGGATTTCCAGCTTGACCTTGTAGTCGACCAGCACCGATTCGCTGAACGATTCGCCTCCGTGCACGACCCGGTGACCGACCGCCTGAATGTCCGAGATGTTTCGCAGCACGCCGAACTTGCGGTGCGTCAACATATCCAGCACCTTCTTGATCGCGGTCGTATGATCGAGAATCTCGCTAACCTCCCGCACCTCCGGCTGATGCGCGACCTCGTGGGTCAGAATCGAGGAATCCATGCCGATCCGCTCGACCCGTCCCGTAGCCAGAGCGGTTTCCGTCTTCATGTCGTACAGCTGGTATTTGAGCGAGGAACTCCCCGCGTTAATGACGAGAATGTTCATGGCAGCCGTTCACCGTCCTTGTCGTACTTGAAAAATCCGATTCCCGTCTTGATGCCGAGCTGACCCGCGCGCACTTTTTTCTTCAGCAGGAACGACGGCCGGTATTTCAGCTCCCCGTATTCCCGGAACATGCGCTCGAGAGCGGCCAATACGGAATCGAGCCCGAAGCGGTCCGCCATCTCCAGCGGCCCATGCTCGAAGCTGTACCCCATGCTCATCGCGTCGTCGATATCCTCCGGGGAAGCGACGCCTTCCGCGAGCAGATGAAGCGCCTCGTTAATCAGCAAGCAGATCAGCCTTGTCGTCACGTAGCCGGGCGACTCGTACACCATGACGCCTTTTTTGGTCAGTGCGTCCTCGACGAAGGATTTCGTCTTCGCGAACGTCTCGTCGGACGTCTGCAGGCCGCGAATAATTTCCACGACGTCGATCCGGAAGGCCGGATAGACGAAGTGCATGCCGATGACCCGTCCCGGATATTTGCTTGCGCCGGCCAGCTCGGTCAAGCTGAGCGTGGACGTATTGCTGGCGACGATCGCTTCCGGCGTCAGAATGGCGTCCAACTGCCGCATCACTTCTTTTTTGCTCTCCAGCTCTTCGCTGATCGTCTCGATGACGAGGTCGCACTTGGCCAAGTCGTGCAGCGAAGCTTCCATATGTATTCGGCTGAGCGTCAGCTTCTTCTCCGCTGTCGTAATCGCCCACCTCTCCAGCTGACGATCCAGGCTGAGCTCCAGCATGTCCCTCGCCTGCTGCAGCTTGTCCTGCGTTTTCTCCACCAAATGGACGTCCAAGCCTTTCACGGCAAGCATTTCCGCAATGCTCTGCCCCATCGTTCCCGCTCCGATTACGCCTACGACTCTAAACATATGTCTGTTCCCTCCAGCCCGAAAGTGCAGCGAAATATGTTCCGCCTATACATAAGAATAAGATGAGCGCACCCGTTCCGCACTGAAAAATCTCACATTGCGGAACATTTTATCGGGTACTCTCATCTTATCATATCACCTTTATCGTGACGAATCCGCGAACCATTCCGTGAACCATTTTTTCCAGTTCTCCACGTACTTCTCCTGAATCGCCCACTGTACCATTACGATCGATTCGTTCCGGTCGAGATCGATGGTAACCGGGTTTCTTTCCGATTCCGGCAGCCGATACGGCACGAGCTGGATTTGATCGTTCGAGACGATCAGGGCGACGTCTCCGTCCTGCGAGGTGAACGCGTCGACCGCATCGGGCTCGAGGCGCTTCACTTCCTCCCAGTCCAGCGCCAGAGGCTTGTCTTTGACCACGTTCGTGCTCTCCAGCGGGACATCGATCGTCGGCCATTGTCGAACCTGCTCGACGTCGAAAGTTCCGTTGGCCCGGATTGCCTGCTTCGCCATCCAGGCGTTGTTCTCGCGGACGACGGCCCAGCGATCGACCGTCCCGGCCGGAAGGTCGACGCCCAACGCCTCGTTCAGCGACACGTTCTCCGCAGCCAGAGCGTTAAGATTGGCGGCGCGGTTTGTCGACGCCAGCGTCGGGAGCAGATTGACGAGCACTTCGCTGCGTCCGACCGAATTTCCTTTCTCGTCCACATTCGTGGTCTGTAAGGTCACCACGTAATGATCGCCCGCGTAGAGCAGCTTCTCCGTTCTTCTTAGACGCGAATCGCCCTGCTTCTGGAGATCCGCCTTCTTCTTGACGCCCTTCAGATAGGCGAACAGTTCCTGATCGCCTTTGCCCAACGTATCGTCCTCGGCTGCAATCTGCCAGAAATCTTGCTCGTAAGGCATCCAGATCCCTTCGCCGCTGCCGACCGTCTGCAGCCGATCGCCCTCGGAAGCGACGACAACCGTTCGATAGCTGCTTCGCGCGCTGCTCTCATCCTTGCGCAAGCCAATCACGACCGCGGAATGCGGAACCCGGTTCGCCTCGTCGTCTTCGTCCGCAACGGCGCCGCTTTCCGAAGCCCGGGAAGTCGGAATGGCCAATTCCTCGGTTTTCCCCATCGTAGCCCAGCCGTCCCACGCCCACAGAGCGACGACGACGACCGCAATCAAGAGGAACGAAGCGCCAATCGCGCTTATCCGGAGAAAAGACGGCCGCTTCGCCCCCCGTCTCGGATTGGCCAAATTATCGTTGATTTTCCTTCTCAGATTCTCATCGAACCCGTCTCGGGAAAACGGACCGCTTCTTAGCTGCTCGAATAAATCTTTGTCATTCATCGCGGCTCGCCTCCTTCATCTTGGATAGTTTCTGACGGGCGTGGAACATTCGCGATTTCACGGTTCCTTCCGTCACGTCCAATATTTGAGCGATCTCCTTCAAGGACATCTGATGATGTGCGTATAGAATGATAACCTCCCTATATTTCTTCGGCAGCTTAAGCACCATTGCCCACATCTCGTTCACAGCCGATTTTTCCACCACGTCCTGCTCCACCGAATGGCGCTGCCCGTAATCCTCCACGAAATCCGACAGCGTCACCTTGCGGAAAAAAGCGGAACGCTGAAAATCGATCGCGGTATTGCGTGTAATCGTCAGCAGCCACGTTTTCACCGAGGCGTCCCGGCGAAAGGCGTGCATATTGCGAAAAACCTTGATGAACACTTCCTGGGTGATGTCGTCGGCGAGATCCCACTTGCGGGTAATGCTGTAGGCGTAATTCCAGACTTCCTTCCCGTAGGCGGTCATCAGCTCGTTCAGCAAGCCCTTGTTGTCGTCGCTCTCTACCATATATTTAAGGAAATCGAAATTCCGTTGGGACTCCAATCTTGCCACCTCTAATCCGTTAGACGATTCATAAGCACACTTGGTTCAATGCTATCATATTTTTTAATCGATTTCCTTCCCCTTGGCGTCGTTTCGACCTAAAATTACGTTAAAAAACGCGAAAAGGCCGCCCCGGCGCAAGCCGAAGCAGCCTTGTTCGCCCGTCAGGCGGCCTCCTGGGACAAAATATCCCGAAGCTGCTTGCCGGATAGCGTTTCTTCGCTGATCAGATGATTCAACAGCAGCTTAAACGACGACTTGCGTCCTCCGAGCAGCTCCCTTGTTTTGTCCGTCAGCCCTTCGAGGATGGCGGCGTTCTCCGCCGACCACTGCTCCTGCGTCAGCGCCTGCGGGTGAACGATGCCGAGCTCGGACATGCCCGATTCGATCATCGTTCTGACAATCGATGTCGCCTGCTCGAAGTCCCCTTTGGACCCCGTGCTCCGGCCGCCGTAGAAAATCTCTTCGGCGACGGCTCCGCCCAGCGCGATCATAATTTGCTCCTCCAGCACCGTCTTCGTATACAAGTAACTGTCCTGGCGCGGATGGTGGCGGACATAGCCGAGCGCTTGCCCGCGGGGGGTAAGCGATACTTGCGCCACGCTGTTCGGACGCACCGATTCGGCGACGATCGCATGGCCCAGCTCGTGAATCGCCACGCGCTCGCGCTCCTCGCGCGTCGTCTCGCGGTCCATCCGCTCGCCCATCATCACCTTGTCGATCGCCTGCGTAAGATGCGCCATCGCGATGCTCTCGGCCTCGTCGCGCATGGCGTAAATCGCCGCCTCGTTCATGACGCTCTCCAGCTGCGCTCCCGAGAAACCGAACGTTTCCTCCGCCACCTTGGACAGCGACGCGTCCGCGCCGAGCGGCTTGTTGCGGGCGTGCAGCCGCAAAATATGCTCCCGGCCCGACTTGTCCGGCATATCGACCTGGATGTGGCGGTCGAACCGGCCCGGACGGAGCAGCGCCGGGTCAAGCAGCTCCTTGCGGTTGGTCGCCGCAACCAGCAGGACGCGAACGGCTTCGTCGCCCTGCACGCCGTCCATTTCCGTCAGCAATTGGTTCAGCGTCTGGTCGTACTCGCGATGCTGGCCTCCGTCCCTTTTGCCGCCGATCCCGTCGATCTCGTCGATGAAAATAATGGCGCTGTCGCGCTTCAGCTTGACCGCCTGCTGCCGCGCTTCCTTGAACAGGTCGCGAATCCGCCCGGCGCCGACGCCGACGTACATTTCCACGAATTCGCTGCCGGAGGCGGCGATAAACGCGGAATGCGTATACTGCGCGGCCGCCTTCGCCAACAGCGTCTTGCCGGTTCCCGGAGGTCCCGTCAATAAGATGCCCTTGAGCGGGCGTATGCCCAACTTCTGAATTTTGTCCTTGTAAACGAGAAAATCCAGCGCCTCCTGCAATTCCCGCTTCGGCTGGTCCTGTCCTCCGATATCGTCGAAGGTCAGGAACTCCGGCTTGCGGGCGACCGTCTTTTTGCCCCCGGCCGCGCCCATTGCCATTCCGCGCGAGCGGCTGAACAGATAAATCCCGCCGAACACAATCAGTCCCATCGTCAGTATGGCCGGCGGCAATCCGACGTACACTAGAAAAATAAGCGTGACGAGGATAACGCCGATCGCCATTTCTTTGCCGTAGCTTCCGATTTTACGCATTCGGCCACACCCCCAACGTCGCAGGCTGGCGCGGAAGCACGACGAATTTCGCCGCGTCTCCGTCCCTCAAAGAAATATAAACGTTATTTTCGTCGATGTCCGTCACCGCCGTCACGCCCGGGAACCGCTCCGACAGTTTGGCCATCGCATCCCGGATGCCGGAATATTTGCGGTTCTCCATCGCCTCGGCGACATCGAACAGCGAATAGCTCCAAGCCTTGTCCAGCAGCTCGCTGCCCGGCGCCGTCACTTTCAGCTCCAATTGGCGGCTGCCGATCTCTCCGGCTCCGTCCTGCTTGATTTTGCGGTACACGTCGCCCAGATTCGCGCCGGGATCAAGCTCGACGCTGATCCTCACGAGCGCGCCGGTCATATCGATGTTCGCGGCTTCGACGCCGGGAACCGAAACCGCGACCTTGTCCAGCGGTTTCTCGATGCCGTAATGGCGATAGGCGAACCATCCTCCGAATAATATGGCGGCCGTTAATGCCGCCGTTATCGTAATGGGCAATAGTTTGATTTTGTTCATAAGCCGATCCCCTCCATGTTTTGAACTAAGCTGGCGGCGGCAGCGATCGGTACTGGTTTGGCGCTGTATTGATGCTGGGTTGGTGCTGTATTGATGCTGGGTTGGTGCTTGATGCTGGGTTGGTGCTGGGTTGGCACCTTGGTTAGTGCTGGTTTGGTGCTGGCTCCGTACTGGTCAAATAAGGTCAAACGAAACTCTCGATCCAATCGGGTACAACTAAAAGTATATCAGGAAATGATAGACGAATCGTTAGACGATGTCTGGCAATTCGGGCAGTTAAAAACAATTTCCGAGGTGAAAAACTGGAGGAACGATACTCGAAAGAATCGCACATCGGCGCTCAAATGGGGCGAAATTGGAGGACGATACTCGAAACAATCGTACATCGGCGCTCGAATGGAGCGAAATCAGGGGACGATACTCGAAACAATCGTACATCGGGGCTCGAATGGAGCGAAATCAGGGGACGATACTCGAAAGAATCGTACATCGGCGCTCGAATGGAGCAAAATCAGGGGACGATACTCGAAAGAGTCGTACATCGGCGCTCGAATGGAGCGAAATTGAGGGGCAATACTCGAAAGAATCGTACATCGGAGCTCGAATGGGTCGGAATCGGAGGACGATACTCGAAAGAATCGTACATCGGAACTCGAGGTGGCTCCCCGCAAAGTAACATCAAGCTTCGAAGCTTGGCGTCACTATGCGGGCCCACTATGCGGGGAGAGCCTGCAACATAAGGAGATAGATGCGGCCTGTATCATTCCATCGATAAATTGTTTAGTACGTGCTTTTTTCCGACTGGAGAGTCGTCCGTTACTGAATAGATAATACATAAGTTCGGATCAGCGAGCCGTCCTCGAACGAATAGAAATCGAGCGATTGGCGGTCCTCGCTGCTTTCGTTCCAATAGCGGATTTCCCAGGCGGGCTGACCGTTAAACCAGGCGGGCATAATCCGGATCGGCTTTCCGGTATGAGCCGCGGCGAACTTGTCCAGCATCTGCCGCTCGTTCAGGTTCTCGCTGGCTTTTTTCCGCACGACCTCGTTCTCCAGCTCGAACACGGTCCACTGCTCGCCGCCCGCATCTTCGCCCGTCACGATCCACACCGTTTCCTGCCACGTGTGGCGGTCCGAGTCAAGCACCTTGACCAGCTCGCCCTGCTCCTTCGCGACCCGAATCGCCTGGTTCTCGGCCTTGCGATATTCGGAATCGGCCGAGCTGATGAAGAGCACGAACGAGACGGCGACGAACACGACGAATCCGGCGACAATGACAAGCCACCTGCCGGGAGTAAGGGAGGGAAGCACCCGCTTCCCTTCGCTCCGGCCCCTGTTCATGCCCGCAGCCTCCGGTAGCGGCTTTCCGCCTCGGCCATGATTTTCTCCTCGTCCAGCGTCGTCGGCCGGCCGTCGCGCAGCAGTTGTTTGCCGTCCACCCATACGTGAACGACATCGGAGCCTCTGGCCGAATAGACGAGATGGGATACGTAATCCGTACGCGGCACGAAGTGCGCCTGCGCGATATTAACGGCGATGAGATCCGCTTTGAAGCCGACTTTTAATTGCCCGACAACGCCCTCCAGCCCGATCGAGCGAGCTCCGTACAGCGTGGCCATCCGAAGCGCCTCTGTCGCCGGAACGGCGGTCGGATCGCCGCTTACGCCCTTGTGCAGCAGCGCCGCGGTCGTCATCTCCTGGAATAGGTCGAGGTTGTTGTTGCTCGCCGCGCCGTCCGTTCCGAGCGACACCGTGACGCCCGCCTTAAGCAAATCGGGCACGCGGGCTACGCCGCTCGCCAGCTTCAGGTTGCTGATCGGATTATGGGATACGGCCACTTTCCGCTCGGCCAGCAAAGCGATTTCCTCGTCGTTCAGATGAACCGCATGAGCGACCAGCGCCGGTCCGCCGAACACGCCGAGACGGTCCAGATGCTCGACCGGACGGCAGCCGTAATCGCGCACGTTCTGCTCGACCTCGGCAAGCGTCTCGGACATATGCGTATGCAGCGGCACATTCAGCTCGCGCGCCGCTTCCACAAACTTCAAAATAAAGTCGGGGGGACAGGTGTACGGAGCGTGCGGCGAAATCATCACGCGAATCCGGTCGTCCGCCTGGCCGTGCCATTCCCGCGCGAAGCGAATCGCGTCCTCCAGCTTCGCTTTCTGCTCCTCCTCCGAGCACAGGCCGATGACGCCCCTGGCCAGACTCGCTCTTAGCCCGGAGGCTTCCGTCATCTCGGCGACTCGCCGCGAATGATCGTACATGTCGACGAAGGTCGTCGTTCCGCTCTTGATCATTTCGACGGCAGCCAGCGCCGAGCCCCAGTAGACGTCGTCTCCGGTAAACTTCGCCTCGGTCGGCCACATATGGTTTTGCAGCCAATCCTGCAGCACCAGATCGTCGGCCATTCCGCGCAGCAGCGTCATCGCCGCATGGCCGTGCGTATTGACAAGGCCGGGCATGAACAATAGCCCTTTCCCGTCCACCGTCTCGGTCGCCCGGGCCGTCTCCTCCTGCGGCGCTTCCCCTTCGCCCATCGCGGCGATTTTTCCATTTTCTACAGCCAGCCAGCCTTGAAACTCCGGCAAATTCTCATCTATGGTTACAAACGTGCCCTGCTTGATCAACAGCCGCGTCATTGCTCCACGTCCCTTTCCGGCTCTTCCTCGTTTTGGTGATCCATGTAATAGGCCAAGCTGAGCAGCTCGGCGGTAAAATCGGCGTTATGGATGCGCACACCCGGAGCCGCCTTCAATACGACGGGCGCAAAATTGAGCAGCCCGCGGATGCCTGCCGCGACGAACCGGTCGGCGACGTTCTGCGCCTCGCCGGCGGGCACCGTAATGATCCCCACGGCAATATCGAGCTTGCGCACCGTCTCCGACAGCTCCTGCATCGGCTGGACCTTCAGATGATTGATCGAGGTTCCGGACTTGCTTACGTCCGCGTCGAACACGGCGACGATCTTCATATTGTCCTTGATATACATGTTGTAGTTGCACAGCGCACGTCCCAGGTTGCCCGTTCCGACCAGAGCGACGTTCATCGTCTTGTCCAGCTTCAAAATCTGGCGGATTTTCTCGATCAGGTAATCGACGTTGTAGCCGACCCCTTTGCGGCCGAATTCGCCGAAGTAAGCGAGATCCTTGCGGATCTGCGCCGGGTTCAGGTCCAGCTTCTCTCCGAGATCCTGCGAAGATACGGTTTGAATACCGCTGAGACTAAGTTCGTTTAAGTAGCGCAAATAAATCGGCAGCCTTCTGACGACGGCTTCGGATATTTTGATCGGCTTCATCGCATGTCCCCTCTCTCTTGCGCGGCGGCCGCGTTATTGTCGCCGTCGGCTTCCGGATTCAACCACGATTTGATTCTCGACGTCATGCCCGCCAGCGGCAGATGTTCCATTTTCGGTCCCGGCAGCGAGTATAGAAAATATTTTCCGTAATTCGTGTCGATGACTCTCGTATCGTACAGAATAACGATACCCTTGTCGTTGGCCGTTCTGACGAGACGGCCGAAGCCCTGCTTGAATTTGATGACCGCCTGCGGCAGCGACAGCTTCATGAACGGGTTCTGCTTCTCGGCCTGAAGCTTCTCGGACTTCGCCTCGGCCACCGGATGGTTGGGAGGCTGGAACGGCAACCGGACGATCGCCAGGCAGGTCAGCGCGTCTCCGGGCAGATCGATGCCTTCCCAGAAGCTGCTTGTCCCGAGCAGCACCGAAGCCGGCCGTTTCATGAATTGCTGGGTCAGCCGGCTTCTGCTGCCGTCGTCCACCCCTTGGCCGAGCACCTGAATTCCGACCGGCTCAAGACTGTCCTTGAGCGGGCCGTGAACGTGCCTCAGCATGCGGTAGGAGGTAAACAGGACGAGCATTCTGCCGCCTACCGTTATCGCGGCGTCCCGCAGCGAACCGATCAGCGCCTCGACGAACGCCGCTTCGCCGTCCCTGCCCTTGATCCCCGGAAAATCCCGCGGAATCAGCACGAGCGCCTGCTCGCGATAGCGGAACGGGGACGGCAGCATCGCCGTCTTGAGGCGGCCGCGCTGCTCCGCGTCTCCCAGGCCGAGCTGCTCGGTCACGTATTTGAACGACTTGTCGATCGTCAGAGTCGCCGAGGTCATGACGACGCTCGCCTTCTTGTCGAACATGCCTTCCTTAAGCAGCCCGCTGACGTCCGCAGGCGCCCCGTAGACGCTGACGGAACGGTTGCGGTACTGAGAGTGCCCCTCCGCCCAATAGACGAACTCGGGCCGCCCCAGCGTCACGAACGACTGCGTATCGGCGCGAATGTTGGACAGGTCCTTCAATACGCCTCCGAGGTCGGTCAACAGGCCCTGCACGGTCAACTCGTCCGTTTCCTCGCGGATTTCGACCGTCAGCTTCTCCAGGGGGCGAATCAGGTCCGACAGCAGCTGGATGACGTTGTTGCCGTCCACGCTGAGCGCCTCCCATTGCGCAGGAAGATCGGTTGGCTTGATTCGCAGCGTGAAGCTCCCGGTTTCGTCGGCCGGTGCGTTGGCGGCAAGCATCGCGAACAGCGCCTCCATCCAGCGTTCCCAGGCGTCGCGAATTTCCGGTGCCTTGGGCAGAAGCAGTTCGAGCTTCTCCGTCCACGCTCCGGCGTAATCGGAAGGCATCTCCCCAACGGAGCCGATCAGCTGCGGAAGCAATCCCGTGCGAGCGTCCTTCCACAGCCGCTGAAGCGGAATCATCAGAGAGGAATAGGACGTCTTCTGGCCGAGGTGACTGCTGGCCACTTCCTCCAAATGGTGCGCCTCGTCAACGATCAGCCGATCGTAGGCCGGCAGCAGACGATGCTCGGCTCTCATGTCGGTGAACAGCAGGGCATGGTTCGTAATGATCAAATCCGCTTTGCCCGCTTCGTTGCGCGCCCGATGGTAGAAGCATCTTCTGAACCAGGGGCACGCCCGGTTCAGGCAGGAGGCCGCGTCGCTGGCGACGGCCGCCCATTCCTCGCGGCCCCGGCCCCCGACGTTCAGTTCCTCCGATTCGCCGCGGGTCGTCTCGCCGAGCCATACGGTCATGCCCGCCCGGGAGACGGCCTCCTCCTTGCCGAGCGCGTGCTCGGGAATCTGCTGCCGGCTCTCGAACTTGCGCAGGCATAAATAGTTGCTTCTGCCTTTGAATACCGACGCCTTGAAAGACATCGGAAGCACCTGCTGAAGCAGCGGCAGATCCCGTTCGCGCAGCTGCTCCTGAAGCTGGATCGTATGCGTGCTGACGACGATTTTTTTCTCTTCTTTCCGCCCATAATAGAGAGCGGGAAGCAAATAACCGAGCGACTTGCCGGTGCCCGTTCCCGCTTCCACGAGCAGATGGGAATCGTCCTGCAGCGCCTCGCGCACTTCGCGGAACATAATGTCCTGGCCCTCGCGGGACTCGTAGCCGGGGAATATCGTCTGCAAGCCGCTGCGCACCGTTTCCAAATAACGCTCGAAATCCATGTCGGGCCAATCGGCGGAGGACGGAGATTCCTCTTCGCCGGAAACGTTCGCCTCGTCGCTCCAATCCCCGACGTTCATCGCGAACTGGCGGAAATGATGGATTCCGTCTTCCGGCAGAGGCGGCTGCGTCTCCCTCCAGGCGACCGCGTCGGCGATCAGCCAACCGAGATCGTACCGGTCGGAATCGAACATCGCATGCAGACGCTGAAGCGTAAACATCGGCAGCGTTCTCAGCTTGTCGCGGCAGAGCAGGAACAGCTGCGCCGTGGCGACCGCGTCGCTGTCGGCCTGATGCGGCCGTTCGTGGACAATGTCCAGCGCCTGGGTCAACGAGGTCAGAGCGTACGAGGGCTGCGTCGGGAAAACGATGCGGGCCAGATCGACGGTGTCGAGCATCCGCCCGGCGAAAGGCAAATAGCCGCCCCGATCCAGAGCGGCCTGCAGGAAATGGGCATCGAAGCCCACATTATGTCCGACGAGCACGGCGTCCTGAAGCAGGGGGACGATCTCGCTCAGCATATCCTCCAGCTCCGGCGCTTCCGCGACGTCCTTATCGGCGATACCGGTAAGGCGGGTAATCTCCTGGGGGATCGGTTTGGAAGGCCGAACGAAGCTTGCATACGTAGAACAAACGGTACCCGCCTCGTCCACGACGGCGAGTCCCGCTTGGATAATTTCATCTTTATCGGACGACATGCCCGTCGTTTCGAAATCGAGCACGGCAAATTTCATTCCAGACTTCCTTTCCGTCACGCCTGCACGAGCGACTGCAGCTCCGCGCTGCCGAACTGCAATTGAATTTGGGTATTGCCTTGACTGACCGACTGGAGATTAAGCCGCGGATCGGCAAAGCCGGGATCGGCTTCCAGCGCTTTATGGAAATAAGTTCGAGCTTTGTCCAGATGGGCATAGATGGCCTGAATGCAGCCCAGCGCGTTAAAGGCGATCGCCTGCAGCCGCTTCTCCTCGGTCATCGCCGCGATCAACTGGAAGTGCCGCTGCGCTTCGTTCCAACGGGTCAAATGCATAAGCGACATCGCCAGGAACAACCGTGCGCACAGAAAATCCGGATAGGCGGCAATCGTCTGCTCCAACTGATCGGAGGCCTGCTTGAACATCTGCAGCTTGAAGTAGCCCTGGCCCTTGACGAACGAATCGAGCAGCCGCTGCGGTTCCTGAACGACGAGATCGGGCTGCTGCTGAAGATCGCGGAAGCCGCCCATTTTGTCCTCGAACTGAAGCCATAACTCAATAATATCATCACTTAGCGATTTGAGCATGTCCCATTGTTGCCGGCAAGCGATTTTTTCTTCGGCGGAGGCTTGCGGATAACGTAAAATAAGATCGTCGAGCACGTCGTTCATCGTCTCGAACCATTGCTGGATCATGTTCGTTCCCCCTTGGTCGCAAAGCGATACTGTATGCTCATTCTGTGTTCCGAGGGGGTGTTTCATACGCGTTACAAAACGGTCGAATGCGGCTCCTCCGCCAACAATTTAACAACGCGGTTGCGTTCGTCCATAATGGCGACCCGCGGATGGTGGCGGCGCGCCTCCTCGTCCGAGAACAGTCCGTAATTGATGATGATGACCTGGTCGCCCGGCTGCACGAGCCTGGCCGCGGCCCCGTTCAGGCAGATGACGCCCGAGCCGCGAGGACCCGGAATAACGTAAGTTTCAAACCTGGCTCCGTTGTTGTTGTTGACGATCTGCACCTTCTCGTCGGGCAGGATGTCCACAAGCTCCATCAAATCCTGGTCGATGGTTACGCTCCCTACATAATTTAAATTGGCTTCGGTCACCGTCGCGCGATGGATTTTCGCTTTCATCATTTGGCGGAACATGCTTCAACACCTGCTTCCTTGGGATTTAACAGCCGATTGTCGATCAGGCGGGTGCTGCCAAACCGGACGGCGAGCGCGACCAGCAGCTGGCCTTCGACGCCTCGCAGAGGCGCTCCGCCGTCCGGGGGCAGCAGGTCGGGGTACGTCAGCGCTTCGGCATACTCGATCTGGGCCAGCGGAGAACGTCCGATCTCCCGCCGCAGCCGCTCGGACAGCTCCGATGCGGAGACGCCTTCCGCGATCCATGCCGGAACTTGGGCAAGCGAGCGCGACAGCGACAGCGCCTGCTCCCTCTCTTCCGCGCTTAAGTATACGTTTCTGGAGCTCAGCGCCAATCCGTCCGGCTCCCTTACGGTCGGGCAGGGCACGATTTCGGTCGGCATATTCAAGTCCTGGGCCATTCTGGCGACTATGGCTGCCTGCTGGGCGTCCTTCAGCCCGAAGTACGCGCGATCCGGCTGCACGATGTTCAGCAGCTTGGCCACGACCGTAGCCACGCCGTCGAAATGGCCGGGACGGCTGGCGCCGCACAGCCCTTCCGTCACTTCGGAGACGGTCACCGTCGTGACGCGGCGCTGCGGGTACATCTCCCGCACGGTCGGCGCGAAAACGAGATCGACGCCGCAGGAAGCCGCCAGGGCGACGTCTCTCTCTTCGTCGCGGGGATATTTGTCCAAATCCTCGTTCGGACCGAATTGGATCGGATTAACGAAAATGCTGAGCACGGTCAAGCCGTTCTCCCGCGCCGAGCGGCGCAGCAGGCTGGCATGGCCTTCGTGCAAGTAGCCCATCGTCGGAACGAAGCCGACGGAAGCCGCTTCGGGCGGGCGCGAACGCCGGAAGGCCGCGATTTCCCGCCTCAGCTCGGCAACGGTACGAAGGATCGTCGGCTTCATTTGCGCTCTCCTCCTCCGTACAGCTTGGCTGTCCCGCCCTGGGCGGGATCGGCCGCCTGCTGCAAGGTAAAAGCGTGCTTCTCTTCCGGGAAGGCTTTCGTTTTCACTTCATCTACGTATTGCGCGATCGCTTCGCGGATCGTATCGCCGACGTTCGCGTAGCTTTTTACCATTTTCTTGTCGCGAATGCCCGAGCCGTACCGGATCAGGTCGTGATAGACGAGCACCTGCCCGTCGCATCCGCGTCCGGCGCCGATGCCGATCGTCGGAATGCCGATCGAGCGCGTCACGGCCGCGGCCAGCTCTTCGGGCACGAGCTCCAGCACGATGCCGAACGCTCCCGCCTGCTCCAGCGCTCTGGCATCCTGCAGCAGCTTCTCCGCCTCTTCGCTGCTCTTGCCCTGCACCTTGTAGCCGCCGATCTGGTGAACCGATTGCGGGGTTAAGCCCAGGTGGCCGAGCACCGGAATGCCGGCGGACGTCAGCACGCGAATTTCGGCGGCCAGCTCAGCGCCCCCTTCGAGCTTGACCGCGTGCGCGCCGCCCTCCTGCATCAGTCTCGCGGCGTTGCGCAGCGTCGCCTCCGGCCCGAGCCGGTAGGTCGCGAACGGCATATCCGTCACGATCATCGTGCCGGGCGCTCCTCTGACGACGGAGCGAGTATGATAGATCATGTCTTCAAGCGTAACGGGAACCGTCGTTTCGTAGCCCAACACGACATTGCCCAGCGAGTCGCCGACAAGAATCAGGTCCACTCCCGCTTCCTCCGACAGCATCGCGGAAGGATGATCGTAAGCGGTCACCATGGCAATCGGCTTTCCTTGGTTTTTCATCGTTTTCAGACGCGGAACGGTCAACGCTTGTTTCATGGGAAGTTCCTCCTAGGAAGTCGGGATGACAGCAACAAAAAAACCCATTTTGCCCATGAGCAAAAAAGGGTTCCCATTCAACATAGAACGTCCTTCACGTCCTTCTGTCTCGGTCCTTTCGGCTCAGAGCAGAATCCGCCGCGAATCTGTGACGGTATGGAGTTGCCGTTGCTGCTTTCGATCCGTTTCGTTCTTCCGATATTCGCAAGTGCGGTTCGCCTTTCAGGCGATACCACCTCGCATAGCGATTATAACAGAATTCGTGTATTTCGTCTATGATCGTTCTCCCACATTTCGCCAATCGGCTGCGGTCCGGCCGGTCAGCCGGAGGCGCCGACCTCGGCCGAATAGATCGTCCGCGCGGAGCCGTCCGGCAGCTCGATGCGAAGGCCGCCCATATCGTCGAGCCCGAGCGGAACGCCCACGACCGTTCCTTGCGGCGTGTACAGCTCCGTCCGCTTGCCCAGCGTCACGGAGCGCGCTTCCCACAGCGTGCGGATCGGCGCGAAACCCTGCTCCAGATAGAGCTTGTAGAGCTGTTCGAACTGCTCGAGCACGGCGGCGATCAGGGCGCTGCGGTCAACCGTCTGGCCGGACGCCATTTTCAGAGAGATCGCCTTGCTCAGCAGCTCTTCCGAATAATCCTCCGCTTCGAGATTGGCGGAAATGCCCATGCCCACGATAATATAATTCAGCCGCTCGTCCTCGGCCGCGGATTCCAGCAAAATGCCGCTGATTTTTTTGCCGTCGACGAGCAGATCGTTCGGCCATTTGATCCCGATCTCCAGCGCCGGAAGCTGCTGCGAGATCGCCCGGCTTAAAGCGACGGCCGCCAGCAGTGTCAGCTGCGGCGTCAGCGGCAGCGGCACCGGCGGCCTGAGCAGCAGGCTCATCCAGATGCCCTTGCCGGCGGGAGACACCCAGCTGCGGCCCATGCGGCCGCGGCCGCTCGTCTGCTGCTCGGCGATGACAAGCGTGCCTTCCTCGGCTCCCCGCTCGGCCAGCAAGCGCAGCTCGTTCTGCGTCGAATCGACGACGTCGAGCAGCGTCAGGCGCCGTCCGAACGAGCTTGTGCGCAGCTTGGGCAGCAGCTCCTGAAGCGTCAGGCGCGACGGTTTGCCGGTTAGACGGTAACCGAGGCGGGGCACCGCTTCGATGCGGTAGCCTTCCGCTTCCAGCTTGCGAACCTGCTTCCAGACGGCCGTGCGGCTCACGCCCAGCAGCCGGCTGATTTCTTCGCCGGAGACGTACTCTCCTTCGCGCTCCTCCAACAAGCCAAGTAAACTCGTCTTGCTCATCTGCGTTCCTCCCGCCTCGACTCTCTCTGCGCCGCGTTGCTCTCCTTGGCGGCCGCCAGGAGGGCAAACTTCTCGTTGGGAAGACGACCCGAAGCCGCCTCCGCCAGCAGCCGGCGAAGCGTCTCGGCAATCCACGGGCCGGGAGGCTGCCGCAAATACCCCGACAGCTCGTCTCCCTTCACGTCAAGCTCGCCCACGGAAGCGACCGGCATCGCTTCAAGCCACGCCCGCATCTCTTCCCACGGCTCTCCGCACGCCTCGCGAATGGCCAGCGCGTCTTCGGCAGCCGCTCTTCCGTAATCCAGCGCCGCTTCGATCCACGCCGGTTTAAGCTCGTCCTCTCCGCGGCCGTCCAGCCTCGCGAAGAGTCCGACAGCCGCGGCGATCCGGCCGACTCTCTGCCCGCCGAGCCGCAGCGTCCGCAGCAGCGCCTCGGCGTCCGCCGCGCCGACCTTCATCCCGGCCAGCAGCGCGGCCCACCGCAGGTCCGTCTCCGGCAGCGCGGGCAGGCTCAGCAGATTGCCGAGCGAGCTCTCGTCGGCGGAAGAAGCCCCCCAGACATTCCATTCGCGAGGCGAGCCGTTCAGCCGATACCGTTCGGCCGCCTGCGCGAACGTCTCCGGCAGCGGCTCCTTCACGCAGGCGAGCAGCCCGCTCTTGAACAGGTAGTGCATCGCCTGCTCCGGTCCGCTGCCCGCCATCATTTTGTCCCACTCGGCGCCGATCCGCTCGAGCGCCACCTGCTTCAAGCGGCCCCGCTGCCGAATAATGCCGTCCCAGACGTCCGACAAAATCTCGAAGCCGAGCTCGGCCGCGAACCGAATCGCCCTCAGCATGCGAAGCGCGTCTTCCCCGAAGCGCTCCGCGGCGTCCCCTACGCAATCGACGACGCCGGCCCGAAGCGCGTCCTGGCCGCCGAAGGGATCGATCAGCTCGCCGCCGGAGGCGAACGCCATCGCGTTAAACGTAAAATCGCGGCGTGCCAGATCCTCGTTCACGTCCAGCACGAACGCCACCTCGTCGGGCCTCCGGCCGTCCGAATAGCCCGCCTCTTGACGGAACGTCGTCACCTCGAAGGGACATCCGTCTTCCATAACCGTTACCGTGCCGTGCTTAAGACCGGTCGGCAGCGTCCTGGCGAACAGCGCCATAACCGCCTCCGGCTTGGCCGAGGTCGCGATATCGATATCGTTCAGCGGTCGCCCCAGCCATCTGTCCCTGACGCAGCCGCCGACCAGATAGGCGCGATGGCCGGCGTCCTCCAGCCTGCGAACGATGGCCAGGCCTTCCTCCCACAGCCGGTCGTCCCTGTCGTTCCTCTGCATTTCGTTTCTCTTCTTCCTTCCAAGCCGCTTAGACTTTGCAAGCGGGAACCGGGACCTCGAGCGGCATGCCGAGCACCCGGTAATAAATCTCCTCGTATTGCGCCGTAATCAGCTCGTTGCAAAATACGTGATGCGCCCTCTGCAGACAGGCTTCCCTGAAATCCGCATACAGCTTCTCGTTCGTCAGCAGCTTCAGCGCGTTCGCCGCCATCGCGTCCGTATCCCCGATCGGGGACAGGAACCCGGTGCGGCCGTGCTCCACGAGCTCCGGAATGCCTCCGGCCAGCGAGCCGATCGTCGGCACGCCGCAGGCCATCGCCTCCAGCGCGACGAGGCCGAAGCTCTCCTTCTCCGACGGCAGCAGCATCAGATCGGCGATGGAGATAACCTGCGCCACATCGTCCTGCTTGCCCAGAAAATGAACGCGATGCGTCAGTCCCATCGCCTGGATTTTCGTCTGGATGCGCGGCAAATCCGGTCCTTCCCCGACCAGCACGAGCTTGGCGGGCGTCGCGGCGTTCACCTTGGCGAAAATGTCGACGACGTCGGACGTGCGCTTCACCGGACGGAAGTTGGAGATATGCATCAGCACCTTCTCGTGCGGCTCGGCGTAATCCCGGCGCAAATCGTTGCATTCGCGCGGATAATAAACTCTTTTGTCTACGAAATTGTAGGTGAGGTCGATCGGCTCGCGAATGTCGAGCAGTTCGCGCGTCTCCCGGATCAAATCCCGGCTGACCGCGGTAACCGCGTCGCTCTGGCGAATGCCGAGCCGGATAATGTCCTTGAGCGTCTCGTCCTGGGCCAGCACGGTGATGTCCGTTCCGTGCAGCGTCGTGACGACCTTCAATTGGTCCCCGGCCATCTGCTTCGCCAGAATGGCGCAGATCGCGTGGGGCACCGCGTAATGGACGTGAAGCAGGTCGAGCTTTTGCAATCTGGCGACCTGATTCATCTTGCTGGCGAGCGACAGATCGTACGGCGGATAACGGAAAACATAATAATCCGAAACTTCGACTTCATGGTAAAAAATATTGCGGTGAAATTGGCCGAGCCGAAACGGCATGCTATGCGTAATAAAATGAATTTCGTGACCCTTCTCGGCGAGCAGCTTTCCCAGCTCCGTCGCCACGACTCCCGAGCCTCCGAGAGAAGGGTAGCAAGTAATTCCGATTTTAAGTGGACGATTCATCTCGATCCTTATGCCTCCCAGTACAAGCACCAGTCGGCCGGCAGCGGATTCGGGGGAATCCGGAGCTGTCGGTCGTCATCTTTTTAATGTATTCCCTGGGGCGTGTAGGCCAACCCGCTCAGGTGCATCTTTCACCGCCTTTTCGCCCCCTGCTTCGTCACTTTTGCTTGACGTACCTCCGGTACGCCTTCACAAAAGTTCCTTGCATGGAACGAAAATTCGGCAATATCTGCTGTCCTCGGAGTAGGCATACACGCCCTAATCTTCGCCCTTAGAATCTTTCCAGCGCGATCGGCCCTTTGGCAATAAAGCCCTCCGCGTATTGCAGCCGCCGCGTCTGTCCGAGCAGCCGGTCCCGCGCCACGATATTGTCGAGATACGCGCCCGTAAGCGGCGTCTCGACCCAATCCGCTTCGCTGCCGTCCGGCGCGAATTGGGAACGGTAAGCGCGCAGCGCCTCCATCTTGACGTCCTGGACCTCGCCGATGTCGATCAGCAGCTGCGGCGCGTGAGCGTCGTTGATGAAGTAAAAATAAAGCTGCTCGACCGTCCAGGCCGGCAGCTCCGGCGCGTATTTTCTCAGCTTGGCGTTAAACACCGCCTCTTCCGCCATGCGGCTGCAAGCGATATGGTCGGGATGGCGGTCGATAAAATACGGCGCGAACACGATTCGCGGCCGGTATCGGCGAATAACGGCGACCATCGCGGAGATCTGCTCGGGAAGAGAGGCCAGCCCGCGATCGGGCAAGCCCAGGTTCTCCCTTGCGGCAAGGCCCAGCGTCGCGCCGGCCTTCTCCGCCTCGCGCTGGCGCGTCTCCACGTTGCCGTTGGAGGACATCTCGGCGTACGTCAGATCGACGATGCCGATCTTCCGTCCCGCCCTCGCGTGCTTGGCGATCGTTCCTCCCATGCCGATCTCCGCGTCGTCCGGATGCGCGGCGAAGACGAGCATGTCCAATGTCGTGGAACGGGAATGTTCGTAGCCCATGCGCGGTTACCCTTCCAGTCCCGGTTTATATTTGTGCACGAGCTCGCGCCAGGCGAAATCGCCCCGTTCGAGCGCCTTGATCAGCAGCTCGCCCGTCGCGACGTTCGTTGCCAGCGGGATGCCCTGCACGTCGCAGAGCCGCAGCAGCGCGATAATATCGGGCTCATGAGGCTGCGCCATCAGCGGATCGCGGAAAAATAAAATCAGATCCATCTTGTTCTCGGCGACGAGCGCTCCGATCTGCTGGTCTCCGCCGAGCGGTCCGGACATGAAACGGTGCACGCTCAGGGACGTGTTCTCCATAATTCGGGTTCCCGTCGTTCCCGTCGCGTACAGTCTATGGTGCTTGAGCACCTGTTCGTAAGCAATGGCGAAATTGACCATTTCCTCTTTTTTGCGGTCATGGGCAATCAATGCGATGTCGATCATTGACGTTTATTCTCCTCTCCTGAGGGGGAATCGCTTCGGATGGCTATCGTTAATCCAAAAAGTGCTCGAACCCGTACACCATTCCGGTCGTCTGCATAACTTTCTTGATCGCCGTATTGACGCCGGGCATGTAGCCTGCGCGGTCGTAAGAATCATGGCGGATTTTCAGCGTTTGGCCGAACGCGCCGAACACGACCTCCTGCTGCGCGAATACGCCCGGCAATCTGACGCTATGTATGCGAAATCCGTTGTAATAGCCGCCTCTGGCTCCCTCGATCACTTCCTCTTCGTGCGGATTGCCCTGACGCAGCTCCTGCCGCGCTTCGGAAATCCACTCGGCCGTCTTGATCGACGTGCCCGAGGGAGCGTCCAGCTTCTGGTCGCCGTGGGTTTCAATAATTTCCACATGGGGAAAATATTTCGCGGCCATGGCCGAAAATTTCATCATCAGAATCGCCCCGATCGAGAAGTTCGGCGCGATCAGTCCGCCGATGCCCTGTTCCCGGCACTGCTTGTCCAATTCGACGATCTGCTCCGGCGTAAAGCCCGTCGTGCCGACGACCGGACGAACTCCGTGCGCCAGCGCCGTCTCGGTGTTGGGCATCGCGGATTTCGGGTTGGTGAAGTCCACGAGCACGTCGGGACGGCTGGCGGCCAGAGCGTCCGCAAGCGCCGGGGACACGACGACGCCGGTGTCGGGCTTCCCGACAAGCGTTCCGGCGTCAACGGGGCCTTCCGACCTGCCTATCGCGGCGACAAGCTCCAGCTCCGGGTCCTCGAGCACCATTTTGACGACTTCGCGGCCCATTCGGCCTCCTGCTCCCGCCACAGCTACGGTTATTTTCCGCGACATAAGAATCACCTGTTCCTTTTCGAGTGATAATGGGAATATTGTTGTTTAAGAAGCCGACGCCTTTCGGCGCGAATCTCGCCGAGCCATTTTCGGGCTTCTCCGAGGCTCGGATCGAGCTGCAAAGCGTCCCGCAAGCTGTCCAAAGCCAGATCGTACTGGCGTTGGGCGCGATAAGCGATTCCCAGCAGCAGCTTCGCCTGCGCCGATAACGGATCGAGCTGCACGGCCTCGCGCAGAAGCACGACGCTGCGGCCGACGTCCGGCTCGGGTTGCGACAGCAGCCACCTCGCCTCCGCGAAGCGCTCTCTCGCCTGCAGCATTCGCAAGTGCAGCCGATACGACGGCTCCTCCGGATCGAGGTCCGCCGCCTTCTTCGCATAGTCCATGGCCTGCGCGTGCTTGCCGCTTCTCGCGCACGTGATCGAGCCGCGAAAATAGTATTCGGCGTTGTCCGGCTCCAGCTCGATCGCCTGCCCGAACCATTGAACCGCCGCCTCGAAATCGCCTTGAAAGATGGCGTCGTAAGCGCTGCGGATGCACGTTTCCCCGTTTATGCCGACCATCCTCCTTCCGCTTTCGAGGATAGTACAGCATATGAGAATCAGGCGTTATCCGTGTTCTTCTTCGTCCAGCGATCGGCGTCCCGCGTATTGAACTTCTCCATCACCTTGCGATGCGCCTCCGTCATATCGATTCCGAGCGCGTTCGCGAAGCAGATGACGAGAAACAAAATGTCGCCCAGCTCCAGTTCGATGGAATTGTCGGCCTCGTCCCGTTTTTTCGGCTTCTCGCCGAACTGGTGGTTCACTTCCCGCGCCAGCTCGCCGACTTCCTCCGTCATTCGGGCCAACATCGCCAGAGGAGAAAAATAGCCCTCCTTGAATTGCGAAATATAAGCGTCCACCTCGCGCTGCATGTCCGCCAAGGTGCGCTGCTGCAGTCGTACATCGACAATCCGGGATTCTCCCATCTCCGATTTCCTTTCATGAGGGTTTCTCCCTTATGTTATCGTAAGACGAATTCGAAAACAAATGCAATTTTGGAGGAAACGTCGAATGAACCGATTCGATTTCTGGCAGGCGCTGCGCACCTGGGGGCTGCTCCTTGCGGGAACGGCGCTGTACGCGTTCGGCCTGCAATACTTCATCCTGCCCAATCTGCTGATGGAGGGCGGCGTGACGGGGGTGGCCGTGCTGCTCAACTACGCGCTCGGCTGGCCCGTGTCGATCTCGTCGCTGGCGATCAACCTGCCCCTGTTCGCCCTCGGATGGCGGCAGCTCGGCAAAGGCGCCATGCTGTATACGTTCGCCGGAACGGTGCTGCTGTCCGCGTTTCTATGGATTATGGAGAGACTGGTCGAAGGCGGCTGGCTGGTGCCGTTCCGGTCCGAGCACGATTTCATCCTCGTCGTCCTGTACGCCGGGGTGACGCTGGGCATAGGGCTCGGCCTCGTCTTTCGCGCCGGGGGCACAACCGGAGGCGTCGACATTATCGCCAGAATCGTGCACCGGATGCGCGGCTGGAGCATGGGACAAATCATTTTGTCGATGGACGTCGTCGTTCTCGGCATCTCCCTCCTGTTCATTCCCAAGGAAAAGGTGCTGTACACGATCGTCAGCGTGTTCATCGCCTCCAAGGTGATCGATTTCATTCAGGAAGGCGCCTACGCCGCCAAAGCGTTCACGATTGTGTGCGCCGAACCGGAGCGGCTTGCCCGCCGCATTACGCTGGCGCTGGATCGGGGCGTTACGCTGATGCCCGCGGTCGGAGCGTTCTCCGGGGAAAACAAGCAGATCGTCTATTGCGTCGTCGGACGCTTCGAAATCGGCAAATTAAAAAGCCTCGTCCGTCAGCATGACCGGAGGGCTTTTATCGTCATTAGCGATGTGCACGACGTGCTGGGCGAAGGCTTTCGGGACGAATGAGTTTCTGAACGGCGTCTATTATTTCTTTTTGCGCCACCTTCCGAGCAGCCGCTCGGCGGCATCCTCCCGGTCGTCCCGCCGATAAGCGTCTCCGCTGCCGCCGAACGCGTCGTCGAGCTTGTATCTCTTCCAGCCTACCCACGTCAGGATCGTTACGATGAACGTGCCCATCATCGCCGACCAGCCCCAGGACGGCGGCACGGCTCCAAGCGGAGGCACGAGCGTCTCAGACGCTCCGCCGCCTTCCGGGAACAGCTCCCGCAGCGCCTCGCGGATCGGCTCCAGCGTCCCCCGAACGAGCTCCGGCTTCGGGGCTTGCGCTTCGTAGATGCGGCTTGCGTACCGGAGCGCGGAATCGATCCGCTCGATCTTCCAGGGCTCGGCGCGCAGCAGCGCCGCCGTACGGATAAGCCCGTAATGCTCCGCCAGCGGCTCGAACGCGGCGCGAACGGCCGGGGCGGGAGGTCCCCCCTGCTTGGCCGTTCCGCTCTCCACGGCGGCCGCCAGCTTGTTGATATCCTCCTGCAGCACCGTGCGGTAGCGATGCCAGATCGGCTTGTCCGGGTGCGCCAGCGCATCGGCGGCCAGCCGCAAAGAAGCTGCTCCCTTTTTCCATTTGGCTTCGTCCGGGGACAGCGCGGCGACGGTTCGCTTCATCTCCGCTACGTCGCCGGCCAGCGCGCGAATGCCCTCCGCCGTCGCGATCGTCTTCATCGGCAGGCTGCGCAGCTGCCGCTCGAGCTCCCCCAGCCGCTGCACGGCCGCTTCCAACTGACCGCCGTTGACCGCTTCGTAGAGCCGCTCCGCCGTCGCCAGAAACTTCTCGTAGGCTTGTCCGGAGACGGAGGACGCCGGCGACGGCTCGCCGGACGGCGCGCTCGCCGCGGCCGCGCCCGAAGCGGCCGCCAGCAGGCCGCAGGCGACGGCGGCCCCCAGGCAAGCTCTCAGCAGTGCCTCTATTCTCATTCGCCGCAAAACCGCTCGAATTAAAAACACGGACATCCCCTCCTACCCCAATGGATATGAAGGAATGTCCGAGATTAGAACGACTTGTCCTCCGAAGGCGAGCGCTTGGCCAAGACGAACTTTGCGATCGCGGCGGCCAGCACGCTGAGCGCCGTCAACGCGAACGTAAACGCCGCGACATATGGCACGTCGTCGTTCAACTGGGACGGCAAATACGGGTACACGCCAAACGTGTAGTCGACTGTGTCGTTCAGGAACGTCCACGCCGCGGCGGCGAGCAGCGCCATCCCTCCGAAGGTGAAAAACCTGGCGTACAGCAGCGCCATAATCGCCATTGCGGTATGGCCAATCATCAGCATCCAGTGATCCCAATAGAGAATGTCGCCCTGGGCGTATCCGGCGACAATGACCGCCGTCGCCCATATGCCGTATTTGACCGAAGTGACGACGCCCAGCGCCTCCACGATGCCGCGAATTCCGTTCACCCACGGGCGGGGCGATCGCCGCGGGGCCACCCACAGCCACAGCAGGGCGAGCGCGAAAAACAAGGAGGCGGTCGGACTGTCCGGCACGAACGGAAGCTGCCAGTGCGGATGCTCGTTCCAGGTTTGTAACAACTGATCTTTATACCAATAATAGCCGTAAATCGTGCCAGGCACGTAAATGATCATCGTCAGCCAGAAAATCGTCGGATGAAGCAGCACGTTCCGGGATAACAGCCATCTCACCCAAACCATCGGGAGCACGTCCTTTCCGGGTTCTGCCGGCCCAAGCGCCGTCGGCGGCTTCAAGCGCGGAACCGTTTATAAAAAAACCTGACCGCTGAGGGTCAGGTTTGAAGCACGAGACGATTACTCCGCTTTCTGTTGGGCAAGCCAGGTCGCCACTTGGTCGATCTGTTCGCCGGTCAGTTGGCCTTCGAACGAAGGCATCATGTCGCCCTTGCCGTTCGTAATAATATCGACGAGCTCTTCTTTGCTGAGCACGTCGCCGATGCCGCGAAGCGCCGGAGTCGTGCCGGCCCCTTCGAGCTCTGCGCCGTGACACGCGATACATTGCGCCTGCGTCATCACTTCGGTGAAGGCCGGATCGTCCGCGGCCACCATGGCCGGGATGTTCTCCTTGCCCGGAATCCAGCGGCCTTTGCCGGACTCGACCGATTCCTTCGCTTTAATCTCGCGTTCGATATGCTCCGGAATTTGTCCGTTCGCTTCCAGCTCGTGCTGGTAGTGATCCCAGGAAACCCAAGTCAGGTAGGAGACCGCTACGAGCGCCACGAGCATCAAGGAAGACGCAATCGGACGGCGATAGAAGCGGCGCTCCTTGCCCGTATCGAGGAACGGGGCAAGCAGCAGGGCGATGAACGGAATGCCGGACAAGCCGAGAATTCCGAGCACGATGTAATCACCCGAGGCGTACGGATATTTCAACAATTGATACAGGAACAGGAAGTACCAGTCCGGCATCGGAATAAACGCGCTGTTCAGCGGGTCCGCCGGGTAACCGAGCGGAGCCGGGTGGGCGATAACCAGAGTCAGAAATCCGACAAGCACGACAACGCCGACCATCCATTCTTTCAGCAGGAAGTTCGGGATGAAGGCTTCGGATTTGCCCGGAAATGCCGTATAGTCCGGAGGCGTTACGTTGGAATAATCCCGTTTCCGAATCCGAGAATCTCCGACGAATACGACCTTCTCGTTTGGATCATGTTTATGTGCCATTGCTAGTCACTCCCCTCTCTTACAGCGGCCCGGAAATGCCCTGTTTTCGAATCATAAAGAAGTGTCCGGCAAGCAGTGCGAGCAGCGCGCCAGGAAGGAAGAACACGTGGATCGCGAAGAAACGGGTCAGCGTCTGCGCGCCGACGATCGTTCCGCCGTTCATAAGCTCCTTAATGTAGTCCCCCAAGAAAGGCACAGAACCGGCAATCTCCAGACCTACCTTCGTCGCGTAGTACGCTTTGTTGTCCCACGGAAGCAGGTAGCCCGTAAAACCGAGGCCCAACATGACGAAGAAAATCAACATTCCGACAACCCAGTTCATCTCGCGCGGCGCTTTGTACGAGCCCGTAAAGAAAACGCGAAGAGTATGTAGGAACATCATAACGATAACGAGACTTGCTCCCCAGTGGTGCATTCCCCGCACGATCGCGCCGAAAGCGACTTGATGCTGCAGGTAATCAACGCTGTAATACGCGTTAATGATGTCTGGGACGTAATACATCGTCAAGAACATCCCCGAAAGGATCTGGATGACGGTGATGAAGAACGTCAATCCGCCGAAACAATAAACGAAAGCGGAGAAATGATGCGCCGGGTTGACGTGCTCGGGCACTTCATGGTCGGCGATGTCTCTCCACATCGGCGTAATATCGAGACGTTCGTCAATCCAGTTGTACATGTTTTTGAACATGGGACGAAACGCCCTCCTTCTAAACGCGACTATTCGGATCGATCGGTCCGAGGTATACCCAGCCGTTCTCCGTTTTGACTTCGTATTCGTCGAGCGGCTTCGGCGCAACCTTCAGGTTTTTGCCGTCTTTGTCGTAGCGCGCGCCGTGGCACGGGCAGTGGTATTCGTTAGGCGCTTCTTCGCCGCCCCAGCTTACCATACAGCCAAGGTGCTTGCATACGGGGGACAGCGCGAAAACGTTGCCTTGGTCGTCCTTGGCAATCCAGGCCGCAAGCTTCGGATCGCTCTCGTACCAGCCGTCTACCTGGTGAATCTTGAACTTGACTTCCGTAGGCTCGCTCGTCACTTTGCTTTCCTCGATGACTTTGACGAATCCGCCTTTTTCTTTCTTCTGCAATATAGGATCTACGGCAAAGCGGATCATCGGTAGTACGGCTCCGCCCGCCATGAAGGCTCCTGCTCCGCCAAGCGTGTAGGACAGAAACTGGCGTCTCGACATCTCTTTGCGCTTGACCGGTTTGTGCGCGGTTTCTTGCTGCTCATTGTGGTCCATTCGTTCTACCCCCTTTGCCACACCAATCTCGCGTCCGATACGGACTTTAACATTTTGTTCACAAGGACATAACTATAATAGCCCACGCGCTATGGAGCGTCAAGAATAGGGGCGGGGGTTTCCCCGTGCAACGGAGACTTGCGCAACTAAAATGTTCTCATTTTGTCACATTTCCTCTTTTGTCACAAATCCTCAACAGCTCGCGCCTGACTATTGTTTACCCTATGCTGCCAGCCTATTCGTTGGCCGGCCGTTTTCCGGAGGGACGTCAGGTCGCCGCCTTCGCCCGGCTGCGCCACAAACCCGCGACCGCTTGGACGATCGCCTGCTCGTCCGGCTCGTCCGGCGCCGCGGCGGGCCGCACGTATAGATCCGCGTCGATTCCCGGCAGCTCCAGCGGCTGTCCGCATACCAGAACGACGTAACGAAAGCCGCCCGCCCTCCAGGACGCGATCAGCTCGTTGACTTTCCGGATATGCTCGGGACTGTCCGCGCCGTAATGATAGGCCGGCATCGTGACCGTGCGTCCGCGGAAAGCTTCCTCCAGCGGGGCCAGCCAGTCTCCCGTCCGGGCGACCTTCTCCGTCGCTTCCGACGGCGACTCCTCGCCGGTCAAGCCGGACAACGGCAGCAGGCACGTATCCAAATACGGCTGCAGCTCGGGCCAGCTCTGCGGGTCGATCTCGCTGAATTTCATTCGCTCATGCTCGCTCCTCTCTTTGTTGCTCTTCTATTCATCGTACTCCAAAACGGCGGACAAGGAAAGACGCCTCTTCGGTTGTCGGCCGAAACGAGCCGGATCGGCGATCTTGAGACGGAAATACGTGGGTTTGCGGGAGGCGATTCGCCCTGGTTTGGATGGATCGGACCGGCGTACGGACTCCCGGCCGATCGCAAAAAAACCGGCCGCCAAGGGCCGGGTCTTCGCGACTTTGTTGCGGTTCCTCGACGCGGCCGGCGAATCGGCCGGCTATTCCTGGATAGCCTTCAATTCGTCGGTCAAGCGCCGAAACGATTCTACGTCACCTTGCGCGAGCGCGTTATCGATTGCGTTGTATATTTTCTCCGTCCGGTAATTGCGCAGCGCTTCGTCCAGGACCATTTCTGCCGCCAATCCCAGCATCGTCTCGTAGGCGACTTTCATGTTGTCCATTCGTTGCACCTCCGGTTGTTCGGCTGCGAGCGCATCGGCTCCCACTAAAGCATATTCAGCGGTGACGACCCCGTTCAAGACGATAGCCCTCCCCTGACGATCAATGTACCTTTGCCTATCCGCCGCGAGGCTTGTTCGCGCCCGCCTCCAATTGAAGCGTATCCTCGTAAGCAAGCGGCTGTCCCGAGACGAGCGCGAGTCCTTGCGGCGTCGCTCTGACGACCTGTTGGCCGAGAGCCGTTTCCCCCCAGCGGATCACACCCAGATGCATCAGCATTCGCAAAATCCGCTGCTCGAAAATATTCGCCTCCGTATCGTAATAATAGGAACGAATAAGCGGCTGCAGCGCTTCGCGAAGCGATTCGATCGTCACCCAGTCGGCGGAGAGCCTCGCGATCCACTGCACCAGGGAGGTCAAATTCGGAATCGGTCCTTTGTACAGCCGCATCCAGAACCGATAGATTTTAGCCGGGTCGGGTTTGACAAGTCCGCTTGCCGCATCGAGACCGGTCGGCGTAAGCGTCAGGCTGCCGTCGTTCTCCGCGATCAGCCCTTCGTAATACACGAAGTCGTACAGCAGCGAGAAGCGATCGGGATAATCCCGAAAATGACGGCCATAGCCGAAACGCCAGCCCGCCCTTGTCGGCGGCGGCTCGACGACCGCAAGCAGATCCAGCGCCTGAGCGATTTGCCGCTTGTACATGACGCCTTCCGTTGTGAGCGGAACGACGTTGCTTCTGACGAATCGGAGAAAATGCTCCGCATCCTCGGCCAGCAGGCTCCGTTCGTCGCGATAAGCAAGCGGCTCGTCCGTATAGACCAGGCTTTCCTTATATCGCCTCTCCAGAACGTCGCACAGTCGGGAGCGGATATCTTCCGGCACCTGAAACAAAGTGCGGGTCTGCTGCGAGACGCCGTTGAACAGCCAGCCGAAGCTTTTGAATCTCGAGATGGACATCCGCGCGATCTCCTCCGGCCCCGGCGGCGGCTTCTGGACCTCGCTTTTGGCTTTGCGGGAACGGGGCTTGCGCTGGACCGCCGGCTCGTCAGGAACGGCGGCGGCGGAAGCCGCTGCCTGGCCCGACTTGTCCAGCGCCCTCGCTTTCAGTTCTTCCAGACTGTAGGCGGTCCTGTTCTCGAATACGAGAGAGTTCAGGAATCGCATATCGTTGCCGGAAATTTCCCGAATCCGCGACTCGATGACGTCCCTTCGCTGAACGGTCGCCAGAATCGTCTGAATCAGTTCGTTCTTGGAATGGCTTGCGCTGGAGCATTCGTACGTATCGGCGATTTTTTTCAATTCGGCGATGTCCGCGTAACAGAGCATGTCGGCCAAATTCATTCGACATTCCCCCTTCTGGAGGATTTACTGTTCAGTATTGTCGCGGAATCAAAGTCTTAAACGTGGAGACGGCCGAGCAGGATTCATCTTCCGATTCGTTTACGGACGCGCTCGCCTTAAGGATGGGACCCTTCGTTTACGAAAACAGAGCCGCCCCTGAGGACAGCTCTGCCGCGATATTTCCCGTTATGGATGAATCAACGTCTCTTCTTCCGTCAAATGTTTCGTGCAATTGTGAAGCAAAGGCTCCCATTCGTCCCCCTGCCGCTCCAGCACGGTCAAGGACACGTTGAGCAGGTGTGAGTCGTCCAGCCCCTTGCAGAGCGCCTGCAGTATTCTCGCGAGGAAGCTGCCGTGCGTAACGACCAGCCAGGCTTCTCCCCGATGCTTCTCCGCCAGCTCGCGAACGAAAGCCAGGCCCCGCTCCCGCACCGAATCGTCGCTCTCCTGATCGGGCACAAGCCGTCTCCAGTCCTCGCCCCATCGCTCGAGCCGCTCGGACAACGTCGTGCCCTCCGCTTCGCCGAACGATCTTTCCCGCAGCCTCGCGTCCCGAACAAGCGGTATGCCGAGCCGGGCTGCCAAAATTTCCGCGGTCCGTTCGGCGCGCTGAAGGTCGCTGCAATAAACGCCGTCCCACCGGTCCTTCTCCCGATGCAGCCGCTCGGCCAGCAGCCCGGCTTGCCGCAAGCCTTCCGGACTAAGCGGAATATCGGTTACGCCCTGGATAAGCCCCCGCTGATTCCACTCCGTGATGCCGTGACGGACCCAACCGATTCGTACAGCTTCGTTCATGAGCGCACCCTGGAAAACCAATTCAGAATCAGCAGCGTCATAATCATTCCGACAATCGAGAAGGCGATCCAATACTCGGGCACCGCGGGAGACACGTTGAGAATAATCGGGTCGCTTAAGCTCGCAACGGGGATATCCAGCCGAATATCGTTCCCATATTGATGGCTCGCGGCAAACGCGTTGGCCGATTCCCTGCCGGCAAACTTGTCGCTCATTCCCCCGTTGCCGAACGCAGCATATAGAAAACCGCAGACGAACAGCGCGAGCAGCGCCGCCAGCACGCCCGCCACCCGTTTCCGGAACAGAAACGAGAAGGCGTACGTCCGCCGCGTAGCCGGCATGTACCAGCTTTGCTCAGTGTAGATGCGGTCCATTACTTTCTGATTAATCTGGGCCGGAGAGATCGGCACGTCGTCCTGATCTCCGTCCAGCGGCAGCTCGTGGATGAGCAGAGCGCTCTCTTCCCAGATGCGAAACTCCTCTTCGCAGTCCTTGCAGCTTTGCACGTGCAAATCCACGGCGAGCTTATCGGCGGAATCTTCGGGCAAATCCCGGTAAACTCCGAACCATTCCGCGGCTTCTTCGCATTTCATCGCAGCTTCATCTCCTCGTACTCCTTCATCATGGCCGGTTCTGCAAAATAGGATTCCAATTGCGTCTTCACGCTGGCCCGGGCCCGAAATAGCAACGATTTGACGGAACTGACCGTCTGTCCGAGAATGTTGGCGATCTCCTGGTAATCCATTCCGTCGTACTCTCTGAGAATGAGCGCGGAACGCTGCTTCTCGGGCAGGCTGTTGATCGCGTCTCTTACCATGGAAACCTTCTCGCTGCGCAGCAATCGCTGCTCGGGCGCCTCTTCCAAAGGAGCGGCTGGTATGTATGTGGAGTCGTCCAGTGACAGGTGCGCCGCTTTCTGCTTGCGCAGTTCACTGAGGACGGTATTGCGTGCAATTGTATAAAGCCATGTTGAAAAGGACGCATCCACTTCCCGGAAGGAGTGTAAGCTTCGATAGGCTTTGTAGAACGTTTCGGAACACAAATCTTCCGCCAAAATTACCAGCTTGGCGCTCTTCAGCATGTGGTAGACAAAAGAAAGGATCTTCTTCTGATATCTCCCCATCAGCATCGAGTATAATTCGACGTTACCGTCCTTGATTTCCCGTATCAACTGGGAATCGGTCATCATTTCCCGCGACCCTCCCCCTGTTCAGGGTGAACGTTCGCAGCCGGCGTTCTATCATCATTGTACCGGCCAAAAACGAAAAAGTTGCGCTCGAAGGCGCATTGAATGTTTACAAGCCAGTATTTTACATATACTATATGCTATTGTAACACAGCCAAAGCCCCTTGTGGGCTTAAAAATTTCTCAAAAATGTCGGACGATCGGCTATATTTTTCATTCGCTCGAATGAATATATGCCTCGCCTGCGGCAAACGTGCAGAATTGCGGCATCGAATTCCCCGCAATGGAGGATCGCGCGGATTGGGGATCTCCGTTAACACCGTTAACTGCCGCCTCGGATCTGTGCGCGTATTCGGGATCGCCGCTAACTGCCGCCTCGGATCTGTGTGCGTATTTGGGATCGCCGCTAATTGCCGCCTCGGATCTGTGTGCGTATTTGGGATCGCCGCTAATTGCCGCCTCGGATCTGCGTGCAGATTGGGGAATCACCGTTATTGTATGCCGCTTGAAATCGTGTACGGCTTCTCGTCCCCTGCTACCGAACCCATATTGAAGTAACTTACGGTTCCGATTTATCGCACGCAACCTCGATTCCCTCCCCTTGAAACCGCTTAAAAATAAAATGAAAGCGCTTATTGACAAAATGAAAACGAATACATATAATAAAAGTACAGTATGGTTTCTCTCCACTCCTATCCAATCCTTGCACAATGTGCAGCCACCCTCCGGGGTGGTTTTTTTTGTCCATTTTTCAGCCTACACCTTGTATGTGAGTCAGGTGCTTCTTCTTATATTGGCATCTGCGTACCTCGACGTTCCAGGGGGCGGACTCATAAGACCGTACGACGGGCTTATCCCTTGCACTCGGCCCACATCTGGGCGTATAAGATCGCATGACGGGCTTATCTCCTACACCCGGGCCTCATCCGAGCTCATAAGATCGTGCGACGAGCTTATTCTCTACACTCCGGTCTCATCCAGGCTTATAAGACCGTACGACGGGCTTATTCTCTACTCCCGGGCCCCATCCGAGCTCATAAGACCGCACGACGGGCTTATCGCCCGTACCTGAAACCCTGTAGACGCTCCCAACTTCATTTGTAAACACGAACTCCCTCAAACGCGGAGCCCCCTCACCACCCAGTTAACTGCTATTGGATTAGTCAATTGTGCGCCATTTAATCTCTGTTTGTTACTTGAGTCAATATGCAACAGTTAGCCCCCATTTGTTACTTGAGCCAATGTGCGTCAGTTAGCCTCTATTTGTTACTTGAGCCGATGTGCGCCGGTTAGCCTCTATTTGTCACTTGAGTCGATATGCACCTGTTAGCCCCCATTTGTTACTTGAGCCAATGTGCGTCAGTTAGCCTCTATTTGTTACTTGAGCCGATGTGAGCCAGTTAGCTCCCATTTGTGTTTGAGTCGGTGTGCAGCAGGTAGTCTAAAATGTGACGCACATTGGACTCGACCGGGTTGATATGCGTATGGATGGTGATTTCCGGATGGGTCGGCGGCTCGTAAACGTCGGAAATTCCGGTGAAGGCCGTTATCTCGCCTTTAATCGCTTTTGCATACAGACCTTTGACATCTCGGCGAACACATTCCTCTAACGGACAATGCACGTACACTTCAACATAGGAATCCAACTCGGCCCTGGCGTATTCGCGCATTTCCGCAAAGGGCGCGATCATCGAGACGACCGTCGTAACCCCGTTGCGGTTCAGCAGCTTGCTGACGTAGACGGCGCGGCGAATGTTTTCCAAGCGATCTTCCCTGCCGAACCCCAATTCGCGTCCAATTTTGCGTCTAAGCTCGTCGCCATCCAGACATTCGACCTTAACGCCTCTTTCCCGAAGCGCTGTCGTAAGAGCCAATGCCGTTGTCGTTTTCCCGGAGCAGGGAAGTCCCGTCAACCATATTGTTGTCGTCCTCCCCAAGCTGGAAAGCCCCGTTAACCCTGTCTCTACTCCTGGCCCGGCCAATGCGCGCAATCCCAACTGCGGCTCCCCCTCTGCAACAAAGCGATTCGTTCGAGCACGCGGACTCCGTAAACGGATTCGAACGGCTGCCCTTCCATATGGATATAGCCAATATAACAATCGCATTGCTTCATGCGGCACGGACGCTCTTGGGCTATTCCCTCCAGGCCGTCCCTGTACAAATTCCCGATCACCTGACGATCCTTGTAGCAGTGCTTCACGCGGCCGTCTCCCTGAACGTAAAACACCTGCTGCCCGGCGCGGCACGACCTGCCCAGACTGTCATAATTTTGCGCATTCAGCGCGAAATGGGGGTCCATACGGGTTAAAAATGCCAGATCTTCGTCCGAATAGTAATCGGCCTGATCTTTAAAAGCGTTCACCCACAAATAGACCTCCTCCGGCAGCGCCTCCCTGATCGAAGAAATCGGACCAAACGCGCTCTTGACGCCGACACAGCCTACGCTAAACGGAATTTTCCGCCCATAAAGTTCACGACATTGCCGCAAAAATCGCGCTTCCTGCGTCTGACCGGGATGGTAGGTGGCCCAAAATGCAGCCGTCGCCGGATTGAGCTCGGCCGTCCAATCGAGGTTGGCGAACAGGTTGGTTTGGATTGCGACTTTGCGAACGTGCGGCATATGCGACAGCTCAATCATGGCTTCCCTGTACCAGCGATGCGTGAGCCCTTCGCCGTAAGGATTAAAAAACACGGACAACCGATGTCCGTTCTTCGCTTGATTTCTTACCCAATTCACAAAGGTTTGAACCTGCAGACGATCTTTGGCCAACGTTTCCCGGCTGTCGATGTTTTTGCTGAACGGGCAATACGGGCAGTCGTAATTGCAGGAGCTTAAGCTCCCGCGAAAATAAACCGTCGCGTTCATGAGACGACACAGCTTTCCATAAGCGCCCGGATTTCCGGCGAGATGAACCAGTCGCCAATCGCGTCGGAATACATCAGCCCTTCCGGCGTCAGCCGCAGCGCCCCGCCCTCGATCGCGGCCAGCTCCGTATCCAGCAGCAGATTCAGCTCGGGATAATCGGCGAGAGCCGGCGCTGCGAACCGCTCTGCGTAGCTGTCCAGCGCCAAGCCTTCCGTATGAAGCAGCGACTTCAGAATAAAGCGGCGCCGTTGGTCGTCCTTGCCGAGCACAATGCCATAATCGGCACAGGTGTAATCGGTCGCAGCGACGTAATCGGCGATAATGCTTGCCGTAGCGGAGCGGCTTACGCCGTAGCGCGAGGAATAATGGACGGAGTTCGTGTAAGAACGCGCGCCGCAGCCGAGCCCGATCATGCCTTCGTCGTGACAGCCGTACGACAGCAGCGCTTTGTCCGAACCGGCCTCCGCTTTGGCGAACCTGCGCATCGAATACTGGGTATACCCCTGCGCCAGCAACTTCTCCCGCGCCGCCTGATACTGCTCCAGCCGCCGGTCCTCGCCGCTCTTCCGGATCTGCTCCGGCTTCACAATCGTATGCTCGCGCGTGTACAGCGGATAGATAAAGATTTCCTCCGGCTCGTAAGACAGCGCCCGCTCCAACGAATACAGCCAGGATTGGAGGGTTTGACCGGGAAGCCCGTAGATCAAATCCAGATTCAGAATCGGGAATTGCCGCTGCTTGAGCAGCTCCAGCGCCCTTTCCACCTCCTGCGGCTTCTGCGGGCGATAGATCGCTTCCGCTTCGGACGCGACAAAGCTTTGAATGCCCATGCTGACCCGATCCACTTGCCTGCTTTTTAAAATGGTCAAACGCTCGGGCGTTACGGTCTCGGGAGACGTTTCTACCGAGATCGAGGCTTGAGACGGGTCCATGCCGATGACGTGCTGGGCGATATGAAACAACCGGTCCAACTGATCGGGCGCGAGCAAAGTCGGCGTTCCGCCGCCGATGGCAAACCTGGCGATCGGCTTGCTCTGAATGAACGGCGCCCACTGTTCCGCTTGTCTGGCCAGCGCATCGACATATTCGGCATGCACATCGGCTCTCTTGTCGGGCAAAGTGAACAGATTGCAGAAGCCGCAGCGCGCTCCGCAAAAAGGAATATGCATATATAAAAAGAACGTATCCGCCAGCTCGCGGCTCCACAGCTCGGCAAGCGGCAGCTTCGTTTCCAGCGTTCGGTAGGCCGTTTTGTGAGGATAAGAGTACAGGTAAGAGCGATAAGGCTCCGAGATCAGATGATCCTTCCAACTGCGCAAGCTGTCCACATGGCTCATCCCAATCCCCTCCCCTTACAAAATAAATTCCCGATAAGGCACGTTCCACACGACCTCATGCGCCAGCCGATGCCCGTGATAGCCATCCTCGCCATAAGCGGTGCCGTGATCGGAGAACACCATGCAAAATACGGGACGCTCCCGCTCCCTGAAGGCCTGGAACAACCGCCCAAGCTCGCCGTCCGCATACCGGAGCGCCGCACGCTGCGTCTCCACCGAGTCCACTTTCGCTCCCGGCACAAAATAATGATTCGGTCCGTGAATCGCCGACACGTTCATAAACAGAAACAGGCGCTGAGCCTGATCCGTATTTTGCAGCAGCTTGATCGCATGATTGACCTGATGCTCGGTCGAGCGCGGGTTCGTCACGCCGAAGGCCATTCGCCAATAGCTTTCCTGAAAATAACCGGGGAGCACTTTGGCCAGCGGAACCTTTTTGGTGAAAAAGATAACGCCGCCGATACAAACGGTACGATAATCTTCCGCCTGCAGTCCGGATACGAGATCCGTCGAATCGAATTGCCAGGTGTACGGATGCGTCTTTAAGCCCGTATTCTTCGAATGAAACAAGCGCACGTGCTCCGACTTGTCCGTTGTCGCCGGAGTCGGCAGAAATCCGCCAAAGAAGGCGTGATGCGCCGCATAGGTAAAGCTGCCCGGCGTATGCCGCAGCTCCCAATGGCCGCCGCCGCACAGATTCGGACAGTTCATCTCCTCCATGACGGCCGCGTCGTAGCGCAGCGTATCCAATGTGATCATGAGCAGATCGTGGCTGCCGACGATTTCATTCATGTTGAACCTATTTTCATTTCCCATTCGTAAGGATCCAATCCTTCGTAATAGCAATTATAGAGCAAATCTCCAAACGGATTCACGTCCAGCACGTAGGGCCGATAAGAACCGCTGCTTAACAAGATATCGATGCCGGCCACGGCGGAGCGCGGAAACGCCGCCGACGTCCGTTCGGCGCACTGACGAACGACTGCCCGCAGCTCGTCGGACACCCCTGCCTCCTCCAAGCTCAAGCGCTGACTGTCGAGATGCAAATTCGTGATCGGCGTCTGGCTTGCCCGGGCAATGCTGTGACAAGCTCGGCCGGACACCGCAAGCTGCCGAATGTCGAACGTGCGATTCCGGTATGCGGCTTTGGGAATCCACTGCTCCACATGAGCGCCATGCCCCAAAAGCCAATTGACGATTTGACGGATGGAACGCGGCTCGGTGTAGTTCACCAGCTTCTTGACGTTATAAAACAACGGAGGCCGGGAGGCGTAGTTTTCGACGCCGATGGTCGTCACCGCCGACTCCGCCCCCGTAATCGGGTTTACTTGATAAGCAATCACGCCGCAGGCTCCCGAGCCTGTCGCCAATTTAACAAACAGCCGGCGCACCCTTTCGCCATCCATAACCTCGCGCAGCGCTTCGTAATTCGGGAGCGCCTCCGGGGCGGCCAATCTCCTCGGGACCGGCAATCCGGCCGACGACAGGACCCGATGCGTATGCCGCTTGTCGAACATTGCCGCGATCTCCTCGGGAGCGTTCATCCAACACGGCGCACGCCACAATTGTCCGGCTTCCCGTTCCAGGAGCGACAACAGCCGGCAGTACCCACGAAACCATTGAGAAGGATGATACAGCTTGCCCCTGATTTCCTTCATGCTGCGAGCCGTCCGGGACGAGACGGGCTGAAAAGGCTCCTGGTCCTCCGTCTTCAGCCAGCGATCGTCGATGTCGCTTAAGTCGGGGTGATCCGAATCGGATGCGCCCAGCGCAATCAGCTCGCGTTCGACTTCAAAATGCTCCCCCGGCGCGTCAATCCGCAGCAGCGGCGGTTCATCCGTCGTACTCCGCGACCGCCCGACAAGCGAACGCAACGACGCCCGTCCCTGCAGCAGATCGATATAATCCAGAACCAAGGCCGGGGGCAGCCCCAGCCTCGCTCTTGCCGCCTGCAGCCCGTTTGTTCTCCTATTGCCGGAATTGCCGACGAGGATCATCGCTTTCATCGCTATTCCGTCAGGGAAGGATAGCGGTAATCCTCTTCGTCGGCGTCGCCTTGATGATCGCTGATATCCGCTTTGATGCCCGACTGCTGCCAACGCTTCATCATTTTATCGGACATGTAATGATGGCTTAAATCCAGAAACTCCAGCTTCTTGATTTTCTCGCTCTGCAGAAGGGCTTCGGCCCCCCGGTCCGACAAGGTGCCCATGGAAAGATCCAGCGTATGCAATTGGTCGAGGATCGGAGCGTTGGCGACGGCAATGGCGATTTCGTCCTGAATTTCGCTGTCCTTGAGGCCGAGATAAGCAAGCTGAGGGAACTTGCCGGGCTCAATCAGCGGGAGTATGTCTTCCAGGCTGCCGTCAAAGCCGTAGTCCTCGACGCCCAAATACAGCTCCAGCTTTTTCAGGTTGGGGAAGCTGCCTTCGCTGATGCTGGCGATAACCTCTTTGCCCAATCCGCCGCAAATAATGACAAGCTCCTCCAGCTTGTCGTGGCGGGCCAGATCGAGGCCGAGACCTGTGCTTCCTTTGATCGTCAAGGACTTCAGCTCGGGATAAGCGGTCAGAATCGGACCGATATTGGATTGGTTGATCCAGGAGACTTCGCATTCTTCGTAAGACATATCGCCGATAAACAAGCTGCGCAGCTGCGGGAAACGGTCCTTCAAGCGAACAAGCGCCTCGACCGCTTCGCTGGAATCGTTCTCGTACGCGCCGCCCCAGTCCCCGATGACGAGACTTTCAAGCTGCAAGCTCTCGGGGCTGTCGGCCAGCTTCTCTATTAAATCTACGATTTTGGTTCCCTTCTCGTATTGATCGTAATCGACAAACAGTTTGCGTTCGGACATAACGATCCCTCCTGCGCGGATGAGTGCGAATTCTTCGTTCATTATAAGAGCCCGATAGGGAAATTTCAAATTGGACTGTCCTGCGCACGAGCAAAAAAAGCGTCCCCGCCGCGGCAAAATCGGCACAAGCCGATGATGCGCAGCTAAGGAACGCTCCTTAACGAACGGATTACATATGAACTTCGTAATTGAGCGATTTCAGCAGCGACGTTGCCCGATCCAGGTCGTCCTCCTGCTTAAAAGACAGCCGCATAATGCCCGGCACGTCTTCCCGGCTCTCGATAATCTGCAGGTTGCTCAGGTTGATCTTCTCCTGGCCGAGCTCGGTGGCGATTTTGCCGATGATGCCCGGATGGTCCGGCACGTCGACGTAGCATTCGAACAGCGGCGTGATCATGCCTTTGCGCCGCTCCGGCAGCTGGCTGCGGAAAGCCCCGGCCGAGCGGAACCGCTCGGCGATGCCTTCGCCGTCCTCCCGCTCCAGCAGCGCGGCGAAACGCTCCATCTCGTCCTGCCAGTCGCGCACGAGCTTCCGCATCACGTCGCGATTGCTCAGCAGGATATCGCGCCAGATGATCGGATCGCTCGCAGCGATGCGCGTAATGTCGCGAAAACCGCCCGCAGCAAGCCGCATGTACAACTCGTTGGACTCGTTATAGCCGGCAACCTGATTGACGAGCGCTACGGCGATCATATGCGGCAGGTGGCTGATCGCGCCGACGATGTCGTCGTGCTGAACGGCGTCCGTCTTGACGATGTGCGCGCGCGTATGCTTGAGCAGCCGCTCCAGCTTGCCGACGGATTCGGGAGGCGTACTCGCCGTCGGCGTGAGCACGTAATAGGCGTTCTCCAGCAAGTACAGGCTGGCCGCTTCGACGCCGGAGCGCTCAGAGCCCGCCATCGGATGTCCTCCGATAAAGACGGCGCCGCTCAAGCCCAGCTTGTCGGCATGGCGTACGACGGACGCCTTCGTGCTGCCCACGTCGGAGATGATGCAGCCCGGCTTAAGCGGCAGACGCGACAGCTCGTCCACGTATTCCTCCAGCCGCCCGACCGGCACGCACAGAAAAATAAAATCCGCGTCCTTCGCCGCTTCCTCCAGGGAGGTCGTAGCCGTATCGACGACGCCCAGCGCCACATATTTCTCGATCGACGCCGGATTCACCGAATGGCCGACGATATGGACGCCGGGCTTGCCCTTGAAGCACAGCGCCAGCGAGCCGCCGATCAGGCCGACGCCGAACACGGCGATCCGGATCGGATTCGCGGCGTCGAAATCCGTAAAGTCGCTAAACTCCCCGCTCATACCCTCACACCTTTACCGCGATTTCTTGCAGCACCGCGGTCAGAGCGGCGATGACTTTCTCGTTCTGCTCCTGGCTGCAGACCGTAATCCGAACGCTCGTCGGATAGCGCTGATGTCCCGCTCTTACGATAACGCCTTTGCGCAGCAGCGCCTCGAACACGTCCTGGCCCGGTCTTTGCACGTCGACCATAATGAAATTTCCGTGGGCCGGGAAAGCCTTTAAGCCCAGCTCCTCGAACGCGCGGTTAAGGAAGGCGATCCCTTTCCTGTTCTCCTCGCGGCAGAACGAGATGAATGCTTCGTCCTGCAGCGCCGCCAGCGCAGCCGCCTGCCCCATCCGGGACGTATTAAACGGCTCGCGCACCTGATTGATGCTGCGGATAACGTCCGGGCGTCCAATGCCGTAGCCGATACGCAGCGAAGCGAGTCCGTAAATTTTGGAGAACGTTCTGAGCAGAATCACGTTCGGGTATTTCTGCAGCAGCTTCAATCCGTCCGGGAAGGAAGGATCGTCGACGTATTCGCAGTAAGCTTCGTCCAGCACGACAAGCACGTGTCCCGGCACCTTGGAGAGGAACCATTCGACCTCGTCCGCCGTATTGATCGTTCCCGTCGGGTTGTTCGGGTTGCAGATCCAGACGATTTTCGTTTTCTCGTTCACCCGCTCCAGCATCGAATAGAGGTCGTGCGTGCCTTCCTTCAGCGGCACCTCGATCGACTTCCCGTTCTCGATCGTCACATTGTGCTTGTATTGCGGGAACGTCTGGTCCGCCATCACCGTCTCGTCCCCCGGCTGCAGGAACGCGCGGCAAATCATCAGAATGATCTCGTCGGAGCCCGCTCCGAAAATAACTTGATCCGGATTCACCGCATGGTGCTTGGCCAGAGCGTTGGTCAGCTCCACGGCGGCTCCGTCCGGGTAAATGCTCATATTTTCGAGCTCGCGGGCGATCGCTTCCTTCGCTTTCGGCGAGCAGCCATACGGATTCTCGTTGGATGCCAGCTTGATGACCTCGGTCAAGCCCAATTCTCTCTTCACGTCTTCTACCGGCTTGCCCGGCTGATAGACCGGCAAGTGGACAATATTCGGTTTCGGTTGCATCGTTGTCCCTCCTGAGATACGGCAAACGGAGCGCAGCATGCTCCGCCGCGGCGGGGCACCAGTCGCTCCGTAAGATTATAGTGCTTCTATTGTGACACACCAACGCGGTGCTGTACAGATGTCTGTACGCTTTTTTTCCGTAAAAGAATCAGGCCGTGACGCGCGGCTTCAACTCGGCGATAAACTCGCGTACGTCCCGAAGGCCCCGCTCCCGCTCGGAAGCGTCCCCGGAAGCAAGCAGCGGCAGCGCTTCTTCGATCTGCCGCACGATGGCGCTGCCGACGATCACGCCGTCGCACTGGCCGGCGAACCGTTCCGCCTGCTCGCGGCTGGAGATGCCGAAGCCGACGCAGATCGGCACGCTGGACGCCCGGCGCACCGAAGCGAGGAACGCGTCGATGCCCTCGTGGAAGGTGGAACGCACGCCCGTGACGCCAAGCGAGGAGACGCAGTAGACGAAGCCTTGCGCTCTGGCGGCGATTCGCTCGACCCGGGCCTCCGACGTCGGAGCGACGAGCGGGATCAAGTGAATGCCGCTTGCTTCCGCCAAGGCGCGAACCTCCGCATCCTCCTCGAGCGGCAGGTCGGGAATAATCATCCCGCTGAAGCCGTGTTCCTGAAGCAGGGCGAAGTAGCGCTCAAGCCCAAGCTGCAGCACCGGGTTAAAATAAGTAAATAAAATGAAGGGCATTTTCACGCCGCGCTCCCGGGCTTTGGAAGCGACGGCCATGCAGTCGAGCAGGCCGATCCGGTTGCGCAGCGCGCGCTCGGACGCCCGCTGAATGACCGGACCGTCGGCCAGCGGGTCCGAATACGGAACGCCCAGCTCGACCATATGCGCTCCCGCTTCCTCCGCCGCCTGCACCAGAGCGACGGACGTGTCCAGGTCGGGATCCCCCATCGTAATGAACGGAATGAGCGCCGTCTCTCCGCTTGCCTTCAGGCTCGCGAATACGGCGTCGATCGCATTCGTCGCGCTCATAACGGCTGTCCCTCCTCTGTCGCCAGATACGACATAATCGATTCCACGTCTTTGTCGCCGCGGCCCGACAGGCTGACGACGATAATCTCGTCCTTGCCCATCATCGGAGCGATTTTCAGCACCTGCGCGATCGCGTGCGCCGATTCCAGCGCCGGAATGATGCCTTCCATGCGGGACAGCGTCGACAGCGCGTCGAGCGCTTCCTTGTCGGTAATCGGCACGTACTGGGCGCGTTCGGAGTCCTTGAGATACGCATGCTCTGGTCCGATGCCCGGATAGTCAAGCCCCGCGGAGATCGAATGCGCCGGCAGCACCTGGCCGCCTTCATCCTGCAGCACATAGCTCATCGAGCCCTGGAATACGCCCGGACGGCCCTTGGTCATCGTGGCCGCATGCTCTTCGGTGTCGACGCCGCGGCCGGCCGCTTCCACGCCGAGAAGACGCACGCTCTTGTCCTCGATGAACGGGTGGAACATGCCGATCGCGTTGCTGCCTCCTCCGACCGCCGCCACGACGACGTCGGGCAGACGGCCTTCCGCTTCAAGAATCTGCTCCCGCGATTCCAGGCCGATAATGCGCTGGAAGTCGCGAACCATCATCGGATACGGATGCGGTCCGGTCACCGAGCCGAGAATATAATACGTATCGTCGACATGGCTGACCCAATAGCGCAGCGTTTCGTTGCAAGCGTCCTTGAGCGTGCGCGTCCCCGACATAACCGGGACGACCTCGGAGCCGAGCAGCTTCATGCGGAATACGTTAAGCTGCTGGCGCTTCGTGTCCTCCTCGCCCATGAACACCTTGCACTCGAGCCCCATCAGGGCGGCTACCGTCGCCGTGGCGACGCCGTGCTGGCCCGCGCCCGTCTCGGCGATCACCTTTTTCTTCCCCATCCGCTTCGCCAGTACCGCTTGACCGATTGTATTGTTGATCTTGTGCGCGCCGGTGTGGTTCAAATCCTCGCGCTTCAGATAAATTTTCGCGCCGCCGAGATGCTCGGACAGCCTCTCCGCGTAATACAGCGGCGTCGGCCGGCCGGAATATTGCTTCAGCAAATAACGGACCTCTTCCAGAAACTCCGGGTCGTCCTTATACTTCCGGTACGCGTCCTCCAGCTCGATCAAGGCGTTCATTAACGTTTCCGGAACGTATTTTCCGCCGAACGGACCGAAGCGTCCGTGCTGATCCGGTACTTGACTCATGCGTTGTTCACCCTTTCTACGAATGCGGCGATTTTGCCGTTGTCCTTCGCTCCGTCGGTCTCCACGCCGCTGGAGATGTCGACGCCGTCGGGCCGGTAGGCCGCGACGAGCTCGTCCGCGTTATCCGGGGACAAGCCTCCCGCGACGAACAGTCTGAGCCCGCTGCTTGCCGCCGCCCGCCGATAAGCCGGAATGACGTCCCAACGGAACGTCCGCCCGGTTCCCCCGCCCGCCGTATCCAGCAGCACGGTGGACACGGCTCCCGCGTATGTCTCCAGATGCGCGGCCCCTGCGGAGGGATCGTCCTCGTCCTGCACCGGCAAAGCCCGCCATACGTCGACGTTCAGCCGCTCGCGCACTTCCCGCGCGAACTCCGGCGTCTCGTCGCCGTGCAGCTGCACAGCATCGAGCGGGACGACGGCCAGCGTCTGCTCCAACTGCTCCAGCGTCGGATTGACGAACACGCCGACCGTAAGCGGCGGCTGGCCGCCCGCCATCGCAACGCTCCGGGACGCTTCCCGAAGCTGCGCCGCCCGCTCAGGCGTCACCTGTCTGCGGCTCTTGGCAAACACGAAGCCGATATAATCGACCCTCAGCCCCGCCATGCCCCGCAATGTCGTTTCTTCTTTAATACCGCATATTTTCACGAGCGGGGGCTTCCCGTTCGCGTCGCGGCTTTCCGCCGTCATAGCGCCGCGCCTTCTCTCTTGGCCGGTCCGAGCAGCTCGTTCACCGCGTCCTCGACGCTCGGCTGGCGCATGAAATGCTCGCCGATCAGGACGGCCTGCGCGCCCGCCTTGCGGACGTAAGCAACGTCGTCCGTCGTCGCAATCGCGCTCTCGCTCACCGCGACGACGCCGGACGGCATCAGGCCGATCAATTGCTCGGTGACGCTCAGGTCGGTGACGAACGTTTTCAAATCGCGATTGTTGACGCCGATCAGCGTCGCTTGGCCGAATTCGAGCACCGTCTCAAGCTCCGGACGGTTATGCACCTCCACCAGCACGTCCAGGCCGAGATCGCGCGCCAGCGTATGGAAATCCGAGAGCTGCTTCGGCGTCAGGATCGCCGCGATCAGCAGGATCGCGTCCGCGCCGATCAGCCTCGCCTCGTATATCTGTCGCTCGTCGACCGTAAAATCCTTGCGCAGCAAAGGCACTTTAACCTGCTTGCGGATTTCCGTCAAGTAAGCGTTGCTGCCCTGGAAATAATCGACGTCCGTCAACACGGAGATGCAGTCGGTTCCGGCGCGCTCGTACGCCTGCGCCAGGCTGACGGGATGAAAATCCGGGCGGATCAGCCCTTTGGACGGGCTCGCCTTCTTCACTTCCGCGATCAGGCCGACCGGGCGATTGCGGCCGACCAGCGCCCGCTCGAAGCCCCGGCATGCCGCCAGCTCCGCAATCCGCCTCTCCGCTTCGGACAGCGACAGCGTTTGTTTAAGCGTCCCTACCTCTTGGAGCTTGGTAGCGACAATCCGGTCAAGAAACATGGCTCAGCTCTCCCGTCGTGGCAATCCATTGCTGCAATTTATCGGCGGCAAGTCCGGACGCGATCGTCTCCGCCGCCGCGGTCACTCCGTCCTTAAGCGAGTCGGCGCGCCCAGCGACGTAGATGCACGCGCCGGCGTTGGCCAGTACGATGTCGCGGTAAGCGCTCTTCTCTCCGCCGAGCACGCGGCGGATAATTTGCGCGTTCTCCATCGCGTTGCCGCCCTGCACCGCCTTCAGGGAAACGGTCGACAGGCCGATCTCCTCGGGCGTAATGTCGTAAGTGACGACCTCGCCGTCCCGCAGCTCCGACACCTGCGTCGGCGCCGAGACGCTGATTTCGTCCAGGCCGTCGTGGCTGCCGACGACCATCGCGCGCTTTAAGCCCAGCCCGGACAGCACTTCCGCGACCGTAGAGGTGCGGGAGCGGTCGTACAGGCCGATCATCTGGCGATCCGCCCTCGCCGGGTTGGCCAGCGGGCCGAGCATATTGAAGATGGTGCGGACTCCCAGCTCCTTGCGCGGAGCCGCGGCATACTTCAGAGCCGGATGATAGAGCTGCGCGAACATAAAGCAGATGCCCGTCTGCTCCAGACATTCGGCGGCCTGCTCCGCCGTCAGATTAATGTTCACACCAAGCGCCTCCAGCACGTCCGCGCTGCCGGCTTTGCCGGACATCGCGCGGTTCCCGTGCTTGGCGACTCTTGCTCCGGCCGCCGAAGCGATAATCGCCGACGCCGTCGAGATGTTGAACTTGTGCACGCCGGAGCCGCCCGTTCCGCACGTGTCGAGCAGATCTTCGCGCTCCGTCGCAACCCGGTTGGAGAGCGCCCGCATCGCTTCCGCGAAGCCGAGAATTTCGTCCGGCGTCTCGCCCTTCATGCGCAGCGCGACAACCGTGCCGCCGATCTGCGCCGGTGTCGCTTCGCCTTTCATGATCGTCGTCATTACGTCAAAAGCTTCTTCCCTCGTCAAGTTGTCCCCGCTCAGCAGCCTGGAGAGCGCCTGAGGCAAGCTGATCGCGATCGTTTCGCTCATCTTTTTCGCATCCCCTCTCGTTTAGTCGTAATCCAGATTCGTCCGCCGGTCTCCCGCCAGCACGGGCGAGAAGTCGCTGGCGCTCCGCTTGGCCGCGCCCGCCGGAGGGAACGCCGCTTCCGCCGCGCGGATCGCCTTGAGCATTCCTTTGGCTTTGTTCTGCGTCTCCAAATACTCGTTCTCCGGAACGGAATCCCAGACGATGCCGGCCCCGGCCTGCACGTACGCTTTGCCGTGCTTGAATATGATCGTCCGAATCGTAATGCACGTATTCAAGTTGCCGGAGAAGCCGAGATACCCGATCGCTCCCGCGTAAGCGCCTCTCGCTTCGTTCTCCAGCTCTGCGATAATCTCCATCGCCCGCAGCTTCGGCGCTCCGGAGACGGTGCCCGCCGGCAAGCACGACAGGAAGGCGTCGTAGAAGTCTTTGTCCGGCCGCAGCTCGCCCGTAACGTTCGAGACGATGTGCATGACGTGGGAGTAACGTTCGATCTCCATATAAGTGTCGCATTTGACCGTGCCGAACGTGGACACTCTGCCCAGGTCGTTGCGGCCCAGATCGACGAGCATGACGTGCTCCGCCCGCTCCTTCTCGTCGGCCAGCAGCTCGCGTTCGAGCTCCGCGTCCTCTTCCGGCGTACCTCCTCTAGGCCTCGTGCCGGCGATCGGGCGGGTTTCCACTTTGCCGTTGTCGACTTTAACGAGCAGCTCCGGCGACGTGCCGACGATCACCTCGTCGTCCAGCTTCAGCACGTACATATACGGCGACGGATTCATCGTTCTCAGCACGCGGTACACGTGGAGCGGATCGACCTCCGTCTCGATGTGGAACCGCTGGGAGAGCACCACCTGGAAAATGTCCCCGGCCCGGATGTACTCCTTGGCCTGGTTCACGTTGTCGATAAACTGCTGCTTCGTCAGGTTCGAGGAAATCTCCCCCAGCTCGGGGTCCTGCGGAGGCGTGCTCCTCGACGGCTGCACCGGAATCGGCTGCTGGATTCTGCGGATCGTATCGTCGATGGCGTTAAGCGTCTCCCGGTAACTGGCTTCGATGGCCGCGTCGCTCGCCCCTTCCGGGATGTGGACGTTGCCGATGACGAGCACGTGCTGCTTGAAGTGGTCGAACGCGATGACCAGATCGCAGAACATAAACTGCATATCGTCCATGTTCAGGTCGTCTTCCTTATGCGGCGGCAGCTTGCGCTCGTAATACTGCAGCAGGTCGTAACCGAAAAATCCGATCGCCCCGCCCGTGAACGGAGGCAGCTCGGGCAGCGCAGGGCTGCGGTAGCCTCGAAGCTTCTCTCTGAGCAGCTGCAGCGGCTCCGTCGTCGTATGCGACTCGACTTTGCCGTTCTCCTCCAACGTCAGCGCGTTGTGCTTAAGCTTGAGCACGAGGAACGGGTCCGTGCCGATATAGGAATATCTGGCCCACTTCGCGCCGCCCTCGACGCTTTCCAGCAGAAACGCCCGTTTGTCCCTGCTCAGATGCTGGAACACCCGAATCGGCGTCTCCGTGTCGGCCAGCAGCTTGCGCACGACCGGAATGACGTTGTACTGTCCCGCCATTGCTTTAATTTCCTGAAGCTCCCGCTGATCCATCGTTATCTCTCCCCCGTCGGCTTGGGCCGTATCGCGCCGTCTGCGCCGAAAATCAAAAAAGCACCTCTGCGCGCAGAGATGCGTTCATAGACAAGATTAGGTTGACCGACTTCCGCCATGCGTATGACAAAATCATAACGCGTGTCGAATACGGCAACTCCGCTCATCTGATCTCAACTCTGCTTCGCTCGCATCCGCGTAAGTTGCCGTCCCTGTGGCCGGCCGTTCCGCTCTGCTTAATGAATACACTATACCATCGCTTCAGACTGTCGTCAATGCATAAGACTTCTTCCAGTTCCATACTCCGATTTCTTTACCAGCTGATTTTTATTTGGTAATCCTCTCCAAGAGTCTCGATCAAGAAGCATCGTTTTATTCTGCTCTAGCATGTACCTGACCATCTCTTTCTTAAATTCTTCGCTGTAGAAGTTTCTTTCCATGCCTGCTCCTCTCCCTTATATGGTTATTATCAACCTTCACTTAATAAGGGATGTCCACTTTTTATTCTAGCTGTAAATTGCTCTTTGCAGGATCACTCGTTCGCAATCGTCCAGACGATCGGCTGATTGATTCAAATAGTCAACACATCGCTTCAGTTCATAATCGTATCCTACCTTTAGCCCAACCCAGTAGTAGGAGAGCTTATCCTCCAG